>SHYZ01000073.1 GCA_009692535.1 Myxococcales bacterium
ACGCGATCGCGAGGTCGATCAGCACCGGCACCGACTCCTTCACATGCAGGCGGTCGCCGTTGGTGAGCGTGATCAACGTGTCGGGCGTGGACTCGACATACGCGATCGCATCCGTGTTGATGATGATCGGCTCCTGATTCAAGCGGGTGAGGGCGATCATGTGGAGGGCACCATCCTTGTGACGAGGTTCGGTCACTCGCTCAAGGACTTGAGGGTCGCAGTATACCCATCAAGCAATCGGGTGGATGGACGAAGCGGGTCGCGGAGGTCAACATGGCGCCACCCGCAACTCGCTCCAGACGGTCCCCGGCACAGCGTGACTCGCTCCCCAGCGTGCCGCTTGCATCGCGCGTGCATGAACTCGAGGTGCTGGTCGCGCGGCTCACGGTCGAGCACGCAACCCTCGCCGGTTCAGCCGTGCGCGATCCCCTGACCGGACTGCTCAACCACCGTGCGTTTGACCGCGAGCTCGACCATGCGATCGGCTGTGCGGGTCGCTTCGGCGCCGGGCTCGCACTGCTGATGCTCGAACTCGACGGCATGAAGCGGCTCCACGACGGCTGTGGCCACGCGGTCGGCGACGCGGGCCGCGTGCGTGTGACCGACCTGCTGCGCCGCTCGCTGCGCGCTTGCGATCTCGCAGCGCGCCTCGGTGACGACCGGTTCGCGGTGATCCTGCCCGGCACCGATCGCGACGGGGGCACCACCGCCGCCCACCGCATCCGCTGCGCGGTGCGCGGTGCCGTCCGAGCGCCGGGCTACGCGCTTACCGCGTCAGTCGGCCTCGCGCTGCTCACGCCTGGTGCCACCACGTGGGGGCAGCCCCGCGTGTCGGCCCGCAGGCTGGTCGAGCGGGCCGACGCCGCGCTCCACTTGGCGATAGCCGGCGGTCGCGATCGCGTCGTAATCGACTGTGGCGAGGTGGACGCGAGTGAGGCTGCCTGAAGCCGAGCCAACGCACCCACGCTCGTGGGCGGCCTCGGCGCGCTCGCCGGGCTCGAGGCGTCAGATCGCGCTCGTCTCGCCGTGCCCGAGCGCGCACCTCTCGCCGTGAAGAAGTCAGCAAGACCCGCAGCAAGCCGCTGCAGCGAGACCCGCAGCAGACCCGCGACTGACCGCAGGTGCAGGAAGTCGCGCGCTGCCCGCCGTCGCGCCGGCCGCTACGACTCGAGGATCTGCTGCGCGAGGTAGTTGGCCTCGCCGATCTGCCGGATGAGCTCGAGCTGCGACTCGAGCCAGTTCGCGTGCTCTTCCTCCGCGTGGAGGAT
The DNA here is from genome assembly GCA_009692535.1 of Myxococcales bacterium. Lineage (GTDB taxonomy): Bacteria > Myxococcota_A > Polyangia > Haliangiales > SHYZ01 > SHYZ01. The sequence continues at coordinate 1,269 of SHYZ01000073.1, forward strand.
CTTCTCGAGCAGGTCGCGGCTGCCGTTGTCGGCGAGCGACCGGCAGACCTCGATGCCCGCGTTCAGCACACCGATCGCGTGCTTCTCCACTGCGAGGTCGAGCTGGAATTGCTCGAGGACGGTCTGCCCGACGTTGACCTTGCCGAGGCGCTGCACGTTCGGCACGCCATCGAGATAGAGCACGCGCGCGATCAACTCGTCGGCGTGTCGCATCTCGTCGATCGATTCGGCGCGGAGCTTCTTCCAGAGCCGCTGGTAGCCCCAGTTCTCACACATCCGCGCGTGAATGAAGTACTGGTTGATCGCGGTCAGCTCCGCGGTCAGCACTTCGTTCAGCAACTCGATGACCTTGTCGTGACCCTTCATCCCGCCTCACCCACGCCATGCTCCAAGTGCGCGACGTACGGCGACCGTACCGTAGCGGTCAGTCTCGGGCAATCGCGGCAGGCGGACGGTCCACCTGCGAGCATCGCCGCGATCATCCCCTCGATCGCCGGCACGCAGGCACCGCAGCCGGCACCTGCGCCGCAGGCCTGGGCGATCTCGGCGGCGCTGGCGGCGCCGTCATCGATCAGCTGATCGATGGCCCGGTCGGTGACGACTTTGCAGAGACAGACGATCATCGGTTTCTGAAAATGAAAGTTAGTTTCAAATAGAGTTCCGGTCAAGGGAGCAGTTGGACAGGGAGAAGTTGGATGGTCATCGGCGGTGACCCCGCCGGGGACCTCGGCGGGGAGCCCGGCGAGCGCGGCCGCATGGAGGCCGGTGATTATGGCGTCGGCGGCGACACCGCTGCGGGTGGCGGGTAGGATCACGCCATGGTGCGGCGTAGCGAGGGGTTGGTCGTGGTGGTGCTCTGCCCGCACTTTGAGCGGCCGGTCGAGGCGGTGCAAAACGTAGTCGCCGGTCGCCTCGTGGACTGTCACGAAAAGGAGTCGTGCGTCACGGTCGCTAGCGATGACCGCGGCGTCGTAGCGCGCAGCTATCCGCGCGGCTGTCCGGTATTTCGCGCGCGCGCCTGAGCTGTCAGTCGCCGGGATCGACGTCGATGAAATCAGGCGTGCCGGCGCCGTGCTGCGGCCGAGGCGCGTCGCCGCCGAGGATCATAACGTGGAGCTGGCCGCTGGCCATGCGCCGTGCGAGCCAGCGCCGGACGAGCCCGGCGGCCATGCGGCGCGTCGGTCGGAAGAGCAGGCCGAGTCCGACGACGTCGGTGATCACGCCGGGTGCGACCAACAGGCAGCAGCCCGCGAAGACGAGCAGCCCGCCGAGCACACCCTCCTCGGGCGCGCGCCCTTCGGCGAGCGCGGTCTGGTAGGCGCGGAGCGCGCGCGTGCCTTCGCGCCGCGCGAGCCACGAGCCGACGAAGCCGCTGGCGAGCAGCAGGCCGAGTGTGGCGAGCAGCCCGACCTCGCGGCCGATGGCGATGAGCACCGCGAGTTCGAGCGCCGGCACGCCGACGAAGAGCAGCAGGAGCCAGAGCACGGTGCGGAAGGTAGCAGGAGCGCGGGGCGGGGCCAGCAGGAGCGCGGGGCGGGGCCAGCAGGAGCGCGGGGCGGGGCCAGCAGGAGCGCGGGGCGGGGCCGGCAGGAGCGCGGGGCGGCGCGGGACTGCGCGAGCGGGAAGCGGCAGCCCAGGGCGGACGCGGCGCGGCTGGCGCGTGCGGCGATTCATGGTTTCATGGGTGCGACGACCCGATGCCGCCTGGAGCCAAGCGCGAAGGTACCGACGTACCGGTTTCGGAGATCACGCCGAAGTCGCTCTACCTTGGCCGTCGCGAAATTCTCGGCGGTGCGCTGCTGCTCGCGAGTCCGATCGTCACTGCGCTTGCTATGAAAAGCTGGATCGTGCCGCGACGGGCGGTGCATCAGTCGAAGCCGCTGCCGGTGCCGGTGGTGACCGCTGCATCCACGGCGCCATCGACGACGGGCGCGCCGTTCGCGACCGGATTTTTTACCGACGAAGCGCGCACGCCGCTTGCCGACGTCACGAGCTACAACAACTTTTACGAGTTCGGCCTCGGCAAAGAGGATCCGCAGGAGGCCGCGCGCGGCTTCGTGACGCGCCCGTGGACACTCTCGGTCGACGGGCTGGTGGCGCGGCCACGCGTGTTCGATGTGGACCAGCTGCTGCGCCGCTTCCCGCTCGAGGAGCGCGTCTATCGCCTGCGCTGCGTCGAGGGGTGGTCGATGGTGATCCCGTGGAACGGCTTCCCGCTCGCGGCGTTGCTTGCCGAGGTGGCACCGCTCTCGAGCGCGCGCTACGTGGAGTTCACGACGCTCCACGACCCTGAGCGGATGCCGGGGCAGCGGCGCGACGTGCTCGACTGGCCGTACCGCGAGGGGCTGCGGCTCGACGAGGCGATGCACCCGCTCACGCTGCTCGCGCTCGGGCTCTACGGCGAGGTGCTGCCGAATCAGAACGGCGCGCCGGTGCGGCTGGTCGTGCCCTGGAAGTACGGCTTCAAGAGCGCCAAGTCGATCGTGCGGATTCGGCTGACCGACACCGAGCCGCCGACGGCGTGGTCGGTCGCCGCGCCCGAAGAGTATGGCTTCTACTCAAACGTGAACCCCGACGTCTCGCACCCGCGCTGGAGTCAGGCGACGGAGCGCCGCATCGGCGAGTTCGGGCGGCGGCGCACACAGCGCTACAACGGCTACGGCGAGCAGGTCGCGCAGCTCTATGCCGGCATGGACCTCGTGAGGAACTTCTGAGGGCAGCGCCGCGCGCGCGGTTCGTCTGGTGGATCGTCGTGGTGAACGCGGTGGTGCCGCTCGGCGTGCTCGCGTGGGAAGCGGAGCGTGCGGGGCTCGGCGCGAACCCGATCGAGCTGTTCCTCCACGCGACCGGCAGCATCACGCTGCTCACGCTGCTCGCGACGCTGGCGATCACGCCGGCCCGTCGCCTGTTCGACGCGCCGTCGCTCGGCAAGCTGCGCCGGCTGCTCGGATTGGTCGCGTTCGGCTACGCGCTGATTCATCTCGCCACGTACGCTGCGTTTGATCAGCTGCTTCAGCTCGACGTGATCGTGGCCGATGTCTGGGAGCGACCGTTCATCGCGGCGGGCATGGCGGCGTTCTTTCTGATGGTGCCGCTCGCGGTGACGTCGACCGACGGTTGGATTCGTCGGCTCGGCGGCACGAAGTGGCGCAAGCTGCACCGTCGCGTCTACCTGCTCGCGATACTCGGCGTGGTGCACTACTTCATGCTGGTGAAGGTCGACACGACGCGCCCGTTCCTCTTCGCGGCGGTGCTGGCGGTGCTGCTCGGCTACCGCGTTGTCCACGCGCTGCGCCAGCGCCGGTCGGGTGGTCAGCGCGAGTAGCTACCGCTCTTCGAGGGCGAGCCGCTCGTAGCGCGCGGCCTCGGCGCCCGCGGGGACGCCGTCGTGGATGAGGTCGACGACGTTCACGCCGCGGGTGATCGCGTCGGGGGCGAGCGTGAAGCTGAGCGCGAACCTGGCTCCGGCGGCGACGGTGCTGGCAGCGACCTCGCGTCCGTTCCAGAGGACGCGCAGACGGCTCGCGCTGACGCCAGTGCCCTCGAGCGACGCGGCGACTCCGCCAGCGTGGTTGAGCGGGACGAGCAAGCGGGCGCGGGGACCGCGCGCGGCACGGGCGGGGCGGGCCGAGGCGCGCGCTTCAGTTCGCACGACGCCACCGAAACCCGAGACGAGGAACTTTTCGTGCTCGGGTGCGGCGAAGCGGAGCGCGTCGCGCTTCTCGTCGGCGGGCTTGCGGAACTGCTCGACGCGAAAGTCAGTGAGGAAGACTTCACCGACGACCACTTCGTAACGTGCGACCGGCGCGCCGGTGCGCCAGGCGAAGGCGAGCGCGGCGGGAAGGGAGAGCGGGTTGCCGCCGGGCCAGAGCAGCTTCCTGGCGATGCGTCGTGCCGCGCCCTCGTAGGTGGGATAGAGGTCACGTGGACCGCGCGCGAGCTGATCGCGGCGAAAGTCGGTGGCGAGGATCAAGTTGGTCCACGCGCCGAGCACGAGCAGGACGGCGAGGAGTCCGCCGGCGAGCGCGCGTGGCCGGCGCTCGGCGGCGTGGAGCAGCGCGGCGACGAGCGCGCCGAGGCCGAGCGTGACGTGTGCGACGAGGCCGTCGTAGCGCCGCCCGCCGAACGCGCCGCCGCCGGACCAGTCGGACGACGCGCCGTTTAGGTACGCGCCGAGCGCGAAGGTGCCGAGGAGCGCGAGGCCGAGCGCGCGGTCGCGCCTGACGACGAGCGCGAGCCCGAGCGCGCCGGCGGCCCAGACCGGGGCGTAGGGGAAGAGGCCGTTTCTCGACGAGAAGAGCGAGTCGGCCCAGAGCGAGTCGGCCCAGCGCATGTAGCCCGCGCCCTGCGGAATCGCGATGTACGAGCCGTAGAGCGTCTGCCACGCGAGGAGCTGCGGCGTGAAGACGATGAGCGCCACGAGCGCGCCGGCGAGCGGCCACGCGAGGGCGCGGGCGAGGGCGCGGGCGAGGCCGAGGGCGCTCCTGTCGGCGGTACGGGCGCGGCCGACCGCTGCGGCGATCGCGGCGGTCGCCGCTTCCACGACGACCGGCGCGGCGAAGACGAGGTTCTGCGCACGCACCAGCATCGCGAGGCCGATCAGCGCGCCGAGGGCGAGCCAGCCGCGTGGCGTGCGCTGGCCGCGACCGGCGTCCCAGACGTAGAGCAGCAGCGTGACGGCGAACGCGCTCGGTGCGTGGGCGTAGTGCGGCTGGTGGAGCGTGTAGTGGAGTAGCGGTCCGCACGCGAGCGCGGCGAAGGCGCCGGCGAACGCGGGCCCGGGGCCGAAGCGACGCCGGGCCATCGCGTAGGCGAGGAGCATCGCGGCGAAGGCGTAGAGGAACGAGCCGTAGAGCGTGATGAGCTGGTGCAGGTGCGAGTTGCCGCTGGGCGCATGCGGCGGGTCGACGACGAGGGCGACGCCGTGCGCGACGATAAAGAACGGCGCCCAGAGCAGCGCGGGGCCGATCGGGAACGGGTTCGCGAGTCGGCCGGTGTGGGTCGCGCGGTACTCGTAGTAGTTGCCGCTCTCGGGGTCGGCGTACTGGTTGGTGAAGTCGAGATCACCGTCGAGCACGAGCGAGGTGAGGAACGCCCAGTGGTAGCGGCCGTCGACGCCGATGCGGACGACCGGCGTCTTATCGTCACGCGCTTCGGTGCAGAAGCGGACCGAGCCGACGAGGAAGATCAGCGCGAAGCCGACCAGCACCCAGCGGGGTGCCGCGCCTGCGAGGCGGTCCCGCAGGCGACGGAGCGGGCCCATCGGCTAGTCAGCCCTGGCCCAGCGCCAGAGCTCGCGCAGGCTCGGCGCCTTGCCTTGCAGCAGCAGCCCGACGCGGAAGATCTTGCCGGCGCCGCGCACGCAGAGGTAGGTGAAGCCGCCGCACAGGACGAGGGAGAGCAGCACCTGCCAGAGCGGCGGCCCCGGGTGAAGCGAGAGCCGGAGCATCATCAGGAACGGCGTCGCGGTCGGGATCATCGACATCGTGACGGCGAAGGTGCTCTCGGGGTTCTTGAAGACGCCGATCCAGACGAACATCGGGAAGATCGCGATCATCATGACTGGCGTCATGAGGCTCTGCGCGTCGCGGATGTCGCTGCAAGCGGCGCCGACGGCGAGGAAGATCGAGCCGAAGAGGAAGACGGCGACGACGAGGAAGATCACCAGCCACGGGATGAGCTCGAGCGGGAACGCATCGCTGCGGCCGAGGATCGTCGCTGCGGCATAGCCGCCGCCAGCGTAGATCGTGGCCAGCAGCAGCGAGACGCAAGCCGAGCCGGTGAGCTTGCCGAGCATCAGCTCGAACGGCGTCACCGCGCCGAGCAGCACCTCGCTGATGCGGCTCATCTTCTCTTCGAGCACGCTGTTGAGGAGCTGCGGTGCGCTCATCATCACGACCATGAACACGAGCATCATGGCGATGATCGGCACGCCGAGCGTGCGGACCTGGTCGACGCGCTTGGCCTCGCGTACGACGCCGTCGTCGCTGCGCGCGAGCAGGCCGAGGTGCGCCGAGGGGACGGGCCGCTGGACATGCGCCGCGACCGCAGCGTCGAGGCCGAGCCGTTCGAAGCGCGCGAGGCGCACCTGCTCGTTGAGCGACAGCTCGAGCCAGGCGCGGAGGTCCTCGTAGGTCGGGCTGTCCGAGTGGTAGCGGAGCTGGGAGACCGCGCCGTCGCCGTCGAGCGTGGCGGCGGGGATCTCGATGAAGGCGAAGAGGGTCTTGTCGCGGATCCGCTCGGAGAGCGTGAGGCGGAGCTCGTCGAGTGCGGCGGCGGGCGCTCCGGGGAGCGGGACGGGGATGACCTCGGCCAGGTACGCAGCGGCCCTGCCGGCGACGAGGAGGTTGCGCGCCGCGGTGTTCATGACGAGTCCGCTCGCGAGCTTGCCGGTGTGGTCGAGTACGGCGAAGCGCCGCTCGCTCTCGTCGGAGTGACGCTCGACGAAGCGCTGCACCACGACCGAGCCGCCGAGGAGGATCGGCATGAGCAGGACGCTGACGATGAACGCCTTGGTGCGGACCGACTGGCCGAGCTCGGCGGCGGCGACGATCAGCGCCTTACGCATTGCGCAGATCCTCTGGCGCGGGGCGCGCGATGCTCACGAAGACGTCGTGGAGCGACGGGCGCGCGAGCTCGAAGTGCGTGACGATGGTGCGCGCAGCGACGGCGTGGAGCAGCGCTTGCGGTGACGCGCCCGGCGCGAGGCGCACGTCGAGCAGCCGGCCGCGCTCGGAGACGCGGACGATGTCGGGCAGGCCGTCGACGGCGGCAGCACCGAGCGGAGTGCCGAGGCGGACCACCGGCTCGCCGTGGGTCGACTGGATCTCCTCGAGCGTGCCGTCGAGGACCTTCTTGCCGCGGTAGATCATGAACAGGCGATCGCAGAGCGTCTCGGCGACCGCCATGTTGTGCGTGGAGAAGATGATCGTTGCGCCGCGGCGGCCAAGCTCGAGGATCGCCTCGCGCAGATCGACCTCGGCGAGCGGGTCGAGGCCGGAGAACGGCTCGTCGAGCACGAGCAGCTCGGGGCGCGCGACAGCGGCGGAGATGAACTGGACCTTCTGGGACATGCCCTTCGAGAGCACCTCGATCTTGCGATCGATCCAGGGCGTGAGGCCGAAACGCTCGAGCCAGCCGTCGAGGTCGGCGGCGACCTCGGCGCGCGGTCGCCCCTTGAGGCTCGCGTAGTAGTGGATGAGGCGGCGCACGGTCATCTTCTTGTAGAGGCCGCGCTCCTCGGGGAGGTAAGCGACGCGATCACGCGCTGCGGCGGTGGAGTTCGCGCCGAGCACCTCGATCCGCCCCCGGTCGGGGAGCAGGATGTTGGTGATCATGCGGAGCGTCGTGGTCTTGCCCGAGCCGTTGGGGCCGAGGAAGCCGTAGAGCGAGCCGCGCGGGACGCGAAGCGAGACGCCGTCGACCGCGCGAAACGCGCCGAACGACTTGCACACGTCGTCGAGGACGATGGCGTCGTCGGTCACCGCGCGAGGAGTATGTCACAGAAGCGCGAGCGGTCGTCGGTCCAGCGCTCGACGACGGCGAGGCCGGCAGAGGCGGCGAGCGCGTCGAGTTCGGTGAGCGAGTGCTTCCAGGAACTCTCGGTGTGGAGCGCCTCGCCGGCGGTGAACTCGACGGTGAGCCCGAGGCGGGGCACGCGACAGGTGAGCGCGCGGCGCGCGACGAGCCACATGTCGATCCGACCGGCGAGCTCGTCGTAGGTGGCGCGGTGGTCGAACGCAGCGGGGTCAAAGTCCGCGCCGAGCTCGGCGTTGAGGCGCACGAGCAGGTTGCGGTTGAAGCGCGCCGTTACACCGCGCGCGTCGTCGTACGCGGGAACGAGGAGCGCGGCCGAGGCGCGCAGGTCGGCGCCGAGGAGCAGGTGGTCGCCGGGACGAAGGCGTGCGGCGATGCGTGTGAGGAACGCGCTGGCGCCGGCGCGGTCGAGGTTGCCGATGTTGGAGCCGAGGAAGAGCAGCAGCGTCGCGGCGGTGGAGTCGGAGTCGAGTTGGTCGAGCGCGGCCTCGTAGTCGGCGGCGACGGCGGTGATGGTGAGCGCGGGGTCGTCGGCGAGCAGCGCGGCGGCGGTCTCCTCGAGCGCGCGGCGTGAGAGATCGACCGGCACATACTCGACGCGTGTGCCGCGAGCGGCGAGCGCGCGGAGGATGACGCGGGTCTTGTGCGCGTTGCCGGCACCGAGCTCGACGACGCGCAGCGTGGGCCCGAGGCGCGAGGCCAGCTCGGGCGCGTGGCGGCCAAGGATCGCGTGCTCGGCGCGGGGGATGTGGTACTCGGCGAGCTCGCAGATTTCTTCGAAGAGCAGCGAGCCTTCGTCGTCGTAGAGCCAGCGGCAGGGGAGTCGGCGCGGGCGCGCTGCGAGACCGGCGGCGACGTCGGCGAGGAGCTCGGGCGGCGGGGCGCCGTCGGTCGGCGCGGCGGTGCCGGGCGCAACGATGAGGCGGTAGCGAGCGTTGTCGGCGGGCGGCGTGAGCTCGAGCAACAGCCGGCGCCAAGCGCGGCGCTCGCGTGCTGGATCGACGAGGGGACGGAGGAGCTCGCAGCGTGCGGCGAGCTCGGCGAGGAAGTGCGGGTCCGTTTCGCAGCGCGCGAGTAGCGCGGCGAGCGCGGCGGCGTCGCCGACCGGGAAGAGCCCGGGGTAGTCGTCACCGAGCATCCCGACCGATCCGCCGATGCGCGTCGAGAGCACCGGCACACCGGCGGCGAGCGCCTCGGAGACGGCGTTCGCGCCCCCTTCGAGGCGCGAGGTGACGACGAGGAGCTCGGCGCGTGCGAGCTGCGTGAGCGCGTCCTGCCGTGCGAGCTCACCGAGCAGCGTAAGGCGCGGGTTCTCCGCCGCTTCGACGCGGGCGGCGGCGAGGTCGGCGTCGGTGTGTGCGCCGCCGGCGAGGAGGACGCGGAGGCGCGAGGCAGCGGGGAGTGCGCGCGCGGCGCGGGCGGCGAGCAGTGGGTCCTTCACCTCGCGCAGGTGGGCGAGCACGAGCACGTCGAAGGTGGCGCGGTCCGGTTGGGTCGCGGTGCCGTCGGGTGCCGGCGCGCGCGCCGACTGGAAGATCACCCGGGCGCGGGGCTGGAGTGCCTCGGGGAGGGCGCGCACGCCGTCGGCCTGCAGCACCACGATGCGGGTGGCGAGCGCGAGGGAGCGCTGCGCCTCGACAGAGTCGGGCAGGTCTTCGTAGAGATCGGTCCCGGCCATGCCGACGATGATCGGCGCGCCGGGACGCTCGCGGGCGAAGCGTTCGACGGCGGCGTGGCTGCGGCGTGCGTGTAGCGCGATGAGCAGGTCCCATGGTCCGGCGCGGTACTCGTCGGTGAGCGTGACGCGGTGGCCGAGTTGGCGCAGCAGCCGCGTCCACCGAAGTGCGGTGACGCGATTCCCGGTGCGCGAGCCGCTGCGAGCGGGGGTGACGAGGCAGATTTTCATGCCGCCTCGTCGAGCGCGCAGGTGCGAAAGCCGGCGAACGGGTCGCAGCGGTCGGGCGTGTAGAAGTTGCGGAAGGTGGGGCGCACGAGCCGCGCCGGCGTGAGCCACGAGCTGCCACGCAGCACGCGGTGCGTGTGAAACCAGGGGCGCGAGTAGTCCTCGTAGGGGTCGACGACGAAGCCGGGGTAGGGGAGAAACGCGCTCGCGGTCCACTCCCAGCCACTTTTGGAAAAGTCTCGGTCGGCCTGCCCGAGGTCGCGGGTCGCGGCGGTGTCGGCGACAGCAGCGGCCTCCCACTCGGCCTCCGACGGCAGCCGGCGCTTTGCCCAGCGGCAGTACGCGTCGGCTTCATGAGCGTTTGCATGGACCATCGGTCGCTGCGGTTCGAGTGGCACGAGCTGGTCGAACTCGCGGCGCAGCCAAGCGTCGCCGTCGCGGTGCCAGTAGACCGGATGTCGCGTGCTCGTCGCTTCACGCCAGCGCCAGCCGTCGTCGGTCCAGAGTGAGCGCGCGTCGTAGCCACCGTCGTGAACGAAGGCGGCGAACTCGGCCTGTGTCACCGGTGAGCGTGCGATCGCGAACGGGCGCAGCCGGACCTCGTGCGCCCACTTCTCGTTGTCGAAGACGAACGGCGCGTCGGCGGTCGCGCCGAGGAGGAACGCGCCGCCCGGGTGGGTTACGTCGCCTGCGCGTGGGCTGGCGTCGGGCCGGCTCGCAGCGCGCGCGTCGGCGAGCAGGGCGGGCGCGGGATAGCCGTGCGTCTGGAGCGTGATCGCGAACGCCTCGTCGTGCAGGTCCTCGTGGAAGACGGCGAGCCGCAGGAAGTAGCGCGTGCGCTCGTCCCACGGGCGTGGTCGTGCGAGCACCCGCTCGAGCGTGCTCGCGAGGAAGGCGAGGGTTGCGGCGCGCGAGGGGAGCGGCAGGTCCCAGCGCACGTCATGCGGCACGGCGCTCGAGTCGTAGAGCGCGTCGCAGTCCGCGCGTGCGGGCGCGAGGCCGGCGGCGACAAAAAGCACCCAGTGCTCCTGGAACCACGCGACGTGCCCGAGCTCCCAGAGCAGCGGGTTCACCGTCGGCAGGCGCGGCCCGAAGAGTTGCTCGTCGTCGAGCGGAGCGACGAGCGCCAGCGTGCGCTCGCGTGCCTCGCGCGCCCACAGCACGAGTTCCTCGTCGGACCAGCGCACCGCGGGAGAGAGTATCGGCAGCGCCCGCGGTGCGGCAAGGCGAGCGGGGCGCGTTTGTCGAGCGGGACGCGTTAGCGACGGGCGCGGCGGCGGCGGGCGGTGATGACGGCGGCGAGCGCGAGGCCGACGAGCGTGGCGAGCGCGGGTGCATTGTTGGGCTTGCGCGCGGCGACGTGGCAGCCGCAGCTGACCGGGTGGGGCGTGGGCGAGCTGGTGCAGGCGCCGGCGGTGCAGACCTCGCCGCTTGGGCAGTGCTCGTCGGTGAGGCAGACGAGGCAGCCGCCCTCGACGCAGCTGTGCTCGCAGAGGACCGCGGCAGGATCGGTGCAGGCACCGGCGCCGTCGCACGCGCCGACGTTGATGAGCATCGACGAGTCACAGCGGCGCTCGCCGCAGGCGGTGTCGGCGGCGGGGTAGGCGCAGTCGTCGGTGAGCGTGCCGTCGCACGCGCCGGCGCACGTGGTGCCATCGCTCGCGCAGGCGGCGCGACCGCCGCGCGGGGCGCCGGTGGCGGCGGCGCAGGTGCCGACGGTGCCCGGCTCGGCGCAGGCCTCGCATTGGGCGGAGCAGGCGCGGTCGCAGCAGACGCCGTCGACGCAGAAGCCGGTGATGCAGGAGCGGGCCTCGCTGCACGCGGTGCCGCGATCGCGAGTCGGCATGCAGACGCCGGCCTCGCAGAAGTGGTCGGCGGCGCAGTCGTCGTGCGTGACGCAGTCGGCAGCGCAGGCGTCGGCGCTGCAAAGGAACGGTGCGCAGTCGGCGGTGGTCTCGGCGGGGCATGCGCCGGCGCCGTCGCAGCTCGCGGCGACCGTCGCGAGGCCGTCGGCACAGCTCGGGGCGCGGCACTCGGTCTCGTCGGCGGGGAACGCGCAGGCTGCGGCGTCGCTGCCGTCGCACGCGCCGCCGCACGCGCTGCCGTCGGTGGCGCAGGCCACGCGTGCGCCGCGGGGCGCGCCGAGGGCCGGTGTGCAGGTGCCGAGCGTGGTGGGCTCGGCGCACGCTTCACACTGAGCCGTGCAGGGGGTGTCGCAGCAGACGCCGTCGACGCAGTGGCCCGAGGCGCACCGTCGGTCCTCGGTGCAGCTGGTGCCGAGCGCGAGCTGGCCGGCGCACGCGCCGTCGGCGCAGGCGGAGCCTGGGATGCACTCGCTGTCGGTGACGCAGGTGGTGAGGCAGGCGGTCGGGCCGCACAGGTAGACGCCGCAGCTGGCGGCGAGTCCGTCGGGACAGAGCGGCGCGGCGCCGGTACAGGTGGCGGCGGGTGACTCGAGTCCGCCCTCGCAGCTCGCGGCGCGGCACGCGGTCGTCGTGTCGGCGAAGGCGTCTGCGGGGCAGCCGGTTGCGAGGCCGGTGCAGCTCTCGGCGACGTCGCAGACGCCGGCCGGTGCGCGGCACGCGATGGTCGCGTCGGCGAAGGCGTCGACGGGGCAGGCGGCGGCGAGGCCGGTGCAGCGCTCGGCCACGTCGCAAAGGTCGGCCGGTGCGCGGCAGGCCGTCGTCGCGTCGGCGAAGGCGTCGACGGGGCAGGCGGCGGCGAGGCCGGTGCAGCGCTCGGCGAGATCGCACACGCCGGCGGCGAGGCGGCAGATGACGGTCGCGTCGGCGAGCGTGTCGGCGGGGCAGGCGGCTGCGGTGCCGGTGCAGCTCTCAGCGACGTCGCAGGCGTCGGTGACCGGGCGGCAGAGCGTCGCGGCGGCGGCGAACGCATTGCTGGGGCAGGTGTTGGAGAGTCCAGAGCAGCTCTCGGCGAGGTCGCAGTCCCCGACGGCGTCGCGGCAGACCGCTCTGGATTTGCCGTCGACTGGGCAGGTGACGCCGGTCGCCACGCAGGTCTCCGCGACATCGCAGATACCGGAGCTCGGGCGGCAGACGGTCGTCGTCGCGAGCGCGGGCGAGAGCGGAGCGCAGGTGCCGTTGGCTTCAGTGGTCAGCGCCGCATCGCAGGCCATGCAGTCGAGCGCGCCGCCGCCACAGGCGCTGTCGCAGCAGACGCCGTCGACGCAGAAGCCGCTCGCGCAGTCGATCGCCGATGCGCAGGCGTCGCCGTTGCCGCTCGCGATGCGGCCGAAATATGCCGCGCCCTCGTCGTAGTCGCCGACCAGCGGCGGGCCGTCGGAGTAGGAAGCGCCGACCAGCGTGAACGCGCCGGCGAGGGCCACGCTGATGCCGTAGGAGTCGTACGCCGCGCCGTCGGCGGCATTGAGCTGCGCGAGCTGCGACCACGCGCCGGCGCTGCGGGTGAAAAGGTACGCTGAGCCTTGATCGGTGGTGGTGCCGACGTCGTCGAGGTCGGCGCCGATGAGCGCGGTGTCGCCGGAGAGGGCGACGGAGAAGCCGAACAGGTCGTTGGTCAATCCCCCTGCGCCGTTGAGGCGGGCCTGCTGCGACCAGTCGCCGCTGCCGTCACGGACATAGACGTAGGCGGAGCCTTGGTTGGGGCGCACGCCGATTTGATCGTAGGGCGCGCCGATGAGCGCGGTGTCGCCGGCGAGCGCGACGGCGGTTCCGAACTGGTCGTACGCCGAGCCGTCACCCGCGGTGAGGCGCGCTTGCTGCCACCAGGTCGCGCCGTCGAAGACGAAGAGGTAGGCCGAGCCTTGAAAGTCGTTGGTGCCGACGACGTCGCTGTACGCGCCGACCAGCGCGGAGGCGCCGGAGAGCGCGACCGCGTTGCCGAAGTTGTCGCCCGCTGCGCCGTCGGTGGCGAGGAGCTGCGCCCGCTGGGTCCAGGTGGAGCCGGTGCGGCCGAAGACCGTGGCTGAGCCTTGCAGTGCGTTCGCGCCGATGCCGTCGCCCGCCGCGCCGACCAGCGCGGTGTCGCCAGCGAGCGCGACGGCGCTGCCAAGCTGGTCGTCGGCTGAGCCGCCGGCCGCGGTGAGGTGGCCCTGCTGCGACCACGCGGAGCCGCTGCGGACGAACACGTAGGCCGAGCCTTGGAACGGGTTCGCGCCGACGCTGTCGGCCGGGGCGCCGACGACTGCGGTGTTGCCGTCGAGCGCGACCGACATGCCGAAGCGATCGTTGCTCGCGCCGTCGCTGGCGGTGAGCGTCGCCTGGCGTGTCCAGGCGGTGCCACTGCGCACGAACACGTAGACCGAGCCTTGGTCCATGCTCGGCCCGACGTCGTCGAAGGGCGCGCCGATGAGCGCGGTGTCGCTGGTGAGCGCGACCGACTGGCCGAAGGCGTCGTAGGACGCGCCGCCGCCCGCGCGGTCGGGGTTCGTGCGCTGATCCTCGACGTAGACGAGCGGATCGATCGCGATGGGGAAGCGCGCGTCGCGCACGTCGACGGCGAGGGTGACGCGCGCGCCGTCGACGGCGAAGTGCGCGGGGAGCGGGCGACCGATGGCGTCGGCGGCGTAGAGGGCGTCGTAGCGAAAGGCGTGCGCGCCGTCGAGGCTGGCGAGGCGCACGGCGGTGCTGGCGTCGGCAAGCGACGGCACGAGGCCGGTCACGTCGAGCGTGAGCGTGAGCTCGCCGTCGCAGCCGGGCGCGTCGGCCGCTCGCTCGACGTCGAAGCCGTGCTCGAGGCCGAGCGGGCCGTTCGACCACCATTCGCGCAGGCGAAGGCCGGCGGCGACGGGGTGATCGAGCAGCACGCGGTTGGGTGAGAGGGGGTCGAGCGCGGGCGTGGCGGGACTTGCGGTGGAGGCGTGAGCGCCACAGCGAACGTCGGTCGTGTCGAGTCGCCCGTCGAGGCCCGGGGCGGCCAGCGCGACGCCGAGTGCGTCGAAGCGTGCAGTGAGGCCACGCGCAGCGTTGTGCGCGACGAGTGCGGCGCCGTCGCGGCGAAGGTGGAAGCGTGGGTCGGCGGCGCCATCGGCTTGGCGCGCGGCGATGTACGCGGCGCGGAGCGCGGGGGGCGTGTCGGCGAGGGAGTGTGGTGCCGCGGGCGGCGCGGGCGGCGCGGGCGGCGCGGGCGGCGGGTCCATGGAGACGACGGCTGCGACGCCGAGCGTAGCGAGCGCGACGCAGGCGAACAGGGACTGGACGGACTTGGGTCGGGGCATCGGCTCCTCGGCGCCTGGCAGGTGCGTCACACGTTTCCGCGGTCGCCGGACAGCAAGACGTTACCGCGCCGCGCGTTGACGCTGCAATTCCGGTGCGCAGCCGTGCGCACGACCGCGTGCGCCGTCGCACAGGCGGCGGCACAGGCGGCGGCACACGCGGCGGACCATGTGCCGGCACCCACGGGTGCCGGCGTGCGCCGGCGCTACGAGGCGCGGGGGCGGCGGCGGATGAAGGTGACGACGCCGAGCGCGGCGAGCGCGAGCAGGAGCGGCAGACCGCGGCGGGCAGGAGTGCCCTCGCGCGTGGCGATGGCGCAGCCGCAGCCGCCGCCATCGAGCGATGAGCTGGGGGTGCAGACGCCGGCGCTGCAGACCTCGCCGTCGGCGCACTCCGCATCGGCCTCGCAGCCGAGGCACGCGCCGTCCGCGCAGCCGGTCTCGCAGAGCGTCGCCGCCGGGTCGATGCACGCGCCGCCGCTGTCGCACGCGCCCTCGCCGATGAGCATCGCTGAGTCGCAGCGCGCCTCGCCGCAGACGGTGTCGCCGGCGGGGTAGGCGCACGACAGGACCGAGGTGCCGTTGCAGCTACCGCCGCACGCGCTGCCGTCGGTGGCGCAGGCGGCGCGACCGACGCGCGGCTCGCCGCTCACGGGGCTGCATTCGCCCTCGCTGCCCGCTTCGGCGCACGCCTCGCACTGGCCGGCGCATGCCGAATCGCAGCAGACGCCGTCGGTGCAGAAGCCGGTCGCGCAGACGGCGGACTCGCCGCACGCGGTGCCAGCGACGAGGGTCGGCACGCAGACGCCGGCCTCGCAGTAGTTGTCGGCGGCGCAGTCGGCGTGCGCGACACAGTCGCCGGCACAGGCGGTAGCGTCGGCGTCGCAGGCGTACGGCGCGCAGTCGACCGTGGCTTCCGTCGGGCAGGAGCCCGCGGCGTCGCAGAGCGCGACGGCGGTCGCGATGCCGTCGGCACAGCTCGGCGCGCGGCACTCGGTCTCGTCGGCCGGGAACACGCACGCTACCGGGTCTACCCCGTCGCACGCGCCGCCGCAGACGCCGCCGTCGCTGGCGCAGGCCTCGCGCACGCCACGAGGCGCGCCGGTCGCAGGAGAACAG
>SHYZ01000074.1 GCA_009692535.1 Myxococcales bacterium
GGGCGGCGACGGCGGAGGCGGCGGTGTTGTCGTCGGCAACGCGGCGAGCTGCTCCGCGAGGGAGCGGAGCAGCGCCATCGACGGACGGACGGCGCCGCTCTCGAGCTGGCGGATGGTCGCCACGGCGAGATCGTTCGCCGGGGTCGGCACGCCGTGCGTGCGGCCGCGCGCGCAGACCAGGCCGTTCAAGTGGTCGATCTCGGGGGCGC
This sequence comes from Myxococcales bacterium, assembly GCA_009692535.1. Taxonomy (GTDB): domain Bacteria; phylum Myxococcota_A; class Polyangia; order Haliangiales; family SHYZ01; genus SHYZ01. The sequence continues at coordinate 210 of SHYZ01000074.1, forward strand.
GGCCGCGCTCGAGTGCGATCAGCATCGACGAGCGCATGCGGCGGTACTTGAGCCCGATCGCGAAGAGCAGCGAGTGCTTGAGCGCGAGCGCGGGCGAGCCGAGCCCGACGGTGCGGTCCCTGGGCGCGAGGCTCAGTCGCGCGAGGTCGATGCTGCCGGCGAGCTTGGCGGGGTGCACACCCGACGCGTGTGCGACGGCGGCGACCTCGGTGAAGACCTCGAGCGCGAGGCGGCGACCGAAGCGACGCACGAGCACGGTGCCGAGGCGCTCGCCGGCGATCGCGCCGAGCGTGCTGGTCGCACAGTTCACCGCGAGCTTGCTCCAGCGGATCGCGGCGAGGTTGTCGACGACCTCGCCGGGCGCGACGGCCGAGAGCAGCGCTGCTACCGGCGCGGGGTCGGTGCCGTCCGCGACGTGACGGCCGAGCTGGAAGCGGCCGTCGGCGGTGCGCGTGTAGTCGCCAGGGCCGGTCATCGACGCTCCCCAGACGACGACGCAGCCGACGATGCGCGCTGGTGCGACGAGCGTGGCGGCGAGCTCCTCGGGGAGACCGTTCTGGCAGACCACGACCGGCGCGTCGGGCGCGATGTAGGGGAGCGCGCTGGCGAGCGCGAGCGCGAGCGTCGTCGACTTGGTGCAGACGATGAGCGTTTCGTACCCGCCGCGCTCGACGTCGGGCAGCTCGCTCGCGTGAGTGACCGGCGCGAGCGTGGGGCGGGTCACGTCGGTCACGCCGTCGAGGTCGCGCACGCGGAAGCCGTTGGTCGCGAGCGCGGCGGTGACGTCGGGGTTGCCGGTCACCGCGCGCACGGCGACGCCTGCACGTGAGAGCCGCGCACCGATCACGCCGCCGATCGCGCCGCAACCGACGAGGAGCACCGAACCTCGCATCACGCGGACGGTAGCACGCAGCGCGTCGCTGTCGGCCGGGGGCCCCGGCGCGGCTGCGTGCTACGTTGCCTGCGTCATGGTCGCGCGTCTCGCTGCAATCCTCGGTGCTGCCGGCCTTGTCGGCGGGCTCACCGTAGCGCTCGGTTTCGCCGCGCCCGACGCCGCGGTGCGCGATCGTCACCGCGAGGCGAACGCTGCCTGTGCTGCGTTCACCGTCAGGGTCGGTGGCGAGGAGGGCCCGGCGCCGCGCACCGCGACCGCAGCGCTCGGCCGGTTCCCGCGCCCCGCGCCGCCGCTCGTCGCGCACGACTACGAAGGTCGCGAGGCCACGCTCTCGTCGTACCGAGGGAGGGTGGTTTTTCTCAACTTCTGGGCGACCTGGTGCGACACCTGCGTCGAGGAAATGCCGTCGATGGACGCGCTGCAGCGTCGCTTCAAGCAGTTCGGCTTGGCGGTCGTCGCGGTCTCGGCCGACGAGAGCTGGGAGAAGATCCTCACCTTCTTCCGCGGCCGCGGGCAGCAGGAGCTAACCCTGCTGCGTGATCCCGGTGCCGGCGGCGAAGGTGCTGCCGACGACCCGGGCGCGGGCCCACTCGCGGCGAGCTTCGGCACGAAGAAGCTGCCCGAGAGCTACCTCATCGATCGTGCGGGGAACCTTCGCTACCAAGTGGTCTCGAGCCGCGACTGGAATCACCCGCAGGCGCAGCGCTGCATCGCCGCGATGCTCGCTGAGTGAGCTACAGCGCCCCGGTGAGCAGCAGCCAGTACTGATCGAAGCCGCCGTCGGAGAGGCCGCGTGCCCAGCCCAGGTCGAAGGTGCCGGGCGCGAACCAGCCGAGGATCACGTCGAGGCGGAGCGACGCGCCGACCGCGAGCTTCCACGCGCTCGGGTCGATGGCGCCGTCGAAGGCGTGCCCCCAGTCGACGAGCCCCGCGAGGTGGAGTCGACGCAGGTGGATCGGCAGCGTCTCGAGGCCGCGGTCGATGACCAGCGCCGGCATGCGGTACTCGGCGTTCACGAGATGCACCTGCCGACCGCGCACGACGCCAGGCGCGTAGCCGCGCAGGTAATTGGTGCCGACGCGCGTCGAGTCGAGCACGGCGTCAACGAGGTCCTGGCGCGGCAGTCCGCCGAGCGAGTGCAGCCCATCGCGCCGTCGGTCGGTGTCGCTGATCGCGCCAGCGACGCGCAGCGCGAACACATGGTCGCGGTGCCACGGCGGCGTGAGGTACTCCTGCCAGCGGTACGACAGCTCCTTGCGGTGAAAGTCGCCACCGAGCGCAGGGTGATCGAACCGGATCGCGAGGAAGAGCGAGCGCCCTTCGGCGGGGCCGAGCGAGTAGACGAACCGCTTCGTCGTCGAGAGCGTGAGGCCCGCGGCGACGCCGGCGACGAGGCCGGTCTCGGGGGGACGCGGCAGCGCCATGTTGGGATCGAGCGGCGCGGCGCCCGAGAGATCGCGCAGCCAGTCGAGGTCGTACGAGAGCGAGAGGTCGGCGGAGAGGCCGGGCACGCGCACGATCGGGAACCCGAGCGCGGCGGTGGCGGACCAGACCTCCTCGGGGTAGCGGGTGTTTGTGCTGTCGAGGATGCGGCCGCCGGGGTGGGACAGACGACGCCCAGCGGCGAGGCGCAGCGGCGACCAGAGCCGACCGTAGCCGTACGATGCGCCGAAGTCGACCGCGCCATCGTCGACAAAGACCGACGCGCCGAGCGACCAACTGTGCCAGCCAACGACGTCGGAGCCGAAGGTGGTCGCGGTCACGAGCGGACCGCGTTCGCTGTCGGTGCCCCAGCCGAGCTCGTAGCGGCGCGGCCCGAGCGTCTCGACGGCGCGGTAGGGGCGCGGTGGGGTCGGCGGCAGCTCGTCGTCGGAGATGCGCACCGGCTCGGGGCGTGCGGGCGCGAGGGGCGCTGGATCGACGAAGCGCGTCTCGTCGAGCGGCATGCGGAAGAGCTCGTAGCCATCGGCCTCGAAGCCGACGTAGACGAGGGTCTTGCCATCGGGCGATGGCGTCGGCGCGAACGCGCCGGTGACGACGTTGGTGACCTGTCGAAGTGCGCCGCCCGACGCGGGCAGGGCGTAGAGGTTGTAGATGCCGCTGCGATCGCTCGCGAAGAGGATGAAGCGGCCGTCGGGTGTGAAGCGAGGATCGAGGTCGATCGCGCGGTCGTTGGTGAGGCGTGAGACTTCGTGGCGTGAAAGATCGTAGCGCCAGAGATCGCGGTGGCCGCCGTCGGACCAGCCGGTGAAGACGAGGCTCCCGCCATCGGGCGACCAGACGGGCGAGTAGACCTGATCCCACCGCGATGCTCCCTCCCAGACGATGCGCGCGACGGCGCCGGGCTGGTCGAGCGGTAGCAGCGCGAGACTGCGCCGGCCGCCACCGTTGATCGTGAACGCAACTCGCTTGCCGTCGGGCGAGACGTCCGGATCGGCGGCGCGCAGGCCGTGCGTGAGGCGCGTGAGCTCTTCGCCAGCGAACTCGTAGCGCCAGAGGTCGCCGAAGTCGTACTCCGTGCGCCACGGTTGCCGGCGCTCGAACACGAAGCCGCTGCCGTCGGGGAGGAAGGAGTACGCGCCTTGTCCGTCGATCAGCGCGAGCTCGGTGCTCTCGGTCGCGTCGCCGGCGGCAGGGAGCGCGCGGAGCTGCGGTCGGCTGTGCCCGTCGGAGCGGGACCACGCGAGGCGCGAGCCGTCGGGGAAGAAGCGCGGCGAGCCGTTCGACTCACCGCTGTCGGTGAGGCGCGTGCCCTCGAGGAGGCCGCGAGCGACGACCTCGTCGCGTTCGGAGCGGGCGCTGCGTGAGAGCTCGGCGAGCCACGCCGCGTAGAGCGTCGGGTAATCGGAGCCGGTCGCGCGACGGACCGCGCGGTTGATGCCGTACGGGAACGGCTGGCGGCCGAACTCGTGCGAGATGCGGCGCAGCGCGTCGTCGCCGTGTCGCTCGGCGATGAACTGGAGAAAGTGCGAGCCGTAGAGGTAGGCGGCGTTGCCGTGCGGCCAGGCGAGCGCGCCGTTGGTGAGTTCGTCGAGCCGAAGCGGTTTTTCGGCGAGCGCGGCAGCGCGGAGGAACATGCGAAAGATCGCACTGCGCACGCGGCCGCCCGAGGTGCGCAGTGACTCCTCGTAGGTCGCGAGCCCCTCGATGAACCAGCGCGGCTGGATCTGGTTCGGCGCCCAAGTCTTGCCGAAGACGCGGTTGTACCAGCTCGGCAGGCCGCCGATGGTGTCGAGGTGGAGCACGTGCGCGTACTCGTGCGTGACCAGCGCGAAGAGCCAGTCGTCGTGGTCGTTCAGCGTCGAGACGGAGGAGGGCGCGCTCGCGTAGAGGTGCATTTGGTTGCGCGGCACCACGCTGGCGAAGCCGTTCGCCCCGTCGGTGTCGTCGGTGATGACGATCTGCGTGCGCTCGCGGGGCGAGTGCCCGAGTGCGGGTGCGAGCAGCGCGTGTGCGCGCTCGGCACAGAGCGCGACGCGCCGGCCGACGTCACCGAGCGGCTCGGGGTAGTGGATGGAAAAGTGCGTCGTCTCGAGCGTGCGAAAGACGAGCGAGGGATCGCCGGCGTGCGCGTCGCGGCCGCCGCCGAGCCCGACGGCGACGGCGAGCCTGAGGAGGAGGACGAGGACTACGGTGAGCTGCAACCGGCGCGTCAGATGTGCCCGAGCTCCGCTGCTACCGCGTCGATGAGCTTGTCCGGCGAGAGCGGTTTCGGCAGCAGCCTAGTGTCAGCCGGCAGGCCGCCGTCGGCAAAGTCCTCGTTGACCGTCGAGCGCAGCGTGACTTGTCGCAGCACCGGCGCGAGACCGGCGAGCACCTCGGTGACGTGGCGCGCGACGTTGAGGCGGCGTGGCTGCGGCAGCGCTTGGTCCACCGTGGTCTGCTTGAGGTGCGTGACCAGCTCGACGGCGCGACGGAGGCTCGTCGCGGTCAGGCGTGCCGCGCCACCGGCCTCGTCGAGGAACGCGCGCAGTCGATCGACGACGGCGTCGTGGACCGGGAAGTCCTCGATCGCGAGGCCGAGCATGCGGAGCTCTGCGGCCTCGCTGACCCAGGGACTGCCGAGGAAGGCGAGCGCGGTCCCGTCGCCGAGCGACACGAACTGGCCGCGCAGCCGAGCCGGGCGATCAAGGCACTCGAGCAACACCGCGCGTCCGGCGAGCGCGCCGACGGCTGCGAGCGTCTGCGACACCAGTGCGGGATCGAGGCGGAAGCAGGCGTCGAGCCGCGCCCCGACCGCGAGCTGCGCGCCGAGTGCTGCGAGCCGCGAACCGACCTGCCGGATGACGAGGGCGCCATCGCTGTCACGGCCACCCGCGTCATCGGCTGCGACGACGAAGTGAAACGGAAACGCCGCGTCGAGGGCTGCGCCGCCGAGGACATAGGAAACGGTCACGGGCAGGCAGCGAGTCTAGGCTGCACGCGGGGACGCGACAACCGGCGCCACCACCGGCTGTCGCTACCGGCGCGACCACCGGCGCCACCACCGCACAGCGCCGACGCGGTGGCGCGCGCTACAGGTCGCGCCCGAGCACGGTCGATACGTGGTGAAATCCGAGCGCGGCGTAGAACTGCTCGCCCGCGTCGTTCCCCGCCCAGACGGTCAGCAGCAGCTCGCGCGCCCCGGCGTCACGCGCGAAGTCGGCCGCGGCCGCGAGGAGCTGCCGCCCGAGCCCCTGCTGTCGCATCCGCTCGATCACGATCACGTTGTCGATGTGGCCTCGGCGCTTCGGCACCATCATGGCGACGGCGGGCGTGTCGTAGATCAGCACGTGCGCGAGCCCGACGACGACGCCGTCGGCCAGCTCAGCGACGAACACCGCCTGATCCGCAGCGGCGAGACGCTTGCCCCACTCCTCTGGCGAAGGACCCTTTGCGACCGCGCGGAAATAGCCGGGCTGCAACCGCGCATGGAGCGCGTCCGCCTCGGCGACGAGCGCTGCGAGCGCCGCGCGGTCCTCGGGGCGGGCCCTGCGGATCAGCGCGATTGCCGGCACAGGCGGGGACCTCGCGGCAGCGCCGCCACGGCTCGATCGCCAGCGCGCGGGCGTAGACCATGAAGTTGACGATGATCTTGGCGCCGGGCTTGTCGATGCCCGACTTGGCCTTGCGCATCATCCGGGCGACGTAGACCTTGAGCGTGCGCTTGTTGACCGGATCGTTCGAAAGCGGCGTGTTGCCGGTGACGAGCGTGGCGATCGGCCGCTCCATCGAGTGGCAGCGGGTGCACTTCGCCGTGAAGACGTCGTACTGCGCCTGCTGCTCGGGCGGAACTTGCGCGCGGTCGAGGACCTGGGCCTTGCCGACGCCGAGCACCTTCAGCTTGGCGTGAGCTACCGAGGTTGCGAGCAGCGTCGCTACGGCGACAACCGCTACGACGGCGGCGAGACCTGGTAGCAGGCGAGTCCATGAGAGCGATGAGATTCGGGTCGTGCGGTCCGAGGCAGACGAAGCGAAGTCGAAGGTTGTTCACGACGGCCAATGCCTGACCGCGGTTCAGCGTGGCATGATAGCGGTGTGGTTGGCCGTTCGCTACGGGCATCGGTGCTCGTCCTCGGGGCGCTGGGCTCGGTCGCGACCAACCGCTTCGAGCCGTCGCTGCCGACCAGCGAGACCTGTACCGACGAGGGCTGGCGCGGCGTGCTAGGCGCACTCGAAGTCGGTCCCGATGGGCCGGGCGCGTTCGAGCCGTGGCGCGAGGGCGACTCGGTCGAGGTCAGCGTAGGTGGGCAGGGCGCCCCGATGATCGCGGCCCGGCTGCGCGTGACCGGCCCGTCGCTGCCGGCGTGCCTGCCGCAGGCCACGCGGCTGCTCGATGGTGCCGGCGTCGAGGCGGGCGGTGACGCGAATGCGCTGCGCCTCGTCGAGCCTTCGGCCGGCGCGATGGTGAGCGGGACGTTGCTCATGATTTTCTACGGCGGGCCCGAGCCGGACGCACTTTACCGGTGGACCACGAGCGCGGGTGGACTCGACGTGGAGCTAACGCTCGAGGCCGACAGTTGGGGCGAGCTCGTGATCGCGGCGCAGCCGGCACCGCGCGCCGACGCAGGGCCGCGCTGACCGGCGCCGGCTACCGAGAGCGAAGCACGTCGCCGGGGAAGTGCTCCGCCATGCGGCTCTGCACGAGATCCTCGACCTCGGCGGCGGTGGCGAGCTCGAGTGCGTCGGCGGCGAGCCGCTGCGCTTCGGCCATGACCGACGCGCGGAGCACGCTCTTCACCATCGGGATCGCGACGGCGTTCATGGAGAGCTCCTCGAGGCCGAGGCCGAGCAGGATCATCGAGAGCATCGGATCACCGGCCATCTCGCCGCACATCGAGACCGGGATGCCGCGTGCGCGTCCGGCCTCGGTGACTGAGCGGACGATGCGGAGGATCGCCGGGTGGAGCGGCTGGTAGAGGTAGCTCACGTGCTCGTTCACGCGATCGATCGCCAGCGTGTACTGGATGAGGTCGTTGGTCCCGATCGAGAAGAAGTCGGACTCGCGCGCGAGCAGGTCGGCGGTCATCGCGGCGGAGGGCATCTCGATCATCACGCCGAGCTTCATCACGGGGTCGTACGGTTCGCCGCGCGTGCGGAGCTCCTCGCGGCACTCGTCCACCATCGCGCGCGCTTCACGCAACTCGGCGAGTCCGCCGATCATCGGGAACATGACGCGCAGCGGGCCGTGCGCCGATGCGCGCAGCAGGCCGCGGAGCTGCTCCTTGAAGAGCGGGCGGCCTTCTTTCGTGAGGCAGAGGCGGATCGAGCGCAGACCGAGGGCCGGGTTCTGCTCGCGTGAGGCGGGCGCGCCAAACGGCGTCTGCTTGTCGCCGCCGAGATCGAACGTGCGGAAGGTCGCGACGCGGCCGGCGAGGCGCTCGAGCACCTGCCGTGCGTGCTGGTAGTGCTCGTCCTCGGTCGGCAGGTCGGTGCGGCCGAGGAAGAGGAACTCGGTGCGGAACAGCCCCAGCCCCTCGGCGCCGTGGTCGAGCGCGCCCTCGAGTTCGTCGACGACATCGATATTGGCGAAGAGGCGCACGCGGACGCCGTCGAGCGTCTCGGCGGGGAGGTCGCGGTTGGCGAGCAGCGCTTCGCCGATCGCGGCCTGACGCCGAGCACGAGCGCGGTAGAGCAGGACGGTCTGCGGCTCGGGGTTCAGGATCACGAGCCCTTCGGTGCCATCGACGATCAGCAGGTCGCCGGTGCCGACGAGCTGCGTGAGATTCTCGACGCCGACGACCGCAGGGATTGCGTGCGCGCGCGCGATGATCGCGGTGTGCGAGGTGCGGGCGCCGGCGTCGGTCACGAGCGCGACGACGGCGGCGCGGTGGAGCTGCGCGGTGTCGGCGGGGGAGAGGTCATGTGCGACGACGACCGCGTCGGGTGGGGGTGCGACCGGGCCGGTCTCGAGGCCGAGCAGGTTGCGGACGATGCGATCGCCGACGAAGTCGATGTCACTCCGTCGCTCGCGGAAGTAGTCGTCCTCGATCTGGTCGAAGACGCCCTTGATTTGCTCCACGGTCTTGCGGAGCGCCCACTCGGCGTTGATCCGCTCCTCCTGCATCCGCCGGATGCTCGCGTCGACGAGGTGCTCGTCGTGGAGCATCAACTGGTGGGCCTCGAGGATGAGGAAGTGATCTTCTCCCTCGCGCGCGACCAGCTTCTCCTTGATGCGTGCGAGCTGGCCGTCGCTCTCGATGATCGCCGCACGGAAGCGCGCGATCTCGATGTCGACTTCCTCCGCTGCGACGTGGCGCTTAATCGTCTTCAGCCGCCGGCGGTCGACGACATAGGCGCGCCCGATCGCGATGCCGGGTGCAGCCGCGATGCCGGTGCGCCGTGACTCGCCGATGAGCGGCTCGGTGCTCTCCGGCGAGAGCGGCTCGTCGTCGTCCCCTGCTCTTGGCCCCGTCCCCGTGGGTCTCACGCCATCCCCCTCCTCACCGATCCTCGCCGAACTTTCCGTTCACCAGTGCGGCGAGGGCCTCGACACAAGCTTCGCTGTCGGCGCCCACCGCCTTGACCATGATCGCGGTCCCCTTGGACGCGACGAGCAGTAGCACGCCCATGATGCTCTTGCCGTTGACCGACTGCCCGTCCTTCTCGACCTCGACGTCCGACGAGAAGCGGCTCGCGGTCTGGACGAACTTCGTCGCGGCACGCGCGTGGAGGCCGAGCTCGTTCTGGATCATCAGGCGGCGCTCGGCCGTGATTAGCGTGGTCATGGGGTGCTCCCGTCGTTTGTCGTGCGGTCGTGTGGGGTGCCGTCCGCGAATCGCACCGAGCGGACTGCCGTCGCAGCCGCGAGGCGGGCCAGCGCGGCGACGGTGCTGTCGGTGCGCGGCGCAGTCGCGGCCTTGAGCAGCATCGGCAGGCTCAGTCCGCACAGCACCTCGACGTTGTGACCGGCGTGCTTGAGCGCGAGGGCGCAGTTGGCCGGCGTCGCGCCGTGCAGATCGCAGAGCATCAGCACGCCTGCGCCTTCGTCGAGCCGTGCCGCCGCGTCGGCCACGGCGGCGGCGACCACCTCGCGTACCTCGCCGATGGCGATCGTGAGCGCGTCGCAGGGGGCGAGTCCGTCGGCGACGAGCAGGTTTGCCGCCGCGAGCAACTCGCGCCCCGCGCCGCCGTGCGTGATCAGCAGCAGGCCAATACGGCGCTCACTCATGCGGGCGGGCTCCGCCCGAGATCGCGGTGCCGCACCATCGGCGTCCACGTCGCGCCGAGCCGACGCGCGAGCTCCTCCACCACGGCGACCGAGCGGTGGCGTCCGCCCGTGCAGCCGACGGCGATCGTGAGGTAGGCCTTCCCCTCGCGCTGAAACTGCGGCAGCGAGTAGGCGACAAGCTCGGTGGCGCGGTCGAGAAATCCACGCGCGTCCTCTCCCTCCATCACGAAGCGTGCGACCTGCTCGTCGAGCCCACTCGACGCGGAGAGCGCCTCGACGAAGTACGGGTTCGGCAGGAAGCGCACGTCGAGCACGACGTCGGCCTCCGCCGGGAGCCCGTGCTTGAAGCCGAACGAGAGCAGCGTCACGCTGAGTACGCCGGTCGCGCGCCCGTACCGCTCCTGGATGATCCCCTTGAGCTGGTGGACGTTGAGGTTGCCGGTATCGACGATCGCGCTCGCGTCCTCGCGCAGCGGGCGCAGCACCTCCCGCTCGCGGGCGATGCCGCCGCGCAGGTCGTCGCCGGCGAGCGGGTGACGGCGTCGCGTCTCGGAGAAGCGCCGGAGCAGCAGCTCGTCGGCAGCGTCGAGGAAGAGCACCTCCACCGGGTGCCCCGAGGCACGCAGCGCGGCCAGCGCGGCGCGGCAGCCGTCAAGGAAGGAGCCCTCGCGTGCGTCGACCCCGAGCGCGACCCGATCGTGCGCCGCGCCCTCGAGCAGCCGCACGAAGTCGCCTAGCAGCGGCAGCGGCAGGTTGTCCGCGCAGAAGAAGTCGAGGTCCTCGAGCGCACGAAGCGCCGTGCTCTTGCCGGCGCCCGAGAGGCCGGTGACGACGACGATGCGCACTACTCGACCTCGTCGCCGACGATGTCGCGCGGGCGCGCCTCGGCGATGGCGCGGTTCAGGCGGTCCTGGAAATCTCGCGCGGAGAAGTGTCCCTGAAACTTGAGCAGCTGGTTGCGTGCCGCGACCTCGATGATCGACGAGATGCTTCGGCCCGGTCGCACCGGCACGCGGACGTGCGGCACGTCTATTCCGAGGAGCGGGTAGCGATCATCGTCCACGCCGAGCCGCTCGTATTCCTCGCCGTCGGTCCACTCGACGAGCTCCATCACCAGCTCGATCTTCTTGGTGTCACGCACGGCGGCCACGCCGAAGAGATCCTTGATGTTGATGATGCCGAGCCCGCGAATCTCCATGTGGTGCTTGATGATCTCGGACCCCGAGCCGAAAATCGTGTCGGGCGGGCGGAGCTTTACGTCGACGATGTCGTCGGCGACGAGCCGGTGTCCGCGCATCACGAGGTCGAGCGCCGCCTCGCTCTTGCCGATCCCGCTCTTGCCGAGCAGCAGGATGCCGACGCCGAGCACGTCCATGAGCACGCCGTGGACCGAGGTCGCGGCCGCCAGCTCCTGCTCAAGGTACTTCGTGATCCGCTCCACGAAGAGCGAGCTCGAGAGTGGTGTCGTGAGCAGCGCGACGCCCCGCTCCTCGCATATCGTGACGAGATGCGGCGGCGCGGCGAGCCCGCGCGTGATCACGAGGCAGGCCGGATTGAGCGCGATGAGGTTGTCGAGTCCGGTTCGTCGGGTCGCCTCGGTCTGCGCGGCGAGGTAGCCGATCTCAGCCTTGCCGAGCACCTGCACGCGCTCGGGGTGGAGCTGCTCGGTGAAGCCGGTCAGCGCGAGTCCTGGCTTCTGAATTCTCGGCACGGTGATGCGTCGCGCGATCCCCGCGCGGCCAGCCACGATCACGAGCCCCAGCTCGGATCTCGGATCGGTTAACAGCTGTTCCACCTTGAGCGCGGTCATGGGTCGCGTTGCGCGGGCCGGCTCGCCGGGAGCCTCGTTCAGTACTTGGCGTCCTCGTCGATGATCATCTGATAGAGCCCGTGTGCGTCGGGTGCCGCCATCAGCCGGGCACGAAAGTCGGAGTCCTTGAACAGGCGGCTGATTCGCGCCAGCGCCTTTAGATGCACACCGGTCGAGTTCTCCGGCGCGACCAGCACGAAGAAGAGGTGCGTCGGCTGCCCGTCCATGGAATCGAACTCGATGCCCTTCGGTGCCCGCCCGACGCAGGCGATCAGGTTGCCGACCGCGTCGAGCTTGCCGTGCGGGATCGCGACGCCTTCCCCGATCGCGGTCGACGCGAGCTTCTCCCGCTCGGCGAGCGCGCGTGCGAGCGCCTCACGTGTCGCCAGTGGCGCACGCTCCGCGAGATGCGAGGCGAATTCCTCCAACGCACCCTGCTTGGTGGTTGCGCGTAGTTCGGGGAGGACCATGTCCTCGCGGATGAAGTCGACGATCCTCATCACCTCTACCGGTCTGAGAGCGAGCGGCGGGACAGTAGCACGACGCGCTTCCCGCACGCGCGTGAGCGCCGACGAACGCGTGCGGGGGATCGCATCGGTTGCTAGTGCGGCTGCGGGGTTTCGATCAGCCCGTACGCGCCGTCCTTCCGCTTGTAGACGATGTTGACGTGACCGGTCGCATCGTTGCGGAAGATGAGGAACGGATCGCCGACGAGGTTGAGCTGCATGATCGCCTGCTCCACGCCGAGCGGACGCGCGACGACCTGCTCGGTACGCACGACGTGGTGCAGCACGTCGGCCGCAGCCGCGGTGGGCGAGGCTGCGGCCGACACGGCGGTCGCAGCCTCTGCGGTCGCCCCGCTCGCCCGCTCGCTCGCGAAGATGGTGTGCGCGATCGGGATGTCGGAGAGATCGGCGCGCGCCTTGTGGCTACGAATCCGCTCCTTGTAGCGTCGCACCTGCCGCTCAATCTTCGCCATCACGAGGTCGATCGACGAGTACATGTCCTCGGTGACCTCGTGCCCCTTGATGAGCAGACCGTTGTGCAGCTGGATGTTGACGTCCGCTGCATGCTGGTAGCCCCGCTCGGTGCTGACCACGACGTGCGCCATGATCGGATCGGGGAAGTACTTTTTGATCTTGTCGACCTTCTCCCGCGCGTACTCCCTAACTGCTTCGGACGCTTCCATGTGCCGGAACGTGATGGAGAACTGCATCGTGCCCTCCTTGCCGACGGGTCTGGGACCGAGATGTTCTAAAATACCTGTCTTCGCTTGGACGAACTCAGGATGCCGAGCTGCTCACGGTACTTGGCGACGGTGCGGCGTGCGATGTCGATGTGCTGATCGAGCAGCAGCTCGACGATGCGCTGATCCGAGAGCGGCGTCTTGCCGTTTTCGCCGGCGATGATCGTCTTGATCTTGGTCTTCACTGCCGCGGAGGCGACATCGTCTCCATCGGTGCGCGAGATGCCCGAGTTGAAGAAGAACTTCAGCTCGAGCAGTCCCTGCGGCGTGTGCACGTACTTGTTGGTCGTGACGCGCGAGATCGTCGACTCGTGCATGCTGATGTCGTCAGCGACGTCGCGCAGGATCAGCGGCTTGAGGTAGGCGATGCCCTTGTCGAAGTACTCGTGCTGGAACTTGATGATCGACTCGGTCACGCGGACGATGGTCCGCTGGCGCTGCTGGATCGAGCGGATCAGCCACTGCGCCGAGCGGAGCTTGTCCTGGATGTACTCGCGCGCCTGCGGCGAGCCGGCCAGCGCGGTGCGGTAGAACGATGAGATCTTGAGCTTGGGGAGCCCGTCGTCGTTGGGCACGACGAAGAACTTGTCGCCCACCTTGTGGATGTAGACGTCGGGCGTGATGTATTGCGGCTCGTCGGTTGAGTAGAGTCGCCCTGGCCGCGGGTCGAACTCCATGATCACCTTCGCCGCCTCGTAGATCTCCTCGAGCGGCTGCGCAAGGTCGCGCGCGATCGCGGTGTAGTTCTTTTTCTCGAGGTTGCCGAGGTGGCGCTCGATGATCGCCACGACGATGTCGTCGTCGTCGCCGTAGTGCCGGGCCTGGATCAGCAGACACTCGGTCAGCGTGCGCGCTCCGACGCCGACCGGATCAAAGCGCTGAATGCGCGCGAGCACCCGCTCCGCAACCTCGAGCGGCTGCTCCGCCTCGGCCGCGATCTCGTCGAGCGGCGGGTCCTTGAGGTAGCCAGCCGGATCGAGGTTGCCGAGAATGAGGAGACCGACCGCTTGCTCCTCCGGCGAGAACGGCGCGAGCTTGAGCTGCCAGCTCAGGTGGTCGAAGAGCGACTGTCGTCGGGTCAGCGTGGCCTCGAGCGACGGCAGATCATCGCCGGTCGGCCGCGAGCCCGGCATCGGCGGCGCCGAGGCGTAGTTCTCAAGGTAGTTGTCCCAGTCGATCTCGCCGACCGCTTGCCCCTCGGTCTTGACCTCGGCGTTCTTCTCGAGCCGGCTGGTGTCGGTGGCCGCAAGCTCGGTCTCGCCCGCCGCCATCATCTTGGCGTCCTGATCCGCCTCGGCGCCGACCTCGTCGCGTTCGCGGCTCAGCTCCTGCCCCGACTCGACCGAGTCCTCGAGGACCGGGTTCTCCATCATCTCTTCCCGGACCATCTCGACCAGTTCCATCCGCGAGAGCTGGAGCAGCTTGATCGCCTGCTGCAGCTGGGGCGTCATCACCAGCTGCTGGCTGAGCTTCAGGTGCTGCTTGATTTCCATCGCCATAGGGATTCGGGCTTCAGCGCTTTGGCATGAGGATCGACAGGTCTCGCGGAGGCGATGCCAAGCGACCGCGAGGGCCGACGGCGATGTTACCGCCATCGTCGGGGCGGTGCGAGGGCTGGCTAGGCGACGTGGTGGTCAAGCGCTGCGCGGACGAAGCTGCGAAAGAGTGGGTGCGGTGCCGTCGGGCGCGACTTGAATTCCGGGTGGAACTGGCAAGCCACGAAGTACGGGTGGTCGGGCAGCTCGATCACCTCGACGAGCCGCTGGTCGGGCGACAGCCCCGAGAGGCGCAGCCCCTTCCCGGCGAGCTCGTCGCGGTAGCGGTTGTTCACCTCCCAGCGGTGCCGGTGCCGCTCGGTGATCTGCGTCGCGCCGTACGCCAGCGCCGCGCGCGAGCCGCTCTCGAGCGTGCAGGGATACGAGCCGAGCCGCATCGTCGCGCCCTTGTCGGTCACGCCGCGCTGGTCCGGCATGAGGTCGACCACCGGGTGGGGTGAGGTCGGATCGAGCTCCGACGACGACGCGCCGGTGAGCCCGCAGACGTGCCGCGCGAACTCGACCACCGCGAGCTGCATGCCGAAGCAGATGCCGAAGAACGGCACCCGCCGCTCGCGCGCCCAGCGGATCGCAGCGATTTTCCCCTCGGTGCCGCGCGCACCGAAGCCGGGCGCGACCAGCACGCCGTCGACGTCGGAGAGCAGCTGGTCGCACGCTGTCGGACCGCGCTGCTCAATCTCCTCCGAGTCGAGGTGGCGGATGATCACGCGGCAGTCGTTGTCGATGCCGCCGTGGACCAGCGCCTCGTTGAGCGACTTGTATGACTCGACCAGCTGCACGTACTTGCCGACGAAGCCGATCGTGACGGTGCGTTGCGGGTTCTTGATCTTGTCGACAAGCCGCTCCCAGTCGCCGAGCCGCGGTGTGCGCGACCAGATGTTGAGCTTCTCGGCGATCTTGTCGTCGAGCCCTTCGCGGTGCAGATGCAGCGGCAGCTCGTAAATCGTCGGCACGTCCTGCGACGTGAACACGCAGTCCGCCGACACGTTGCAGAAGAGGCCGATCTTCGCCTTTAGCGCCAGGTCGATCGGGCGGTCGACGCGGCAGAGCAGGATCTCGGGAATGATGCCGATCTCGCGGAGCTTCTGGACCGAGTGCTGCGTCGGCTTGGTCTTGAGCTCGCCCGCCGCGCTGATGTACGGAATCAGCGTGAGGTGGATGGCGATCGAGTTCTGTGGGCCGAGCTCGTGGCGCAGCTGGCGGATCGCCTCGAGGAACGGCAGCGACTCGATGTCGCCCACGGTGCCGCCGACCTCGACGATCAGCACCTCGTTGCCGCCGGCGCAGGCGCGGATGCGCTCTTTGATCTCGTCGGTGATGTGCGGGATCACCTGCACCGTCGCGCCGAGGTAGTCGCCGCGCCGCTCCTTGGTGATGACCGAGTGGTAGACCTGCCCGGTCGTCATGTTGTTGAGCCGCCCCATGCGCGCGCTGACGAAGCGCTCGTAGTGCCCAAGGTCGAGATCGGTCTCGGCGCCGTCCTCGGTGACGTAGACCTCGCCGTGCTGCAGCGGGTTCATCGTGCCGGGGTCGACGTTGATGTACGGGTCGAGCTTGAGGTTCGACACCTTGAGCCCGCGGTTCTCGAGCAGCGAGCCGATCGACGCGCTCGCGAGCCCCTTGCCGAGCGAGGAGACCACACCGCCGGTCACAAAGATGAACTTGGTCTGCTTGGACATTGCGAAAAAGTCCTTTGATTCAGCGTGGTTCAGATGCTGCTCGGGCGGCGTTGACTCTAGTCGCCGGCTCACGGTGAGTCAACGGCAAAGGCGCGGCACTGTCGTAGCTCAGTAATTCTGTGATTCCTCAACTGCTCAGTGAATCTGTCGCCGCCCACTGCGACCCGTGCTGATCCTGCTGGTCGTAGACCAGCCTCACCGCCCGCTCGCGCACCTCGGTCGGGTACATGCTTTTGCGTCCCATGGCTCCATCCTCTCAACCTTTGGAGCCTCCGGGAAACCCGGGGCGGTTCAGCCTCGTCGGCGCGGCCAAGGCTATTCGCTAATAACTGAACAGGCGAGCGGGGTCGGTTTTACTGTCGTTTCGGGGTCCGGTTTTACTGTCGTTTGACAGCACCTCCCCTTGCTATGAAGCTGGGGCTCGCAATGACGAGAACGAGTCTTTCGTCAAGCGACGGGGCGGCGACGACCAGGGGGTCTACGCGAGCGCGTAGGCGGGGCTGGAGGCTGATAAACCCAAGAGAACGATGCGCCCCCGCTAGTTAACGCGCTAACGTTTCGTTCAAATACGGCGCAAGCTTCGCCTCCGAGGAACGTGGCGATGGATTCCCAGCGCGACCGGCGGACCGTGGTGTCGAAGAGTTCTTTCAACAGTGCGACGTTGGAGTCGTGAGTGCTCTCTTCCCAGAATGAAAGACCTTGCTGGTCGATGTCGACCCTGGTAACACGGCCTTCGTTGAAGGTCAGTCCGAAGTCGATCGTGCGGCCGATCAGTTCGAGCGGCTGCGTGCTGCCGTACACGCGAACCGGCGGCACGACACCTTCGACCTTCTTGATGCAACCCTGACGCACCAGCGTATCCACGTTCTGCTCCGTCAGTCCGCCGTGGATAGCCAACGGCCAGCCTTCGACGGTAAAGCGTGCGTCGGCTGGATCGATGCGGCAATGG
>SHYZ01000075.1 GCA_009692535.1 Myxococcales bacterium
GGCGCGTGCTGCTCGCGGCGCTGCTGCCGCTCGAGCGTGAGCGCGTTCATCTGCTGCTCGGCAAGGTCGGTCTCGCCGACCGCCAGTTCGATCCGACCGCGCAGCTCTCCGGTGGTGAACGGCAGCGCGTCGCGGTGGCACGCGCGCTCGCGGCGGAGCACACGCTGCTGCTCGCCGACGAGCCGACCGCAGCGCTCGACCCGACGCGCGGGGAGCAGACGCTCGCGCTCCTCGCCGGTGAGGCGCGTCGCCGCGGCGCGACGCTGATCGTGACCAGCCATCGCGTCGAGCAGGTGCGCGCGCATGTCGATCGCGTGATCGGCCTGCGCGACGGCCAGCTCGCGCTCGACGCGCCGGCGGCCGAGGTGGACGAGGTGGCGCTCGCGCGGCTCTACGAGGGCGAGCGAGCGGTGGCGTGAGCCCGACGCACGGCGCGTCGAGGCCGAGCGTCGCGTGGCGTGAGCCGGGGGCGCGGCGGCTCCTCGGCGCGCTGCTGCTGCTCGTCGTGCTCGGTCTCGCGGTGCGCGAGAGCGGCGCCGACTTCGGGCGGCTCCTCGATGCACGCGGGCTCGACGGGGCGCGTGACCTCCTCGCCGCGCTGCTCCATCCCGACCTCTCGCCCGCAACCCTTGCGCTCGTGGCCGGGCTCGCGGGTGAGAGCTTGCTCATCGGCCTGCTCGGCACCGCGCTCGCATGTCTCATGGGCGGCGCGCTCGCGGTCGTGGCCGCACGGATGCCACGCCTCGTCGATGGGCCACGCGAGGCACGCGCGCCCCGTCTGCTCGCCGAGTCGCTGCGGCTCTGCGCGCGCTTCGTGCTCGCGATCTTTCGCGCGGTGCCGGAGCTGGTCTGGGCTTTCCTCTTCGTGCGCATCATCGGTCTTGGCCCGGGCGCCGCGGTGCTCGCGCTCGGCGTCGGCTACGCCGGCGCGATCGGCAAGGTCTTCGCCGAACAGTGCGAGGCGGCCGATCCCGGCCCAGCGCGTCAGCTCCGCGCGGCTGGCGCGGGCCGCACCGCAGTGTTCCTTCACGCAGTCGCGCCGCAGGTCGCACGCCCCTGCCTCGCGTACGCGCTCTTCCGCCTCGAGTGTGCGATCCGCAGCGCGTCGATCCTCGGCGTCGTCGGCGCGGGCGGGCTCGGCGCGGAGCTCGAGTTGTCGATCCGCTACTTTCAGCTCGAGCGGCTCGCCACGCTGCTGCTCGCGATCATCCTGCTCGTGACCGCACTCGAGGTGGTCTCCGCCGTGCTTCGTCGCGCGCGGCCCGGTCTCGCGGTGGCGCTCGTCGCCGGCGGCGCGCTGGTCGCCGTACTCCGCCTGCCGATCGCATGGAGCGACCTCGTCGCACCAGCGGCGGTGACGCAGGCGCGCGCCTTCGCAGCGAGCCTGTTCAATCCTGCGCTCGACACGGCATTCCTCCTCGGTGCGCTCGACCTCGCGCGCGTCACCGTCGCCATGGCGCTCGCCGGCACGCTGCTCGCCGCGCTCCCCGCGCTGCTCGTCGCGCCGCTCGCCGCACGCACCGCGCTCGGTCACCTCGCAGATCCGCCGCGCGGCCGTCACGCGGGGCGCCTCGCAACCGTCGCGGTCCTCGCCGTCGCGCGCGCGCTGCTCCAAGTGTCGCGCGCCGTGCCCGACCTCGTGTTCGCGCTGCTCTTCGTTCTCTGTGTCGGCCCCGGCCCGCTCGCCGGCGTGCTCGCGATCGCGGTCCACACGTTCGGCGTGCTCGGCCGACTCTACGGCGACGCGCTCGACGACGCCGACCCGCGCGCCGCACGCGCGCTCGAGACCGCCGGTAGCGGTCGCCTCGCGCGCCTGCTCCACGCCGTGCTGCCACAGGTCGCGCCGCGCCTGCTCGCGTTCACGCTCTACCGCTTCGAGGTCAACGTGCGGGTCGCCGCGATGGTCGGCTTTGTCGGCGCTGGCGGACTTGGCGACGCGATCCACACCGCAGTCAGCCTGTTCCATCTGCCCGAGCTCGCGGCGCTGCTGCTCGTGCTGCTCGCCGTCGTGGTGGTGATCGATGCCGTCGGTGACGCACTCCGCGCGCGCGCGCAGGCCGCGGCCTGGGGTTAGCCGCCGAGCGCTGCCTCGATCTCCTCGCGCACGGCGGCGTCACGCTCGATCGCGAGCGCACCGGCGAGCCCGTCACGATCGCCGAGGCGGCCGAGCGCCCACGCCGCATGCGCGCGCACGAGCGGCGGCTCGCGGTTGAGTGCGTGCCGCAGCGCCGGGATCGCCGCCACGTCGCGCGCGTTGCCGAGCGCGACGCAGACGTTGCGGAGCAGCTGCACGCGGTGCAGCCGACGGAGCGCACTCCGCTTGGTGAAGCGCTTGAACTGGGCCGCGCCGAGCTCGAGCAGCGCGAGCAGCTCGGGGAACGCGCGCGCCCCCGGCGCCGGTGCGAGCTCGGGCGCCGGCACGCTCGACCCGTGCCCCGCGTCCACCGCCGCGTTGAACGGGCAGACCTCCTGGCAGATGTCGCAGCCGAAGATCATCGTGCCGACCGCTTCGCGCAGCGCGCGCGGGATCGCGCCGGTGTTCTCGATCGTGAGGTACGAGATGCAGCGGCGCGCGTCGAGCACGAACGCGTCGACAAACGCACCGGTCGGGCACGCATCGAGGCAGCTCCTGCAGCCACCGCACTTCTTTCTCACCGGCTCGTCGCCCGTCGCCGCCACCGCCACGTCGAGCAGCAGCTCGCCGAGTACGACGTACGAGCCGAGCCCGGGCGCGATCAGCAGCGTGTTCTTCGCGACGAAGCCGAGCCCAGCGCGCTCGGCCTCGTCCCGCTCGAGCAGCGGCGCGGTGTCGACGCAGGCGCGCGCAGCGACCGGCCGGCCGACAGCGACGGCCACGCAGTCGGCGAGCCGCGCGAGCTTCTCCTTGAGCACGAGGTGGTAGTCGGCGCCGCGCGCATACCGCGCGATCTTGCCGCGTGGACCGCCCGGCGGCAGCGCGGGCTCAGGTGCAGCGTAGGAGAGCGCGCAGACGACGAGCGTGCGTGCGCCCGAGAGCAGAAAGCGTGCATCGCGCCGCGCCGCGACATGCTCCGGCGTCGCGAGGTAGGTCATCTCGCCCGCATACCCGGCGGCGAGCCACGCACGGTAGGCGTCGTGCCGTGCGGCCGGCGCGACCGGCACGATGCCGACGCGGTGAAAGCCGAGCGCGCGCGCGTCGGCGACGATCTGCGCGGCGAGCGCACTCGGATCGCCGCCGAGCTGCGCGGCCGGTGCGCCTGGAGCCGGTCGGTGCGCCACGGCGCGAGCGTGGCGCGCACGCTCCGCGTTGACAAGTTGCCGACCAGCGCGGTACGGCCACCGACGTGAATCGCCTCGCGATCCTGCCGTCGAGCAGTGTGCCACCGCCAGTCGCCGCGTCTGCGCCGCCGGCGGTCGACCCTGCGGAGGTCGCGCCCGAGGACTGGAACGACTGGCGTTGGCAGCTGCGCCACTCGATCACCACCGGCGAGCAACTCGCCGCGCTCGTGACCCTCACCGACGACGAGCGTGCCGGCATCGCCGCCGCGCCGGGGCTCTTTCGCATCGGCACCACGCCCTACTACTTCTCGCTCGTCGATCGCGCGCACCCCGCTTGCCCGGTGCGGCGGCAGATCATCCCCACCGGACTCGAGGCGCGCATCCGCCCCGAGGAACTCGAGGATCCGCTCGGCGAAGAGACACACAACCCGACGCCCGCGCTGATCCACAAATACCCCGATCGCGTGCTGCTCCTCGCCGTGGACCGCTGCGCCATCTACTGTCGCCACTGCAACCGGCGCCGACTTGTCGGTGGCGACGCGCCCCCGACGCGTGACGAGCTCGAGCAGGCGTTCGACTACATCGCCCGCACGCGACGGGTGCGCGACGTGCTGATCTCGGGCGGCGATCCGCTCTGCCTGTCGACCGCGAAGCTCGACTACATCCTCACCAGGCTGCGGCAGATCCCGCACGTCGAGATCATCCGCCTCGGCACGCGCGTGCCGGTCGTGCTGCCGATGCGGATCACCGGGCAGGGCGGCGACGAGCTCGTCGCGATGCTCCGCCGCCACCACCCGCTCTTCGTGAACACCCACTTCAACCACGCGCGCGAGCTGACGCCGCTGGCGCGCGCTGCGTGCGAGAAGCTGGTCGACGCCGGCATCCCGGTCGGCAACCAGACGGTGCTGCTGCGCGGCATCAACTCGTCGGTGCGCTCGCTGCGCCGACTGATGCGCGAGCTCATAAAGACGCGCGTGCGCCCCTACTACCTCTTTCAGGGCGACACCGTCGCCGGCACCGACCACCTGCGCACCTCCATCGAGACCGCGCAGGAGCTGATGGCTGGCCTGCGCGGCTGGATGTCGGGGATGGCGGTGCCGCAGCTCGTGCTCGACGCGCCGGGCGGCGGCGGCAAGATCCCGATCGGCCCGAATCACCTCGTCGAGACCCACGCCGACCGCGTCGTCGTGCGCAGCTACCGCGGCGCGCTCGTCGACTACCCGCAGCCGCTCGAGCGGGACGCCACCGTGCCGTACGACGAGGTCTTCTTCGCGGGTGAGCCCGAGGACGACGATCGCGAGGGCGGTCCCGACGCATGACCGCCAGCCGCGCGGCGTTCCTCGCCGGGATCGTCGACGGCGCGCGGCCGCTCCACCAGCGGCTGCTCGACGCGAAGGCGCGGCGCGTGCGTGTGGTCATCGCCAACGCGCTCGACGGTGCGCCCGAAGTGGCGACCGCCCGGCGGCTCGCTGCGGCGCGCCCCGTCGAGCTCCTCGCCGGCCTCGCGCTCGCGATGCGCGAACTCGGCGCGACCCGTGGCCTCATCGCGCTCGCCGCACCCGCCGCCGAAGCGCAGCACGCGCTCGCCGGCCGCCTCACCGATGCCGCGCGCGGAGTCGGCGCTGCGGGCGTGCCGTCGTCGGGCATCGAGCTCGTCGAGCTCGCCGACGCTGCCGCCGGCAACGACGAGGCCGAGCTCGTCGCTGACCTTGGCGACCGCGGCGAACCCGACGCCGTCGTGCTCGGTGCCGTCGCGCTCGCCGCGCTCGGTGCGGGCGGCCCGGCGCTCATGGTGCCGGTGACGATCGCCGGCGCCGTTTTGCGCCCCGGCGTGCGGGTCGTGCCGGTCGGCATGTCGGTCGAGGACGTCATCGACGCTGCCGGTGGCGTAACCGTCGGTCCTGCCTGGCTCGCGCTCGGCGGCGGCCCGCTGGCCGGTCGCCCGCTCGACCGCGACACGCCCATTGAGCTACGCACTCGCGCGCTCTTCGTGACCGCCGGTGACTCCGACCTCGCGAGGCGCACCCGTCTGCCGCTCGCCGACCGCCTGCGCCAGAGCCTCTCGGCGTGCGAGGCGTGCGCTGCCTGCACCGACGTCTGCCCGCCGGCACTCCGCGGCGCCGGGCTCGCGCCGCACCTTATCCTCCGCGCACTCGGCGGCGCGACCGACCAACCGGTGCTCGGCGCGCTCGCATGTACCGGCTGCGCCCTCTGCGACCTCGCCTGCCCCGTCGGCCTCGCGCCGCACGCCCTCGTCCTCGCCGCCGCCCGCGCGCTCCGCGATCGCGCCGCCGATGTCGACCGTGAGCTTCCCAGCGGCACGCCGCACCCGCTCCGCGCCGAGCGCCGGCTCTCCACGCGCGTCGCTGCCCTACGCCTCGGTCTGGGCGCACCGCATGGCGTTGGCGTAGGAGTCGACGCCCGCGAATCACCCCCGCCGCCCCCGTGGGACCCCGCGCCCGTCGAGCCCGCCCGCATTTCCGTGCCGCTCCTCCAATGGACCGGCGTGCCCGCGCGCCCGGTCGTCGCGCCCGGTATGTACGTCGCCCGCGGCTCGCGCCTCGCCGAGCCCGACGCCGGCACGCTCTCGCTGCCGGTCCACGCCCCATTCGCCGGGTTCGTGGGCGAGGTTGTCCCCGGCCGTACCGGCTTCGTCACGCTCCACCGCACCTGACCGCCAACGCGCCAAGCGTTTCGTGCTGGTGGCCGTGTACGATCGCCCTCGTGAAGTTCAAGTTCGACGCTGGCGAGCTGCGCGCGTACCTAAATCGCGACTGGGCGCTCGTCGCTCGCGCGAAGGCCGAGTTCTGGGCCGACCGCGTGCGTCGCCTCGGCCTGGTCGAGGTGTTGCGTGCCATGAGCGAACTGCGCGACCATGCCCGAGCGTTACGGCCCGACTGGCCGACCGATCAGGAACGTGTCGATGACCTCCAGAGCCACCACCGGGTCGCCGAAGCGCTCTCGAAGGTCCCGGCCACCGCCGTCCGCCGCCGCCGTCGTCCTCGCCGCGTTCGCTGAAGTCGTCAGGCCGCGCGGACTTCGCTGGTATCTGTTCGGTGCCCAAGCGGTTGCCGTCTACGGCGTGCTTCGCACCAGCGCCGATGTCGACGTGACGCTCGAGCTGCCTGCCGGTGACCTGCGCGCCTTCGTCAAGGAGATGAAGCTCGCCGGCTTCGCGGTCCGCGTGCCCGACGTTGCGGACTTCGTCGCTTCGACCCGCACGCTTCCGTTCCTGCACAAGGCGTCCAGCTTCCCGCTCGACGTGGTGCTCGCGGGACCCGGCCTTGAAGAGGCGTTCCTCGACGCGGTCCGTGAGCTCCGGTTCGAAGGTGTCAGCGTTCCGGTCCTGGCTGCCGAGGATCTCATCGTCACCAAGATCCTCGCTGGGCGCCCGAAGGATCTGGAGGACGTGAGGCGCTTGCTCGTGCAACCTGGCGTCAAGCCCGACCTCCGGCGTGCGCGAAGGCTGCTCGGTGCACTCGACGACGCGCTCGGCCAGAACGAGCTGCTGCGCTGCCTCGACACGCTGGCGCGCAAGCGATCGCGGTAGCCGACTGCTGCGCGGTCCTCACGATCCTCCGCGCGTGACGGGCGTCCCGTCGCGCACGCTGGCGCCGGCTCGGCCGGTGGTATCGCCGCGCTCGCGCTCCCGCATCTCCGCGTCGGAGACTCGTGACGCTGCCGCCACGCACCACGGAGTTGCCATGTCCCTTCGTCGCCACCTTCTGGTAGCACTCATCGTCTGCGTGCTACTCGCGGCGCTGGGTGTCGCTTCGGCCACCACCATCGCCGGCGGCAACATCATCAACCAGACCTGGACCCCGGCGGCGAACCCGTACCTCGTGAACGGCGACATCGCCGTGCCGTCGGGCGCCTACCTGCGCATCGAGGCCGCGCCCGGGCCGTACACGGTGACCGGAGATCTCACGGTGGCGGCGGTGGCCTCGCGTTGCTGATGCTCGCGCTGGTCGCGCTTACGCGGCGGCGGCGTCGCTGGCGCGGGTGAGAGGCGTTCAGTCCGGCGCGTGCGGCGCGAGGCGCGACGGGCAGGGGAGCGGGCACGCGGTGCAGTCGGGCTTGCGCGCGGCGCAGACGCGGCGACCGTGCCAGATCAGTCGGTGCGCGAACGCGATCCACTGCTCGCGCGGCACGCGGTCGATCAGGTCGAGCTCGATCTTCTTCGGGTCGGTCTGGCTGGAGAGGCCGAGCCGAGCGGAGAGGCGCGCGACGTGCGTGTCGACCACCACACCGCTGGCGATGCCGTACCCCGTGCCGAGCACGACGTTGGCGGTCTTGCGCGCCACGCCGGGCAGCTCGAGCAGAATGTCCATCTCGCGGGGGACGAGGCCGCCGTGCCGCTCGGTGAGCATGCGCGCCATGCCGAGGAGGCTCTTGGCCTTGTTGCGGAAAAAGCCGGTGGAGTGAATCACCCGCTCGACCTCGGTCTGGCTCGCGCCGGCGAGCGCGTGCGCGTCGGGCCAGCGGCGGAAGAGCTCGGGCGTGACCAGGTTCACGCGCACGTCGGTGCACTGCGCCGAGAGGATCACCGCGCACAGGAGTTGGAACGGATCGCCTTTGAAGGTGAGCTCGCAGTCGGCCTCGGGGTAGAGCCGCGCGAGCCCGTCGAGGACCGCGGGGATCCGTGTGGCGTCGCCGGGGCGGCGTCGGGTGGGGCTGGCCATCGCGCGAGCCTGCGCCGAGATTGCCGGCGCGACAACCGGGTGATACTCGGGGGCGTGCCCCGCGCTGCCGCCGCACTCGCGCTCGCGCTCGCGCTCCTGCTCGCCGGCTGCGCGCCGTCGGGGCAGCAGATCCGTCGGGCGCGGTCAGTCGAATACACCGCCGAGTACGCGCGGGTCTGGAACGCGGTGGTGGCGGCGGTGCGCGCGCACTATCCGCGCCTCGTGGTCGAGGACGCGATTCGCGGGCGACTCCGCACCGACTGGCATCTGATCGAGCGCGTGCCCGCCGTCGAGGCGGACCAGCCCGATGGCGGCAAGTTTTTCCGCGTCGATGTGGCGGTGCGGGGATTTCCCACTGGACCGTGGCGCGTCGAGGTCGACGGCGAGGCGGCGGAGTACAAGCCGAACCTCGCGCTGATCATCCCGTTCGTGCATGGCGTCGCCGACGAGCCGACCTGGGTTGGGCCGCGCATCGATCGCGTGCATGTCGACGTGCTGAAAAAGCTCGAGCAGTACGCGGCGGTCAGGGCGAGCCTCGCGCCGGCGCCCAAGGCGCACACCGGCCGGTGGGCCGCGCTGCCGCAAGCTGCTGCGCGCGTCGTCGCCGACGTACACGCGGCGGCGGAAGGCGGTGACCTGGCGTCGCTTGGGCCGCGCATGGCGAGCGATTTCGTCTGGAGCCTCGGCGGCGCGCCGTCGTTGGAGCAGGCGCTCGCGCTCTGGTCGGCGGATCCGGCGCGTCCCTCGGCGTTGCGCCGCGTGCTCGAGGCGGGCTGCGCGCACGACGCGGCGAGCGCGACTGTCGTCTGCCCGGCCACGCCGGCCGAAGGTGGACTGCGTGCCGAGTTTCGTCTCGTCGGCGGGCGCTGGCGGTTCACGGCCTTCCACGAGGTGGAGTGATGGCAACCGCACAGGGATCGCGGCTCTACGCCACGGCCGCGCTCGGCGCCGAGGACCTC
The DNA here is from genome assembly GCA_009692535.1 of Myxococcales bacterium. Taxonomy (GTDB): domain Bacteria; phylum Myxococcota_A; class Polyangia; order Haliangiales; family SHYZ01; genus SHYZ01. The sequence goes on from SHYZ01000075.1 coordinate 8,900, forward strand.
GTCGCGGCCGAGCTGCGGCGGCTCGGCTTTACGGGCGTGACGCGCGCCGGCGGCGGCGTCGAGTTCGACGCGGGCCCGGCGGGACCGCTCGCGACCGGGATGCGCGCTTGTCTCCACCTGCGCATCGCCGCGCGCGTGCTGCTGCCGCTCGCGACATTTCCGGCGACCGATGCCGACACGCTCTACGACGGCGTGCGCGCCGTCGCGTGGGAGGAGTGGATGGTGCCCGAGCGGACGTTCGCGGTGCACGCCACCACCGGCGCCGAGCCGCCGCTCGCGCACTCGCCGTTCCTCGCGCAGCGGACCAAGGACGCGGTGGTCGATCGCCTGCGCGAGCGGCAGGGTGCGCGTCCCGACGTCGCGAAGGATGCGCCCGACGTGCTGCTCTACCTCCATGTCGCGCAGGCGCGCGGCAAGACGCCGAGCGTGACCGTGGGGCTCGATGTTGGCGGCGGATCGCTGCACCGTCGCGGCTACCGTGTGACCGAGGGCGCGGCGCCGCTGCGCGAGACGCTCGCCGCGGCGGTGGTCGCAGCGACCGGATGGCCGGCGAACCCGTCGCGACCGTTCGTCGATCCGATGTGCGGCTCGGGCACGCTGGCGATCGAGGCGGCGATGGTCGCGCTCGAGCTCGCGCCCGGACTCGTTGGGCGTGAGACCCGCGGGCGGCGATTTGGCTTCGAGCGCTGGCCGGGATTCGGTGACGCCGAGCGCACCAACTGGACGCGACTCCTCGACGAGGCGCGCGGCGCCGTGCGTGCCACTGCGCCGGGGCCGATCATCGCGTCTGACCGTGATCCCGACGCGGTCGCGCAGGCGCGGCTCTGCGCGGCGGCAGCCGGCGCCGGCGTGGCGGGCGTGATCGACTTTCGCGTCGCCGACGTGCGCGCCTTCGCGGCGATGACGCCGCCCGCGTCGATCGTGACCAACCCGCCCTACGGCGAGCGAATGGGTGGGTCGGCGACCGCGCTCGAGGGCTTCTGGCGCGGACTCAGCTGGCACCTGCGCACGCTCGACCGGCACACCGCGTTCATCCTCTGCGGCTCGCCCGAGATGACGGCTGCGGTCGGGATCCGTCCGGCCTGGGAGCGGCGCTTCATGAACGGCCCGCTGCCGGTAATCCTGGCGCGCTTCGAGCTCGGTAGGCAAGCACCGCCGCGCGCACGCGGCGCACGCGGCGCACGCGGCGCACGCGGCTCAGGCGAGCAGCGGTAGCAGGTCGTCGAGTACGCGCGCGGTCGCGCCCCAGATCACGCGCTCGTCCACGCGATAGGCGCGCACGCGCCAGACGAAACCGCCGCGCTCCACCGTGCCGAGCTCCTCCACGACCGACGGGTCGGCGAGTCGCGCCACCGGGAGCTCGAAGACCTCCGCCACCTCGTCGGGGTTCGGGCGAAAACTATCTGCTGCTGCATCGACAAGCCCCACCACCGGCGTCATCACGAAGCGGCTTCCTGCCGTCGGCACGTCGTCGAGCAGGCCGAGCACCCGCACCGCCGCGCGCGGCAGACCGAGTTCCTCCTCCGCCTCGCGCAGCGCGGTCGCTGCGGCGCCGTCGTCCCCGTCGCCGTCGCTGTCGTCACACCGCCCGCCCGGGAAGCTCACCTGCCCCGGGTGCGAGCGCAGCGTGTCGGGCCGGCGCGTGAACACCAGCCACGGCTCGCCGCCACGCAGCACGATCGGCGCGAGCACCGCGGCGCGTGCGTACTCCGGCAGCGAGAGTTCGCGCCGCACGCGCGCCCCGAGCCGCGCCGCCACCCGGCGGGCGAGCGCGTCTTCTTGCGGGCTCACGGGAAAATCTTCCCGGGGTTCAGCAGATCTTTCGGATCCCAGAGCCGCTTCAGCTTCTTCTGCCAAGCGATCAGCCCGGGCGACTGCTCGAGCGGCAGGTAGCGCTGCTTCGCGAGCCCGATGCCGTGCTCGCCCGAGAGCGTGCCGCGCAGCTCGAGCGTGTCGCGAAAGAGCTGCTCGAGCCCGCGGTCGATGCGTCGTGCCACGTCGTGCCGCGTCCGATCCTCGTCGCAGAGCAGGTTCACATGAAGGTTGCCATCGCCGGCGTGGCCGAACGTCGCGACCGGGAGGCCGGTCAGCTCGGTCAGCCGCTCGACGCGCCTCAGCATCTCGGGGATCGAGCCGCGCGGCACGACGATGTCCTCGTTGATCTTGTGCCGGTGCGCTTCCTTGAGCGCCGGCGAGCAGAGCCTGCGCGACTCCCAGAGCCGCCGCCGGTCCGACTCGCCCTGCGCCACCACCACGTCGGTCGCGCCGCCCGACTCGAGCAGCTCGGCGCAGCGCAGGCTCGCCGCCTCCATGCCTTCTGGTTCGCCGTCGAGCTCGGCGATCACCACGGCACCAGCGTCGGTCGGGAACGGATACGGCGCGCGTGCGCGGATATGATCGATCGTGTTCTTGTCGACCAACTCGAGCGCGCGCGGGCGAAAGCCGCTCGCAAGAATCGCCGAGATCCCGCGCCCCGCCTCCGTGATGCCGGGAAAAACCGCGAGCAGCGTCGCGACGCCCTGCGGCAGCGGCAGCAGCTTGACCGTGATCCCGGTGGTGACGCCGAAGGTTCCCTCCGAGCCGACGAACGCGCCGACGAGGTCGTAGCCGGTCACGCCCTTTGAAGTGCGCCGACCGAGCGTAAGTCGCTCGCCGCCGACCAGCGCGACGTCGAGGCCGATCACGTACTCGCGCGTGACGCCGTACTTGAAGGCGCGCGGCCCGCCGGCGTTCTCAGCGACGTTGCCGCCGAGTGAGCAGAAGGCGAGCGACGCCGGATCTGGCGGGTAGAACAGTCCCTGCGCCTCGACCAACGTCTGCAGCTCACCGAGGATCACGCCCGGCTCGACCACCGCGACGAGATCCTCATGCGAGACCTCGAGGACGCGCCGCATCCGCTCGGTCGACAGCACGACGCCGCCCCGCACCGGCAGCGCGCCGCCGGTCATGCCGCTGCCGGCACCGCGCGGCGTGACCGGGACGCCATGCTCGTCGGCAAGCCGCAGGACGAGCGCGACCTCTTCGGCCGACTCGGCGAGGACTGCGCAGTCGGGCGGGTAGGGCCCGAGGCCGCTCTCGTCGCGACCGTATTCTTCGAGCTGCGCCTCGTCGCGGAGCACGCGATCAGCACCGAGCTCACGCGTGAGCAGCGTGGTGAGGTCGCCGCTCATGCGGTTGGGTGAGGCGACGGTGAGGCGACGGTGAGGCGACGGTGGTGAAGTCGCCGAGCGTGCGCGCGTGCGCCCGCTCGGCGAGCTTGGCTAGGCCGAGAACGAGCTGCCGCAGCCGCAGGTGCTCTTCACGTTCGGGTTGTTGAACTTGAAGCCCGCGCCCTGCAGCCCCTCGACGTAGTCGACTTCGGTCTCGGAGAGGTACATCAGGCTCATCTGATCGACGACGAGCTTGACGCCATTCGAGTCGAACGACCGGTCGGCCTCGACCGACGCGTCAAAGTAGAGGTCGTAGGAGAAACCGGAGCAGCCGCCGCCCACGACCCGCAGGCGGAGCGCCATCGCCTCTTCGATTCCCTCGGTGGTGCGGATCTCCAGAACCTTCTCGGCGGCCTTCTCGGTGAGTGACAGCATGTGATCTCCTTTGGGTGGTGCCTGCCGGAGAGTATACAGCAGGCGGGCGCGTTGACACCGTCTGGGCTGCACGGTAGGCATCTTCGCCATGGTCACGAAACTGGGTCTGCGCCTGATCTGGAAGAAGACCTGAACCGGCTGTCGCCAGGCGAGGAGTTCCTTGCTGAAGCTCGGGTGCGACTTGGCCGAGGACCGCGAGCTCGGCGCAAAGCCGCTTTCGCGTGACGAGCTCGACGCGCTCATCGGCAAGCGCGATCACCTGCCGTTCCTGAGCACGCGCAATGTGGTTTATCGCGAGCGTGGCCTCGCGGCGAATCCGCCGTCGCGCGCCGAAGCGCTCCGCCTGATCGCCGAGTTTCCGAATCTGCTCAGGCGGCCGATCCTCGTCGCTGGCGATGAAGTCGCGATAGGCTGGAACGAGACACGTTGGAAGGAGCTGGCTCGCTGATGGCGAACTTTCAGAACTACCTCAAGGAGATCAAGGCCGGCATCGTCGAGTGCGACGTGCGTGACGTCAAAGCCATCGTGGACAGCGGCGCCGGCGCTGCTGCGACCGCCACGGTGATCATCGACGTGCGCGAGCAGGACGAGTGGGTGCAGGGGTTCGTCCCAGGCGCACGCTTCATTCCACGCGGCTTCCTCGAGCCGCGCATCGAGGAGCAGGTCCCGGCGCGCGAGCAGCCGATCATCCTCTACTGCGCTGGCGGCACGCGCTCGGCGCTCGCCGCGCGGTCGCTCAAGGAGCTCGGCTACACCAACGTGAAGAGCCTCGCCGGCGGATTCGCCGCGTGGAAGCGCGCCGGGCACCCGCAGGAGGTCCCCGTCGTGATGACGAAGGACCAGCAGATCCGCTACTCGCGGCACACGATGCTGCCCGAGGTCGGCGAAGCCGGGCAGCTCAAGCTGCTGCGGTCGCGCGTGCTCTGCCTCGGCGCCGGCGGGCTCGGCTCGCCGTCAGCGCTCTACCTCGCGGCGGCCGGCGTCGGGACCATCGGTCTCGTCGATGACGACGTGGTCGACCTCTCCAACCTGCAGCGGCAGATCCTCCACGCGCAGGATCGGATCGGCACGCCCAAAGTCGACAGCGCGAAGACCACGCTGACCGGGCTCAACCCCGACGTAAAGGTCGTGCCGCATCGGCTGCGGCTCAACGCGGAGAACGTGCTCGGGCTGCTGGCCGACTACGATCTCGTGGTCGATGGCGCGGACAATTTTCCGACGCGCTACCTGCTGAACGACGCCGCGCTCAAGCTCGGCAAGCCGGTGGTGCACGCGTCGATCTACCGCTTCGAAGGGCAGCTCACCGCGTTCGTGCCGGGGCATGGCCCCTGCTATCGCTGCCTCTATCCCGCGCCGCCGCCGCCCGACATGGCGCCGAGCTGCCAGGAGGCGGGCGTGCTCGGCGTACTCCCCGGCGTCGTCGGCGTGCTGCAGGCGAACGAGGCGATCAAGATCCTGCTCGGGCTCGGCACGTCGCTGGCGGGGCGGTTGATCATCTTCGACGCGCTCAAGACCAAGTTCCGCGAGTTGAAGCTCCGGCGCGATCCGAGCTGCCCGACTTGCGGTGATGGCGTGACGCCCGAGTCGATCGAGCTGATCGACTACGAGCGATTCTGCTCGGTGCGCTGAGCGCGCACAGGGACGGGGGGGGACGTGAGGATGGGGGCGATGATCAAGGGCAGACGTCCGCCGGAGGTGACGCAGAAGCTGCGGCCGGTCGGGGGCGCGGATACGCGGCCGCCGGACGAGGACATCGCGCGTGACGAGGCGGCGGACTGGGTTGAGCGCTCGCTCGCGCTGTCCCGGCTGGCGACCGAGGGGCGCATGGACCTCGAGGAGATTCCCGAGGCGTGGCTCAAGTCGCCCGACGCGCGGCTCCGCGCCGAGGGGGTCGCGCGGCTGCTCACGCACTGGATCGCGAGCCCGAACCTCGAGGACCACCTCGCCGCGGCGCTGCGCCAGCTCGCTCAGGATCTCGATCCGGTGGTGCGTGCTTCCGCCGCCGGTGCGCTGGCCGGCTACCTGATGCTGCTCGGCGCGCGCGAGGCGCGGATCATGCGCGCGCTCGTGAGTGCGCTCGAGCGCGACGACGACTGGGTGGTGCAGCGTCGCTGTTGGGAGGAGCTGCTGGCGCTGGTCGCGCCCGCTCGACTGGTCGACGTGCCGCGCCACTCGTTCGACCGCGAGTACGACGTGGACTGGTCAGTGCTCGCGCGCTGGCGCGACGGGTGAGCTGCTGAGCCGCAGTGCGTTACGGCGTGGCGTCGGCGAAATAACGCCCGGTGTGGCGCGTGCCGGGTGTGAAGTTGCGGTCGGTGGCGTGCCCTGCGAGCGTGGTGTGCCTGCGGTAGCCGATCCCGGGTACCGGTGAGAAGACCCACGACTCATTGGTGCCAGTGGGGAACACGACGGGATCGACGAGCGGCGTGCTCGTGTTCAACGCGGTCGCGGTGACGTAGACGGTGTCGCCAGTGTTGTTGAGGCCGAGGTTGCCCGAGGCGAAAAAAGCGACGGTGTCGCTGATGACAGTACCGCCGGAATGGAGGGCCGTGCACCAGGGGGAGGTGGTGGTCGTGCCGAAGCGATCGCCGAAGACGAGCACCGCTTCGCCGGCGCCGAGTACGAAGGACGAACCGAAGGTGTACTTGGGCGTCCCCGTCGTCCAGGCGTTCTCGTCCCAGATCGAGACGCCGAGGAGCTCGAGTGGTTGGTCGCTCGTGTTCACCAACTCGATGAACTCGTCACCGCTGTTGCTGACCCCGTCGCAATTGGCGTCGCCTAGGGTGGCGGTCATGTCGACGTCGTAGTTCACCTCGCCGACGCGGAGCTGGCCCGCCGCAGGGGAGACCGCCGAGGACACGAAGGTTACGTAGCCGATGGCGCTGCTGCCATCGAAGCGCACGGTGACGGTGGCGACCCCGCTCGCGGAGGTCCTGATGCGCACGCGAAAGTATCCGCGGGTCGAGCCTTCGGGCAACGTGACGCTCGCGGGCGCGTTGACCCACGCGGCGTCGGCCTCGATCGCGATCGTCGTGCCGCCCGCGGTCGCGGGACGGTCGAGGAGGATGGATAGGATTGCGCTCCCAGGTTCCGTTACGTACGAAGTTGTCGGCGAGAGGCTGGCGATGACCGGGTCGGTGCTCGTGACCTCGACGGCGGTCGAGAAGCTCACGCCGTTGAGCGTGGCGACGATCTCGGTGGTGCCCGGGGCGACCGCATCGACAGTGACCGTGCCGGTGGTGGTGCCCTCGCTCACCTGGTACAGCGACACAAACGAGGCGGCGACCATGGTGTCGTTCGAGCGGATCGCGATGTCGGTGCCGCCGAAAGGCGCCGGGCGATCGATCGTGAACGTCACGTCGAAGGTGCTCCCCTCGGCGACGACGATGCCAGTGGGCTCGAGGCTCAGGAGCACAGGCGGCGATGCGGCGAACCCCTCGAGGTCGGCGGCGTCCCGCGGTAGCAGGCGCGCGCTGCCAAAGTCGTGCTCGACCGGACCGATGATCGCGGCGTAGGTGTCGCCGGGCGACGGCTGCGCGTAGCTGAAGAAGCGGTCGTCGACCTTGAGTCCGCCCTCGAGGGTGAACTCGCCGAACGAGTCGCTGCTGGCGACTACGGCGCCCTCGACGCGGACGAGCACGCCTTCCCACTGCTCGGCGGTGGTCGCGCCGTAGAGCAGGTCGGCGGCGGGGACGAGCGTGGCGGCGGGGAGTGCGCCGGTGCCGGTGATCACGATGTCGGTCACGGTGTCGAGGTTGGTGCGCGTGCCGGCATAGCCGGCGCGCGAGAACTCACGCACCGTCGCGGCGATGGTGATCACGTCGCCGCGCGCGGGGAGCGTGAACGCCGGCGCGGGCGTGGTGTCGATGTAGACGAAGATGCCCGAGTGCTCGGCCGCGCCGCTCGGCTCTTGCAGGTAGAGCGCGGTGGAGGCGGAGGTGTCGTCACGCGCGGTGACGACCACGCCGACGATGCGTACGGCGGTGTCGCTCGGGACCGTGCCGTCCTGGAGCGTGCGGATGTCGTCGTCGGCAGGCACCACGATGGCGGCGTCGGGCGTGGTGTTCGCGTCGGGCGTGGTGTTCGCGTCGGGCGTGGTGTTCGCGTCGGGCGTGGTGTCGGCGGCGTCGGACGTGGTGACGGCGGCGTCGGACGTGGTGACGGCGGCGTCGGACGTGGTGCTGTCGGCGTCGGGGAGGAGCAGGTCGCCGTCGGGGAGGAGCAGGTTCGCGTCGGGGAGGGGCAGCGGCCCGGGATCGGCGTCGGAGCACGCGGCGGCGGCGGTGGCGATGCAGAGACAGAGGAGGAGGCGAGCTGTGGTCGTCATGGGGCGTCCTTCTAGGTGGGCGTGGGAGGTCGCACGCGCGGCCCCTATACCATGAGGGGCGCGGCTCGATTACGAGGGCGGCGCGGCGCGGCGCGGCGCG
>SHYZ01000076.1 GCA_009692535.1 Myxococcales bacterium
GAGTCGAAGTTACAGGAGGCGAGAGCCACGGCAGCGAGCCAAGCGATGCGTGTCGTCGTCACAGATTACCTCTGTGGTCCATGTTAGCCCCGCGCCGAGGCTCACGGTGGCGCAAAGTGGAAGGTGGCCGGCCGCGCACCGTCGGGCTGTCCGGCGGGCGCGTCGAACTCGAGCCCGCGGAGCGCGGCCGCGACGCACTCGGCGAGCGGGGCACCGACGACCACCAGGCCCGCTTCGCGCAGCACCGACTCGGCGCCGCGCACGCGCACACGGCCTTGCTCGACCGCGGCGTCTACTGTGAGGTTGATCGCACCGCGTACCGTCGGGTGGGCGGCGGCGCATCGCTTCACAGCGGCGGCAGCGGGCGCGTAGAGGGAGGCGAGCGTGTCGGCGGTGAGCGGCGACCTCGTGCCGGTCGCCGGCTCGCCCCGGTGATCGCGGCGCGGGGTCGCATCGGGCGCGACTGCGACGGTGCTGCTCGCGCTGCCCGCGTCCGGCTTTGCGGCAGGCGCGGCCTCCATGACACGCTCGCGCGGCGCGGTGCCGCTGCCCGTTCTTGTCGCGACGGTACCGGCCGAGTCGGCAGCGGGCTGCGTGGGGCGTGGTGAGCGCGCGACCGACGCGAGCAACCAGAGCACGAGCGCCGCCACGGCGAGCCCGCCGGCAACGAGGATGACTCTTGCCGCGCGCGTCATGCCGTCGTCACCTCGCCTGAGAAAATGCGGTGGTGCGCGCCGTCATCGCCGTGCACGAGCAACGCGCCCTCCTCGTCGAGAGCATGCGCAATGCCGGTCACGGTGCGGGCGCCATCCTGCACGCGCACCCGGGTCCCGATGAGCTCGCTCCGCTCACGCCACGCGGGCACGATCGCCGCTGCGCCGCCGGCGATGAACCGATCGAGCCAGCGCTCGAGTTCGACCAGGAGCGCGGCGAGCGCGTGGGCGCGGCTCGGCGCGGACGCAGGCGCGAGCTCGAGCGCGAGCGAGGTCGCGATCGGTTGCAGCTCGGGGGGAAACGCTGTGGTCCCCACGTCGAGCCCGATGCCGAGGACGACGAACTCGAGCGTCTGACCGCGCGTGGTGGTCTCGGTGAGAATTCCGGCGAGCTTGCGACCACCGGCGCGGACGTCGTTCGGCCAGTCGAGCGTCGCGCGCACGCCGAGGCTTGCGACGGCGTCGTGGACCGCGACACCAGCGGCAAGCGTGAGCGGCGGCGCCAAGCGCGGCGGGCAGTCAAGGCGGAGCAGCGCCGACAGGTAGAGGTTCTCGCCCGGCGGGGAGTACCAGCCGTGCCCCTGCCGACCACGGCCGCGCGTCTGCGTGTCGGCGACGATGACGAGTCCGTGGTGCGCGCCGTCGCGACCGAGCCGTGCCGCCTCGTCGTTCGTCGAGGTGGTCTCGTCGAGCAGCACGAGCTCGTGCCCGAGCCAGCGCGTGACCGGCGCGGCGGCGAGTCCGGCGAGGTCGCGAAGTTCGCCGCCGGAGAGCGTCATGTGCCGCCGTCACCGCCGTGGCCGCCGTGGCCGCCGGCGCCACCGTGGACGCCGGCGCCGGCATGCGGACCGAAGTCGAGCGACAGGTCGACCGCAGGCGCCGAGTGCGTGAGCGCGCCGACGCTGATGAGGTCGACACCGGTGCGCGCGATCGCGGCGACCGTGTCGAGCGTGACGCCGCCGGAGACCTCGACCAGCACGCCGCGCTCGTGGGCGCGTGCCGCCGCGACGGCGAGCTCGCCGGGAGCGAAGTTGTCGAGCAGCACGATCTCGGCGCCGGCGTCGAGCGCCTCATCGAGCTCAACGAGCGTCGTGACCTCGACCTCGATGCGCAGCGGGTGCGGCGCGCGGGCGTGCGCGCGACGGACTGCGTTGGCGATGCCACCGGCGGCGACGATGTGGTTGTCCTTGATGAGAATCCCCGACGCGAGATCGGCGCGGTGGTTGGCGCAGCCGCCCGCGACGACGGCGGCCTTCTCGAGCGCGCGCCAGCCGGGCGTGGTCTTGCGGGTGTCGACGACGCGCGCCGAGGTCCCGGCGACGGCGTCGGCGAAGCGGCGCGCCTGTGTGGCGACGCCGGAGAGGCGCTGGAGAAAGTTGAGCGCGGTGCGCTCCGCGCCGAGGAGCGGTACCACCGGGCCGGCGACGTCGGCGACGATCGTGCCGGCGGCGACGCGGGTGCCGTCGGCGACGCGCGAACGAAGCTCGAGCCGCGGGTCGACGCGAGCAAAGACCCGCCCTGCGATCTCGAGGCCGAACACCACGAGCGGCTGCTTGGCGAGGATCACGCCCTCGGCGCGCCCGCCGTCGGTCGCGTCGCCACCGAAGATCGCGGCTGCGGTCACATCGCCGCGGCCAAGATCCTCCTCGAGGGCGAGGCCGATCAGCGTGTCTACAACGGGGCTCACGAGGTTCGACATGTCATGCCTCCACAGGGACATCCCAGATCTCGATCGGCCAGCCGCGTCTCCGGGCCAGCCGCGCGAGGCGACCGTCGGGGTTGACCGCGACCGGCCGGCCGACCCGCTCGAGCATCGGCAGGTCGTTGTAGCTGTCGGTGTAGAACGTGCTCGCGGACAGGTCGATCCCCTCGGCCTCGGCCCACCGCTCGGCGCGAGCGATCTTGCCGGCGCCGAAACAGAGTGGTGGGTCGACGCGCCCGGTGAAGCGGCCGTCTTCGACCTCGAGCCGCGAGCAGATCGTCCCGTCGAGGCCGAGGGCGGCAGCGAGCGGCTCGGCGACGTAGCGTGTGGAGGCGGTGAGGAGCGCCACGCGGTCGCCGCGACTGCGGTGGGCCGCGATCGTGTCGCGGGCGCGCGCGGCGACGTGCGGGGCGACGTGCTCGACATAGAAGAGCGCGGCCTTGGCGAGCATCTCCGCCTCGGAGGTGCCGGCGAGCGGCGCGACGAGCCGGCGGGACAGCTCGTGCAGATCGATGACGGCGAGCTTGTAGCGCAACGCCCAGCCGACCGCGCGCAGCATCGTGAGGCGCGAGATCTCGCCGCGGCGGCGGAGGAAACGCATCCAGAGGATGCCGGTGTCGACGCGGAGCACGGTGCGATCCATGTCGAAGAAGGCGGCGGCGCGCGCCATCACCGGAAGAACGTACGGTGGAGCATGTCGATGTACAAGTTGGCGGCGGCGTGCGCGGCGACGCCGGCGACGATGGAGCCGGTGGCCGAGCGCATCCAGCCGAAGAGCAGCGCGGGGAAAAACACGGCGAGGCGGCGCGGGTCGAGATCGACAGCGACGTGCGAGATCGCGAAGAGCAGCGAGGAGCAGACGAGCGCGCGCCCGACGCCGCCGCCAGCGAACCGGCGCGCCGCGGGCCACGCTTGCTCGAAACGCGCCTGCAGATAGCCACGGAAGAAGAGCTCCTCGGGAATCGCGACGACGACGACTTGCGCGAAGGCCGACTCGAGGAGACCGAGGTCGACGACGTGCGCGAGCCGCTCCCACGAGAGCGCGTCCCAGCCGAGGAAGCGGCGGCCGGGCAGTCGGAGCGCGGCGAGGGGGCCGGCGTCCTGGGCGTATACGAGCTGGTAGTAGAGGACGAAGCCGACGAGGAAGAGCGGGAAGATCGCGGCGAGCGGCAAGAGCCCCACGCGCAGCGAGCGACCGAGGCCGGTGAGCGAAAAGCCGAAGTCGGCGAGCTCGCCGCCCGAGCGCCGTGCGAGCCACGCCGGCAGCCAGAGGAAGATCGCGGCGACGAGCACCTGCAGGTACTCGGCGACGAACGGTACGAAGCGAGAGAGCTGGAACAGCGCGGCGATGCCGAGCGTCACGCCGACGAAGGCGAGGAGCGCCTCCGTGACGGGCTCGGTTACGGGACGCGGCAACGACCGAGCGCCTTTCAGGCAACTACACCTAGAAGACGAAGGCCGCGCGCGCCTGGAAGGTGAAGGCGCCGGTCGGCGCGTCGTCGAGCTCGACGCCTGAGCCCGAGCGGACCTTCAGCGCGTCGCCGAAGAGGAGGTAGCCGGTCTCGAGCGAGACATCCATTTTGCCGCCGGCGAAGCGCGCCTTGGCGGCGAGGTCGATCTCGGTGCCGAGGTAGCTCGACAACGTGCATTCGCCCTGCAGGTTGATCTTGGCGCCCGGGCACGGGAAGAGGCCCGGTGGGTTCGTCGCCCACTCGTCGAGCCGCGCGAACAGCACGCCGCCGACGAGTTCGATGCCGCCGAACGCGGGGCGCCACCGGACTTTGGGCTGGACGTACTGCGCGTTGACCACGCCGCCGTTGGAGAAGAGGCCGCGAGCACCGTCGAGGTTCTCCTCGCTGAAGAACGACGGGCCGAAGGTGCGCGCCGACCGCTCGCGCAGCACCTCCTCAAAGAGGATGAGCCCGACGTTGTAGTCGGCGTGGGTCGGGCGCTGCTTGAACTCGACGTCAGTGAGGTCCTCGTCGCCCGACGCGAAGCCGAGCTCGAGGATGCCGTCGTACGCCTCGGACATGTAACCGCCACGGAGCGCGCCGGCCGAAATGTTGGCCTCCTTGCGCTTGTTGGCCGACGGGAACGGCACGCCGCCGGTGGTCTTGCCCTTGATCATGACGACCTCGCCCTCGCCGTACCAAGTGCCGTAACGCACGCGCGCCCAGAGGTCGCCGATCCAGACGAACGAGCCCTCGTCGCTGGTGACGCACTCGTTCTCGGGGATCGCATCCATGTCGTCGTCAGACGTCACGCACTCGCCGTCGGAATTGCGCGTGTGCGGTGCACCGCGCGACGGCTCGGTGAACGCGCGGTCCTGCGTGCGGATCAGCTGGTAGGTGCCGATCTTGAGCTCGTCGGTGATCGCGACCTGGTCCCAGTCGGGGTTCGAGTACGCGAGCACAAAGACATGCTCGTTGGCGTCGTCATTGGGATCGCCGCGCGAGATGAAGCCCTGCTGACCGAACGGACGGAAGCGACGGTCCTCGTCTCCGAGGAGGTGCGGCGCCTCGGAGAGCTTGTCGAATGCGTAGGCGACCACCAGGTTCGATGAGGTGTCGGGGTTGAACGGCTTGCCCTGCTTCTCGAGCTTGCTGTTGCGTAGCGTCCTGAAGACAGTGAGCGGCTTGGTCGCGAAGAGGATGCGATCGTTGGTCGAGCCGAAGTGGTTGTCGCCGAAGTCGTCGTCGAAGTAGTAGTCGGCGACCTTGCGCGGCTCGTCGACCGGCGCGAGCGGATCCGCATTCCCCGAGCCGCCGCCGTTGGCGAGGATGCCCATGCCCCAGTGCGACGGCATGCGCCCGATGCGCATCACGCCGACCGGGATCTGGAACTCGACCCACGCGCGCGAGAGCGTCAGCGAGTTCTGCTGCGAGCCGCCGAGGAAGCCCTGGTTGGTGCCGTTCACCGAGAAGAGCGGCGCGGTGTTGAGCGCGTTGTTGTCACCGTAAAGCACGTCGTCGAGCGCGTTCAGCTCCATGCTGAGCCGCGCGATGGTGCCGACTTTGACGTGCGGCGAGAGGCGCAGCCGCTGCGTGATGTACGAGGTGTTGCGGATCTCGGGAATCACCACCGTCCCGATGTCGGGCGACGGGTGCTCGATCTCGATCCGCGGCTCAGCCGCGAGGTTGGTGAGCGTGACGGCGCGCGTGCGGTAGTAGCCCTCCACGCCCCACTCGAGCTTGAGCTCCTGCGCGTTGGCCGCGCCGCCCCCGAACACTACTGCCGCAACGCCGAACGCAGCGACGATTCGCATCCTCATCGGTGGATCTCCCGTTGGTTGTCGAGCGTGAGTCGATCAGAACTACTGCGGGCCCTGGTTGGCGGCCATGTCGACCGAGATCACCGCGTCGCCAACGACCGGCGTCTCAACCTCGCCGAGGAGCTTGAGCCCCGCCATCCCCTGCGCCGCGTCGGCGTCGGTGAGGAAGCCCCAGACCTGCAGGAACACCGTCTGGCCCGGCGCGGTCGGCGGCATCTCGATCAGCACGAACAGGCCGTTCGGGTTGGAGACGTTGCGCGTGGTGCGACGCACCGGCAGCTGCGTGGAGCCGTTGGAGAAGTAGTAGACCTGCGGGCCGGGGAGAAACGTCGGCGCCAGGTTGCCGACCGACGAGGACGACGACACCGTCGCGATGACGTTCTCGAGGGTCTTGCCGGCGCAGTCGTTGGCGACGCCGGCGACCACGCCGAGGCCGGCCGAGCGCGTGACGCCGATGAATGCGGGGAGCGCGTTCGCGGTGAGGATGGAGACCGAGCCGCGGTTGAAGTTGGTGATGGTGGCGGCCGAGGTGTCGATGTTGATGTTGAGCGCGTAGGTGTCGAGCGCCGATTCGGGCTTGCTGGTGCGAAAGTGCATGCGGCTCTTGGCGCCGACCGGCAGCGACACCGCGAAGTTTCCGTTCGTGTCGGAGGTCACGCTGGCGAAGACGTCGCCGAAGTCGAACGCCGTGAACGCCTCGAGCAGCACGTCATCGACCGGGTCGCCCGACTGGAAGTCCTCGATGGTCCCGGAGAGCGCGATCTCGGCGGTCCCGGTCTCGATCGCGACGGTGCCGCAGGAGAAGTCGGGCGCCGCGCCGTCCTCATCCTTGGCGCCAGCGGTCGGCAGCGCGAAGCAGTCGGCACCGCCGTTGCTGACGCAGTCGGGCCCAGCCGCGTCGGGCTCAGCAGGCTTGCTGGAGTCGCTGCAGGCGGCGACGTAGATGAGGGCCATCGTGAACAGGGCGAGCTTGGCGAGACGTTTCATCGGGATCCTCCAGGCGATCGAGCACGAGGCTCGTCGGATAGGTAGTGCGCAGGCGTGATACCACAAAGCTGGGACCGCTTGGCAAGCGTTCGCGGCGCCAGCAGGTTCGGATGTCGGTGGCTGAGCAGAGTGGTCAGCGACCTCTCGAGCTGCTAGGGACGCCACGCGGCGAGTGCCTGCATGACATCGACGACGTGCTCCTCGACCTCGGGCCCGAGTGAGCGCGTCTCCTCATAGTGCTGCCCGTTGGCCTCTTCGATGTACGGATTGTCCGGGTGGAGCACGTAATTGAATGCGGGGAGGATGTAGCCGGCGTAATCCTCGGCACAGCCGGCGAGGATTGCGTAGCGCACGCCGGGATTTGCGAGCACGAGGTCGCGCAGGTACGGCGGCGCGGGGGCGTCGGCCAAGTCGGGCACGTTCTCGGTTACGTCGGGCGAGAGGATTGGATAGCCCCACGACCAAGAGCCGTCGTAACCACCGACCCAGAGCTCGGGGTGCAGCTCGCCAGGGGAGGTAATGGTGGCGAGCGGTCCGACCTGGAGGTAGGTCGTGCGCAGCGGGATCCAGGGGATGTTGGCGCCGACGATCGGCTTGGTGGTGTCATAGCCGACGAGCCGGTGCGGCGCGAGCACGTCAATCAGGAAGAGGGTCTGGAATCCAACGTTGTCGACGCGCGCGAACATCTCGGTGGAGCGATAGCTGACGGCGGTCTCGGTCGAGGTCTCGCCGTCGTCGCGCAATGCCTCGAGCGCGCGGCGCGCGAGGTTGGTGCCGAGGGCCTGAGCCTTGGCGAGCCCGAGTGAGGTGATTGGCGTGCCATCGGGACCGGGCACCGCGACGCCGTGGAGCGGACCGATCTGCCCGCCGAGCGCACCCTGTACGAAGAGCGCGACGCCGCCGAGGCCCTCGAGCCCTTCGTCGGGGAGCCCTTGCTCGACGGTCTCGCGGAACCAATGCGGGAAGTCGGCGGAGAGCAGCAGGTTCTCATCACCGCCGGTCTCGGGGTGCGAGGTCCACGCGAGCAGGGTGCCGATCGTGACGTCGGGTGCGGCCTCGTCGACGAACCGCGCGACCGTGATGGTCGGGTCGTAGATCACGGGGTCGCGAATGTCGTGGTGGAAGGAGGTCGTGCCCGAGGTGGGATCGGAAGGATCGTCGAGCGAGGTCCCCTGCGCGATGATCATGCGGGCGGGCTTCAGGCCGGTGACGGCGTCGCGAATCGCGAGCACGGCGGCGTCACGCACGGTGGCTTGGAAGTCAGCCTGGTAGCCGGTCTGCAGCTCGTTGCGGCCCCAGAGACCGATGGTGTCGACGCTCTCGTGGACGTGCGTCGAGCCGAGGACGATGTGATCGATGGCGAACTCCGCGAGGCGCGCGTCCTGACGGATGGCGTCCATTTCGTCGGTGAAGAAGCCGACGACGTCGAGGTAGCAGATGGCCACGAGCGTATCGCCGTGGCGGAACGCGAGCGCGCGGGCCTCGAGGTCGTCGCTCACGCCGTTGGCGGCGCGCCCGGAGCCGAAGCCGGCGATCCAGTAGGCATCGAACTTCCCGTCCCCGTCGGCGTCGACGTACGGCTCGTTCGACTGCCACTCGGAGTCGCCGTTCACGTCGGTCCAGGTCTCGACAATCACCGGAGTGAACGAGGCCTTGCCGGCGCCGACGTGGAGCTTGCCGTCGCCCGTGCCCTCGCAGTGCGCGCTGCCGGGACAATGATCGTCGGGACCGAGGAAGCCGGCGGCGATGCCGGCGTCGGCCACGGTGGCGTCGGGCTCGGGCGGTGAGGACTTGCAGCCGGCCACGCTGAGTGCGGCGAGGACCATGGCGAGGACCATGGGGAAGAGCACGGCGGCGCGGAGAGAGCGCGTGTGGGACATCCTGCACGAGTACCGCGAACTGCGGGTCACCGACAAGCGCGCAGGCGAGTGCGCCCCGAGTGTCGCGTGAAGCTGCCGAGGCCGGCCAGCTGGATGGACGAGCACGGTTTGGGCTAGCGCGCCGCGACGCGACGAACCGCGGCCACGATGGCGTCCGCGTCGATGCCGTGGTGCGCGAGGAGCTGCGTCGGCGTGGCCGAGCGCGGCAGCTCACGCACCGCGAGCAGCTCACGACGCGGCACGCACACCGCGGAGAAGACCGCCTCGCCGAGCCCGCCCCCTTCGGCGTGATCCTCGACGGTGACGAACGCGCCGGTCTCGGCGGCGCAGCGCGTGAGCGTGGCGACATCGAGCGGCTTTACCGAGTAGAGGTCGATGACGCGCACCGAGATGCCCTCGCCCGCCAGCCGCTGATGCGCGAGCAGCGCCTCGGCGACCGTCACACCGCCGGCGACGACGGTCACGACATCCGCTGCCGACGTCCGCAGCACCTTGCACCCGCCGACCGGGAACTGCTCGTCGGGTCCGTAGATCACCTTCGTCTTCGGGCGCGACATCCGCAGGTAGACGACGCCCGGTGTCGCGATCGCCTGCTCGACGAGCCGTGACGCGCTCATCGCATCGGATGGGTAGAGCACCGTCGTCCCGATGAGCGCGCGCATCATCGCGATGTCCTCGAGTCCCATCTGCGACGCGCCGTCCTCGCCGATCGACACGCCGACGTGCGACCCGGTGATCACGAAGTGCGCCGGCATCGAGTAGACGCCCATGCGGATGAAGTCGTAGGCGCGCGTGAGGAACGCCGCGAACGACGAGGAGCAGGGCACGTAGCCCTCGCCGGCCATGCCGAGCGCGGCGCCGATCATCACCTGCTCGGCGATGAAGCACTCCACGAAGCGCTCCGGGAAGCTGAGCTTGAACTTCTCGGCGAAGGTCGAGTTCTTGGTCTCTGCGTCGAGCACGACGATGCGCGGATCGACCGCACCGAGCCGCACCAGCGCCTCGCCGTACGCCTCACGCGTGGCCGCCTCCTCGCCGAGCTGCCACTTTGGCGCCGGCGGCGGCGACGTCGGTGCGACTGGACGCGGGCGTGCCGCACCGCGGGTGCGCGCCTCGACCTGCACCGTCACCGGCAAATCGCCGAGCTCGACCAGCACACCGTCGAGCTCGGCGCCCTTCTTGAACGCCTTGCCGTGCCAGCCGTCCTTGTCCTCGCTCAGCTTCGAGCCCTTCCCCTTGAGCGTGCGCGCGACGAGCACCGTCGGTCGCGTCTCCTCACGCCGCGCCGCTTCGTACGCGCGCGAAACCTCGCCGACGTCGTGCCCGTCAAGACAGATCGCGTTCCAGCCGAACGCGCGCCACTTGGCGGCGATCGCCTCGACATCGTGCCCGTGCATCGTGCGACCGCTCTGCCCCTGCGCGTTCACGTCGACGATCGCGCACAGGTTCGCGAGCCGCTCGTGCGCCGCCATCTGCGCCGCTTCCCAGACGCTCCCCTCGGCGATCTCGCCGTCGCCCATGAGGCAGTAGATGCGCCCGGGATCACCAAACCGCCGACGCGCGATCGCCATGCCGCACGACGCCGCGAGCCCCTGCCCGAGTGAGCCGGTCGCGACCTTCACCCAGCCCGGCATGCGCGGCGTCGGGTGCCCCTCGAGCGGGCTGTCGATGCGGCGCAGCGTCTTGGTGTCGAGATCGATCGCGCCGACCTCTTTTAGAACCGCCCAGAGCACCGGGGCCGCATGCCCCTTCGAGAGCACGAAATGGTCCGTGCCGGGACGGAGCGGGTCCTTGGGGTCGAACGCCATCTCGCGCCCGAACAGCACCGCGACGATTTCCGCCGCCGACATGCAGGTCGTCGGATGGCCGCTCCCTGCCTCCGACGTAGAAATGAGGGAATCCCGGCGGAGGCGCTGGGCGAGACGGCGGAGGCTCTCGTCATCCATCGACATGCGAGCTTGTTACTCGATCCGACGTCACAGCCGCAAGGGGCGTGCACTCAGCGTCGGGCGCGCGCGTGATAGATTGCGATCGATGCGAAGCCGTCTCCTGATCGGGCTCGTGGCCAGCGTGGGTCTCGCCGCATGCGCCGGCCCACCGACCACTCGGCCCGACGCTGGGACGCCATCGTTCGACTGGACCGTCGCGCTCGCCGAGCAGGAGGCCGCGATCCTCTCGGTCTCGCTGGCGAGTCCGACTGAAGTGGTCGCTGTCGGTGGCGACGTGCGGCAGGGCGCGATCCTCGAGTGGACCGGAACCGAGTGGCGCTCCCCGTGGCTCGACGGCGACACCGGCCTGCTCTGGTGGGTCCACTCGTGGCCGGGGGGCGACGCCGTCACCGTCGGCGAGAGCGCGACCGTGCTCTGGCGCTCGGGCGGCGCGTGGCGACGTCTGCCGCTCGGCGACGTCGTCGATGCACGCACCACCTTCTATGGTGTCTGGGGCGCGCCCGATGATCTCTGGCTCGTCGGCGGGTCGCTCGTGCCCGGCGCAACACGCGGCGTGATCGTCCACTTCGACGGCACCACCTTCTCCGTCGTCACCGACGAGGGCGTGGACACGCGGCTGCTGTTCAAGGTCTGGGGCGCGGCGACCGACGCGGTCTTCGCCGTCGGTGAACAGGGCGCGATCCTGCATTGGGACGGCGCCGCATGGACCGCTGCCGACTCGACGATCGACGACCGGCTCGTGGCGGTGTTCGGTCGCGCTGCCGACGAGGTCTACGCCGTGGGCGGCGATGCGCTCGGCGTCGTGCTCGCCTGGGACGGTGCCTCGTGGCGCGAGTGGGCGACGTCGCCAGAGCCGCTCTCGGGCGTCTTCACCGCGCCGGGCCGCGCGCTCTACGCCGGCGGCAACCGTGGCCTGCTCCTGCGTTACGGCGACGAGACTGACGGCCTGCTCGACGCGACCGACCCGCAGTTCGCGCTGCCGGTCGACGACGTCGACTTTCATGCCCTCTCCGGCGCGGCGCAGCCCGGCGGGCTGGTGCTCGCCGCCGGTGTCGATCTCTTCGGTGGCGGCGCGTCCTCGTGGCGCGGCGCGCTCTATTCGCACGCCGGTTCACTCGCCGGGCCGGTCGTCGTCGTGCCTGGCCCCGACGCCGGCCCCGACGCGCCCCCGCCGCTGCCCGACGCTGAGCCGCCGATCGACGCGTTCATTGACGCCGCGCCCGACGCTGCGTGGCCCATCGCTGGCGAGACCTGCGCGGTCCACCCGATGACCGGCCCCTACTGCGCGACCGGCCTCACCTGCTGGGTACTCCTCTTCACCGACACCTTCATCTGCACCGAGACCTGCGACGACGCGACCACCTGCGACGCGTTTGGCGCCGGCGCCTGCTGCACGCGCCCCGGCCCGCAGACGCTCGAGACCGTCTGCGTACCGCAGGGCTTCGTGGAGTGCCCTTGATGCGCGCGCGCAGCGTCGGCGGGCGCGAGGGATTCGCCCCGTGAACCCTACGTTCCGGCGCGTGCGCAAGCTGTCGACGTGGCGCCGCATCGCGATGGCGACGTGGCACGCCCCGAACGATCCCACCTGCTACGGCACGCTCGCGCTCGACGCCGGCCCCGCGCTCGCCTACCTCGAGCGGATCCGCACGCAGACCGGCGTGAAGGCCACGATGACCCACCTCGTCGGACGCGCGGTCGCGCTGGCGATCAAGGACACGCCCGACATCAACGGACGGATCGTCGGCAACTCGCTGCTGCTGCGCAGCACGGTCGACGTGAGCTACCAGGTCGCGCTCGACGACGGCCGCGAGCTTTCGGGCGCCAAGATCGATCGCGTCGACGAGAAAGACGTCCACGAGGTCGCACGCGAGCTCGGCGAGAAAGCGGCGCGCATCCGCGAAAAACGCGACCCCCAGTTTCAACGCTCCAAAAAGGTGCTCGACCGGATGCCGCAGTTTCTCCTGCGCCCGACGCTGCGGCTCACCTCCTACCTCACCAACGATCGCGGCTGGAACCTCGCGCCGCTCAACCTGCCGGCCGATCCGTTCGGCAGCGCGATGGTGACCAGCGTCGGCATGTTCGGCATCGACGTCGGCTTCGCGCCGATCGTGCCGCTCGCTGGCACGCCGCTCATCGTGCTGGTCGGCGAGACGCAGCAGCGTGCCGTCGTCGAGGCGGGCGCAGTGGTCGCGCGTCCGGTGGTGCAGCTCGGCGTGTCGTTCGACCACCGCTTCATCGACGGCTTCCACGCCGGTCGCATGGCGCGCGTGATTCGCGCCTACTTCGCGGCGCCCGACGCGCACGAGGTGCAGCGGCTGCTCGCGCCATGACGTCGTGTCTGCATTTCGCGAGACTCGCTCTGGTCCTGCTCGCTCACGCAGGCGCGGCGTGTCGCCCGCCGCCCGACGCGGCCGCCGTCGACGCCGCACCGGCGTGGGTCGAGCTCGGCACTGGCGCGGAGGGGTTCGTGCCGCTCGCCGCAGCAGGACCGCTGGCGCTCTACACCGGCATGCAGGGCGGCTTTCACCTCTTCCTGTCGCTGCGCGCGGGCAACCTCGCCCCCGGGGATCCCACTTTGACAACCGTCTCGTGTGACAGCGAGGACGCGCGCGACAACCCGTGCATCGATCTCGTCGTGCGTGAGGGCGATGCGGAGCTCGACCTCTTCGTACCGTTGCGGCTCGCGCTCGTCGGTGACGGCGACGGTGCGTATCTCCTGCCGAGGCCGCGGTTGGTCCAGCTCGACGTGCCCGACGTCGCCGCGCTCGCCGGTCGATCGGTGACCGTTCGCGCCACCGTCACCGATCGATTTGGCGTAAGCGCCGAGGCGACCGTGAGCGCCACGGTCGTGCCGGCCGCGCTGGAGTAGTGGTTACAACGGAATCTTGACAGTCAAGCGGTAGCAGAGTAAGCATTTACTCAGCTGCGTGCCGCAAGGCAGCGGTTAGCCGCCTTGAGCCTACCCCCCCCCATGGCTCGGGTGGCGTTTTCATTCTTGCTCGGTTGCTCAGCTGCTTGCGTTCAGACACCGTCGCGCACGCGGCACTCTTGTCCGCGATCTGCCGCCGTGGTAACCGTACGCCCGCATGAGTATCCCGCCGGAGCTTGTCGACGCCGACGCCGACAAGGTGTTGCGACGACTCCTCCGGCACGGGCACAAGGCGTACCTCGTCGGTGGCTGCGTGCGCGATCTGTTGTTGTCGCGAGCGCCCAAGGACTTCGACGTCGCGACGTCTGCGACGCCGAACGAGCTCAAGGCGATCTTCCGCAACTGCCGCATCATCGGCCGCCGATTTCGCCTCGCGCACGTCCTCTTCGGCCAGAAGGTGATCGAGACCTCGACCTTCCGCGCCAACCCACGTGAAGGCGCGACCGCCGAAGAGGGCGAGGACCTCCTCATCCGTCGCGACAACGTCTTTGGGACCGCCGAGGAGGACGCGCGCCGACGCGACTTCACGATGAACGGCCTCTTCTACGACGTCGAGGCGCGTGAGGTGATCGACCATGTGGATGGGCTCGCCGATGTCGAGGCGCGGCTGGTTCGAACCATCGGTGACCCGGAGATTCGCTTCCGCGAGGACCCGGTTCGCATGCTCCGCGCGATCAAGTTCGCGGCGCGGCTCGGGTTCGAGATCGAGCCCGCGACGTACGCCGCGCTCCTCCGTCACCGTGGCGAGATCCACCAATCTGCTTCGGCGCGGGTGCTCGAAGAGGTCTATCGACTCCTGCGCGGCGGCGCGGCCCGGCGCTCGATGGAGCTGCTCCTCGAGACCGGCGTCGCGATGACGCTCGCGCCCGAGCTGGCGAATGCGTTCGCGGCGCCGACCGAGCCCGAACCCAACGCTGCACCGCCCGACGCCACATCGCCCGCCGCTACACCACCCGAGGTCGCGAGGTCGGCTGCGCCGGTCGACGACGCGCTGGTAGCGGCACGTCGCCACCTTGCTTGGCGGTTGCTCGACGAGATCGACGCGCTGGTCGCGCGCACCGCGCCGGTGCTGGGTGAGAGTCGCTCGGGTGCAGCGTTCGCATCGCCCTCCAACGCGGTCATCGTCTCGCTGCTCACCGTACCGTTCGTGGCCGAGGTGACTGACGGCGGCGAGGAACACGCGGCGATCGACGCCGCGCTCGGGCCGCTCGTGGCGCGGCTCGGCATCTCACGTCGCGACGCGGAGCGCGCGCGGCTCATGCTGCTCACGCAGAGCCGACTCGCGCCAGGACGACGACGCGCTCGCCCGATGGCGCTCGTGCGCCGCGATTATTTCGACGAGGCGCTCGAGGTACGTGAGCTCGTGCTGCGCGCCTCGGGCCAACCGAGCGATGAGATCGACTACTGGCGGCAGCTCAGCTCCAAGGCGCGACTCGACGGTGACCGTGTCGGTGATCGTGACGGTGACCGCGGCGCCGACGACGGCAGCCCGAGGGCCACAGCTGCGGGCGGCGCGACCGATCCTGCAGCGAGCGGCCCGCCGCGCAGACGGCGTAGACGCGGAGGCCGAGGGCGCCGACGCATCGAGTTGCTCCCCGACGCGCAGGGCGGCGGCGGCGGCGGCGGCGGCGGCGGCGGCGGCGGCGGTGGCGGCGGTGGTGACGGCGGCGGTGACGGCGACAGCGGCCGCACCGCGGTGCTGCCCACGCCCCCACGCAGCGGCGGCGACTCCGCTTGACCGACGACGACGCGGACGCGCCCGGCGACGACGCCCACCGCGATCCGTGGGACCTCGACGCCGGAACCGTCGAGCACTACGAAAACGCGGTGCTCTACGACCATGAGTACCGACGGCGCCGCGCCGACGTGAACCACTATCGTCGGGTCGCCACCGACCGCCGCAGCGACGGGCCGGTACTCGAGCTCGGCTGCGGCAGCGGACGCGTGCTCCTGCCGCTCGCCAAAGATGGGCACACCGTGATCGGCCTCGACGCCTCACGCGCGATGCTGCGTCGTGCACGCGAGCGGCAGTCCGCCCTTGGCCGTGCGTCGCGCTCCCGCGTTCACCTCGTGCAGGGCGACATGCGCACCTTCGCGTTCCGCGCGCGCTTCCCCCTCGTGCTCTGCCCGTTCAACGCCTTCCAGCACCTCTACACGCGCGTCGACGCGCTGGCGTGCCTCGAGCGCGTGCGCGAGCAGCTCGCACCGGGCGGGGTCTTCGCGTTCGACGTGCTGCTGCCCGACATGCAGTGGCTGATGAAAAGCGACAAGCGCCGCTGGTCGCGCACGCGCTTTCGTCACCCGACGACCGGCGGGCGCGTCGAGTACTCCACGAACCACACCTACGACGCGGTCACGCAGATCTCCTTCATCAGGATTTACTACGAGACGCTCGACGTACCAGCGGCCGAGAAGCGGACCGACGTAGTGCGCCTCGCGCAAAAACAGTATTTCCCCGTCGAGCTCGAGACCCTGCTCCACGTCGCTGGATTTCGCATCGCCGCACGCCACGGCGGCTTCGAAGGCGAGCCGTTCGACGGGCTGTCGGAGAGCCAAGTTCTGCTCTGCGAAGCCCGATAGTCCGCGTTCAGAGCCGATCTCCGATCGTACAGCGTCAGAGGAAAGTGAAAGTTTAGCGATTCTCCGACGAGAAAAATCGTTGACTCGGGATCGGGCGTCGATAACATGCAGCGAACGTTACCGAACACGGAGGCATCCATGGCTGAGAAGGTCGCAAAGCTGGGTCTGAAGCGTGACAACAACTTTATGTACTTCATCTTGGAGGACGGAGTGTGGCGCGTGCCGCGGAAGCAGCCCGGCAAGGCCAAGGGCAAGCGCGAGAAGGTCGCTGCCCACGCGGTGACGCGCGACTCCGGGTTCCTCTACTTCCTCGACAAAGCCGGCGACATCGCTCGCGCCGGCCGCGCAGTCGGTGGCCAGAAGCGCAAGCAGGCCGCGAAGAAGCCGGCCGCCAAGAAGGCCGTGAAGAAGCCGGCCGCCAAGAAGGCCGTGAAGAAGGCGGTCGCCAAGAAGCCCGGCAAGAAGAAGTAGCTCTAGGGCTCACGTTCACGAAGGGCCGCCGGGTGACGGCGCGGCAGCGAGCACGAACTCCGGTTCGAACTCCTCCCGCGCGTCGCTGGCGGCCCTCGCTGTTTTCGGGTGCTGTTTTCGGGCGGCGGTGCAGCCTCGCCTTTCCCGCCGCAACTGCCGTGATATTCTCGCCGGCGGCGATGATGATCTGTCCCCGTTGCCGCGCCAGCTACGAGGCGAACGAGCGCTACTGCATCAAGGATGCAGCGTCACTCGTCGA
>SHYZ01000077.1 GCA_009692535.1 Myxococcales bacterium
GGGGGGCGCTTTCCTGGGAGTCGCTCGGCGAGTTTTCCCGACGATCGCGTTGACGATCGCGTTGTCGCGCGGCGTTGCCCCTGCTAATGTCCGTCGCCGATGTGGCGGTCGATGAATCGCGCCAGCGTGGCGCTCGCGTGTTTGGTTGCGATGGGCGCCTGCCAAGAGGTCAGCGCGCGCCGGAAGATCCAAGCCGGCAACAAGCTCTACTACGCCGGCAAGTACGAGAAGTCGATCGCCTCCTACGAGGCCGCGCTCGCGCTGGAGCCGACGCTCGAGCTCGGTTGGTACAACCTCGGGCTCGCGCACCTCGCGGTCTTCATCGCGGGGAACAAGACCCCGGCGAACCTCGTGCACGCCAACGGTGCGATCGGCGCGTTCGAGAAGTACCTCGCGATCGCGCCGGGCGACCAGAATACGCTCGACTTCCTGCTGCAGACCTACATCAACTCGGGCCAGTACAAGAAGGCGGTCGCGTTCTTCGAGGACAAATACCGCAAGGACCCGACTGACATGCGCGCGCTGTTCCAGTTGGCGCAGATCAACGACGACGCCGGCGACCACGACGAGGCGATCCGTTGGCATCGCGAGCGGAGCCGCGTCGAGACTTCGCCTGATCAGCTGTTCGACGCCGAGTACCGCATCGGCGAGCTGTTCTTCCGTGGCAAGTTGCGCCGCAAGGAGGACGTCCGCGGTGCCCAGCGTGTCGCGTTCGCCGACGAGGGGCTGGCGGCGCTGCAGCACGCGGCGGGACTGAAGACCGAAAACACCGACGCGCTCGTAATGATCAATGTGCTGTACGAAGAGCGTGGCAAGGGGCAGCCGGTATCGTACTTTCGGCTGGTCGACACCGCGACGGCACAGGAGGGCTCGCGGCGCATCAAGGCGATGACGCCCCCGGCAGTCGCGCCAGCCCCGGCAGTCGCGCCAGCCCCGGCAGTCGCACCAGCCCCGGCAGTCGCACCAGCCCCGGCAGCCCCGGCAGTCGCACCAGCCCCGGCAGTCGCACCAGCCCCGGCAGTCGCACCAGCCCCGGCAGTCGCGCCAGCCCCGGCAGCCCCGACAGTCGCACCGGTGCCCGCTGTCTCGCCCACCCCGGTGACGCCATGAGCTCGCCAGCACGCGTGTCCGGCTAGCCTCAGAGCCAGAGAGAACGAGAACGCGATGTTCGAGCGCTACATGGATGCGAAGCGGCCGAAGCCGCGCAAGTGGGTCTGGATCACGCTCACCGGCTCGATCATCGCGCACGTCCTCGCGGGCGTCACGGTGATCGCGTACTCGTTCTGGAAGATCGAAAAGCTCCACACCAAGCGCACCGACATCTCCTTCTTCTCAGCCGCGCGTCCGCAGTTGCCTAAGCCGCCCGCCGGCAAGCCTAAAGCCGCGCCCAAGAAGAAGACGGCCAAGGTCGTCAAGGCGCAGCCGAAGCTAGAGACGCTGCAGCCGGTGCAGGTGCAGCCGCTCCCCGACAAGCCGCCTGAGACCGAGGCCACGACGACCGACTCGAGCAGCGAGTTCGGCACCGAGGGTGGCTCGGAGGGCGGCTCGGAATTCGGCACCGGCGACGGCGAAGGGGGCGACGGTGCGCCTGAGCCGCCCAAGCCCGCGCCGCAGAACATCGCGCAGCAGATGATTGAAGGGCAGCGCATCTCCGGGAACACGCAGATCCTCGCGCCCGACTCGGTGCTGATGGCCGCGTCTGGGCAGGGGCTCGACACCATCCGCGCCAAGGTGAAGCTCTGCCTCGACGCCTCGGGCCACCCGGCCTCGATCACCTTTGAGCGCGAGTCCGACTTCCCGGCGCTCGACGACAAGATCCGCGCCGAGCTCGAGCGCTGGCGGTATCGCCCGTACGTCGTCGCCGGCAAGGCAGTGCCGGTCTGTTTTCCGATTACGTTCAAGTACAAGCTGAGCAAGTGACCCGGGCCCGCCCGACCGTCACGTCCCCCCCACACGTCCCAACGACCAGGACCAGGAAGAGAAGGATGCGAGCATGAGCGACTTCAGCCCGATGGAGATGTGGGAAAAGATGGGATGGCTCGCGAAGGCGATCGCCTACGCGCTGGTCGCGATGTCCCTCTATTCGTGGTTTGTCACGGTCGAGCGCTTCGTAACCTTCAGCAGCGGGGCCAAGGCCTCACTCGTCTTCATGGACAACTTGCGCGGCCACATGGAGCAGGGGTCGCTCGGCGAAGCGATCATCGCGGCGAAGGCGGCGACCAAGAGCCCCATCGCCAAGGTGATGCAGGCGGGGCTCTCCGAGTATGTGAAGGGCCTCGAGGCGCGTCGGTCGCGCGGCCCCAACGACGTCGGCGACTTTGATCTCGTCGACGCGGTGAACCGGTCGCTCGAGCGCGTGAAGGAGCGCGAGACGGCAAACCTCCGCCGCGGCCTCGGCGCACTCGCCAGCATCGCGTCGGTCGCGCCGTTCGTCGGCCTACTCGGCACCGTGATCGGCATCATCAACGCGTTCTCGATGCTCAAGGGTGGCGGCGGGCTCGACGTCATCGGACCCGGCATCTCCGAGGCGTTGGTCGAGACCGCGTTCGGGCTCTTCGTCGCGATCCCGGCCGCGATGGTGTTCAACTACTTCACCGGCCGCGTCGAGTACTTCGTCGTCGACATGAACGATGTCTCGTCGGAGTTCGTGGACTACGTGCTCAAGGAGGGTCGCCAACTCGTGTCCGACGGTAGGGTGCTCGACGGCGGCGCGATCGACGGCGGCGCTGTCGACGCCGGCGCAATCGACGCCGGCGCGATCGACGCCGGCGCAATCGACGCCGGCGCGATCGACGGCGGCGCAATCGACGCCGGCGCGATCGACGCCGGCGCAATCGACGCCGGCGCGATCGACGCCGGCGCAATCGACGCGTCCCCCCCCGACGCAGCCCCTGCCGCTCGCTGCGACGACAGCAGCGCGCCTGCGAGCACGCCGGCGGCCTCGGGCTAGCGAATGGCCGGCTCCCGGCACAAGCACCGAACTCGGCTGGTCCACGCCGCACCGAGAAAGCTCGACGGCGTCCGCAGCGAGATGAACGTGACCCCGCTGGTCGACGTCTGCCTCGTGCTGCTCATCATCTTCATGGTGGTGGCGCCGATGCTCTCGCGCGGCAAGGAGGTCGAGCTGCCCAAGACCAAGCACCACACCGAGAAGAAGGACCTCGGGGACCAGCCGATCGTCTCGCTGGTGCACCGGCCAGGTACCAAGCCGCTCGTCTACTACGACCGCGACCCGATGCCCACGCTCGAGGCGCTGCGCATCCGCGTGGCCGAGGAGCTGCGGCGCAAGCAGGGGCAGCGCATCTTCCTCAAGGGTGACCAGAAGGTGCTGTTCGCCGACGTCTACCCGGTGCTGATCGCGATCCACGAAGCCGGCAGTCCGGGCGTCGAGCTCGGGACCAACGAGCTCAAGTAGTCGCGGGCCACGAGAGCAGAGAGCAGAGACGACATGAGCTTTAGCGCATCGGGCGGCAGTCACGGCGTCAAGAGCGACATGAACGTCACGCCGCTCGTCGACGTGGTGCTCGTGCTGCTCATCATCTTTCTCGTCACGCTCCCGATGATCATGCGGGAGATCTCGATCGACGTACCGAAGAAGTCCGACACGCCGCCGCCGCCCGACTCGAGCGCCAAGTCGATCGTCGTGAAGATCGCCAAGCGGGCGCCGACCGACGTGAGCTACACCTTCACGCTCAACGAGGTCGAGGTCAGCAAGACCGAGCTGTCCACGAAGCTTCACGCGTACCTCGAGCGCATGCGCGAGAGCGAGCGGGTGGTCTTCGTCGACACCGAGGGGGACGTGCTCTACGGCGACACCGTCGCGCTGATGGACACGTGCAAGGGCGCCGGCGCAAAGACCGTGGCGCTGAAGATGCGCGACGAAGCGGGCGCCGCGGGCGCAGCTGAGCTGGAGCCAGCCGAGTAACGAGTAGCGAGCCTCCGCTCGCTTGACCTGCTTGGGCGTGCGTTCCACCATGCGCGCCATGCGTCGCGCCGATCTCTCTGTCGCTCTCCTGCTTGGCCTCGTCCTCGTCTCCGCTTGCACGCCGCTCCGGGCGAAGTACGAGATCAAGCTCCCCGAGCGCCACGGCAAGCTGCCGAACGGGCTCCGCGTCATCATCCTCCCCGATGACAGCACGCAACTCGCTGCCGTCGCGGTGCGCTATGAGGTCGGCGCTGCGGAGGATCCGCCCGGCAAGGCGGGCCTCGCGCACCTCGCGGAGCACATGATGTTCCAGCAGCGGCCGGCCGGCCCCGAGAAGCCGCCGTTCTTCACGCTGCTTCGGCAGGTCACGATCTACTTCAACGCCTACACGACGTGGGACACGACGCACTACGACACGCTCGGGACCAAGGAGCAGGTTGGTGACCTCATCGCGATCGAGGCGACGCGGCTCTTCACCGGCTGCGAGACGATCTCGGAGGAGCAGTTCCAGCGCGAGCTCGAGGTGGTGCGCAACGAGATCCGGCAGCGCAGCGGCTCGCCCGAGGGGCGCATCGACTACCGCCTGCTCGAGGACCTCTACCCCGAGGGGCACGCCTACCGCGAGATGGTCGGTGGCGACGACGCGCAGCTCGTGACGATCACGCTCGCCGACGTCTGCGCCTTCATGAAGCAGTACTACGTCCCGTCACGCGCCACGCTCATCGTCGCAGGCAACGTGACCGAGGCGGACGTGACCGCGCATGTGAACCGCTGGTTCGCCGGGATTCCCGCGCGCGAGCCGGCGCCGCGGCGTGCGATCTCGGTGAGCCCGCTCGCGCCGACGCGGATCACGCACGAGCTCGATGTCGAGGAGCCGTCGGTACACGTCTCGTGGCGCATGCCGCCGCGCTACAGCGCCGACGACACGGCGGCGCAGTACGCGATGTTCGCGGTCTACGGCGGCGTGGCGGCAGCAGGGGACGAGTGGGACTTTGCCACCGACGTCTCGCCGCGGATTCTCGGGGGCTCGCTCGATCCCACGTTCGTCATCTCGGTCACCCTGCGCGACGAGAAGGATGTCGACGAGGCGCTCGAGGCGGTCTGGCGCATCGCCGCAAACGTCCACCGCGGTTGGGAGGCGTCCTCCACCGCGCTCGACGACCAGCGGGCACGGCAGATCGCCGACTTCGTCTACTCGTTTGAAGATCTCAACGCGCGCACCAACCAGTTCGGCGACTACGTGCAGTTCGCGCCCACGGGTGGGTACTTCGGCGGCGAGCTCGCTCGCATCGACGGCTTCGACCCGGTGCAGGTAAAGGCGTACGCCAAGTCGGCGCTGGCGCGTGAGCGAGCGTCGGTCGTCGTGGTGAAGGCGAAGAAGGGTGCCGAGCGCGCCGACGTGCGGGCGAAGCCGAGCTTCTCCGGGCGCACCACCGACCTACGCGACGCGCTCGAGATCGACCCGTCCGAGGCGAAGCGGCGGCTCGCAGCACCTAAGGGCGAGTCGCTCGCCGGCCTCGTGCGGTTCACGCTCGGCAACGGCATGCGCGTGATGATGCTGCCGTCGACGTCGGCGCTGCCGGTCATGACCGTGAAGGTCGTATTCGGCGTCGGCAGCGCGCACGAGTCGGCCGCACAGCAGGGGCTCGCGTCGATCGCCGGCGACTTCCTTCGCGCTGGCGGCCTCACCTCCTCGACCGGCGGCGAGCAGGCGAGCACCGACGCGCTCGGCAGCGTCGGCGCGCAGCGCAGCGTCGAGGTCGGGCAGGATCACACCGTCTTCACCGCGCGCGGCCTGTCGATCTACCAGGAGGTGCTGATCAAGGGGCTGGAGCGCCAGCTCAAGGTTGGCCTCTACAGCCAGGAGGGGATCGAGAACTACCGCAAGTACTTCGCGTTCGCGGCCAAGCGCGCTGAGTGGCAGGCGTCGCAGCGCTTCCGTGACGAACTCGGGCGTGCGCTCTACGGCGAAGGGCACCCGTACGCGAGGAGCGGCGACCCGACGGCGCAGACAATCTCCGCCCTCGGCCAGGACGCCGCGGCCGCGTGGCGCGACGCGCACTTTAGCGCCAAGAACGCGACCATTCTCGTCGCGGGCCGGTTCAACGCCGCCGACGTCGAGGCGACGATCCGCGAGAACTTCGGCGACTGGAGCGCCGGTCGCACCGACGCGCCGGTCACAGCGCCGGTGGCCGCGCGCACCAGCCCGGTCGTGATCGGCGTCGAGGGACCCGAGCTGCCGCACCTCCGCGTCGTGCTCGCGTACCCGGCGCCGCCCGGCGTCGACGGCCAGTACGCCGCGCGCCTCGTGCTCGGCGAGCTGCTCACGCTCCGCATGGGCGCAGTGCGCGAGGAGCTCGGCACCTCGTACGGCGTCTACGCGCGCCTCGAGAACCACCTCGGCCCCGGCGCCTACGTCATGGGCGGCTCGCTCGACGCGCCCCGCGCCGGCGAGTCCCTCGCTGCGATGCGCGCCGGCGTGGAGAGCCTGCGCAAGGGCGAGCGCTTCGACGCCGACTTCGTGCGCGCTCGGCGCAGCGTGCTGCGTCGGCTCGTCGGCACCTCGACCTCGTCGATGGACGTGGCCGAGCAGATCGAGTTCCTCGCACGCTACGACGTCCCCGCCGGATTTCGCGACAAGCTCATGCGCCAGGTCGCGTCGCTCTCGCCGGCGCAGGTGCAGGACCTCATCGCCGCCGAGCTCGTGCTCGCGCGCGAGGTCGTCGTGCTGCAGGGCGATCCGAAGGCGCTCGCCGCCGCGTTCACCGCCGCCGGCCTCACGCCGACGAGCAGCTCGCGCTAGTCGGCGGCGCCCGTTTGCTCAGCGCAGGACTGGGACATAGTGGTCCTCGTCGGGCGAGGCGTGCAGCTCGATGCCGGAGAACTCGATCTGCTCCCCCGCGTAGCCGATGTTCTGCCGGCGCGTCGAGAACTTCAGCCCGCCGCTGTCGGTCCAGCCGTCCCAGCGATAGCCGATCCGCTGCTCGTCGCTCTTTCCTGCGGCGACGTGCTCGACGATGTCGATGAGGTTGGTCTCGCGGTTCACGAGCACGTAGTAGGTGTCGCCCGGACTCGGGCCGACGCCGGGCTCGAACGTCACCTTGATGACGTCCCACTTGGCCACCGTCTGCCCCTCGTCGGCTCGCTCCTCGACCCAGCCGAGCTTCATGCCGGGGTCCTTCAGCTTGAACGGCATGAACAGCATGTACGTGTCGGCCGCCCAGCGCTTCTTCGCCTCGGCGATGATGTTCACGCCGCTGCCGCTCGACACGCCGCGATTGTCGACCGTCGCGGAGCCGACGTCGGAATAGAGCTCGTACATCGCGACGATCTCCTGCCCCTCGGGATCCGGCCAGCTGTAGCGGTGGCGGCCGTTCCAGCGATCCCACGCGTGCTTGCCGTCGACGACCGCCTTGCCGTCGTGGAGGATCCGCTGGCTCCAGACGATCTCCTTCGTGGCGAGCCACGCGGCCTCGCCCCCGACGGCAGTGAGCACGCGGTCGGCGATCGCGATCGCCTTCTCGTCACTCTTCGCGGGATCGAAGGCGGCGGGGCTGCCGGGCTGCGTCGCAGCGACGGTGCGAGCCGCGACACAGCCAGCGGCGAGTGAGGTGGCGAGGAGGACTGCGGGTGCGAGGGTGCGAAGCGACATGGGGCCTCCGGGGCTCGAGGCGCGGCATGTTACCGGCGGCGGCGATGTTGCGCCACGCTCGCTGCTGCGTAGGCTCACGGGATGAGTGCTCGCTCCACGAGGTCCCGTCTCGTCGTCGGTTGGGCGGTTGTTCTCGCAGGCGCACTTCCCCTGCTCACGCTCACCGCCGCGTGCGACCCGTTCGAGGTGTCGCGCGCGCTCGGTGCCCGCTGTGAGGATCACGGCGACTGTCTCGACTCCTGTCTCGAGCCGTCCGCGCGCACCCCGGGCGGCTTCTGCACCATCGAGTGCCTGTCAGACGCCGAGTGCTCCGCCGAGGCCGCGTGTGTCGACGAGCGCGGCGGGGTCTGTCTGCTCCGCTGTCTCACCGACGCCGACTGTGCGTTTCTCGGTGAGACCGCCGGTCTTGCCTGGGCGTGCGCAGCGCTGCCGACGAAGGCCGGCGCGACCGCGAACGCCTGCATCGGCGCGGGGGCGCCATGAGCCGCGCGGGGCTCGCGCTCTTTGTCGCGGCGACGTCGTCAGCGACGCTGCTCGCCGGCAGCGCACGCGCCGCGGACGAGTTGACCATCGAGGAACCGTCGCAGTCCGAGCTCGGAGGGCGACTCGGCGCACGACTCGCCCTCGCCGAGACAATGCCCGGCGGCGTGTCGGTCGGCGCGATCTTCCTCTACCGCATGACCGCGCGGAGCTGGTCGGAGACCGGTCTCGACCTGTCGTTCGGCGGCGGCGAGCCCGGCTGCTTCTACACGCGAGCGAGTGAGCTCACGCTGGAGTGCGATCACGGCGTGACCGACGGATTTGGCGTGATCGCCTCGGCGGGCGGCCGGCTCTACCTCGGCGCGCGACCGGGCTTTCAGTCGTACGCGCGGGCCGGCGCCGGGCTGGCGATCACCCACTTTGCCGGCGACGAGCTCACCGGCTTCGGCCTGCCACTCCACGTCGGCGCAGGCGGCCGCTTCGACGTCGCGCCGCGCGTACGCGTCGTCGCGGAGGCACTCATTCAAGCCGGGCTGTCATGGCAGGGACGCGGACTCGGCGTCGAGCCGCTGCTCGGTCTCACCGTGCAGGTCGGCGTCGACTTCGCGCTGTAGTCGACGATTCGACCGGCAGGCAAGTGCAGCAGAGCGCGACGTGGTTGGGCAGACCAGCGAGCACGATAGCAGTCGATCCAGGATCCCCGCGGTGTGGGCGGGAGAGCTTCGCGCCGCCCATGCTGCGGCTCGCCCCGTCAGTGCATCCAGCCCGACGCTGAAGCTCACCCTGCTGTTGCTCCTCGGCGGCTGGCGCTCGGGTTCGCCGTCGTCACGCTTCGCGCCTGGCCGCGCGCGCGACTACGAGCGGGTGCAGGCGCGCTCGACGTCGGCGACCTGCTTCGGCGTGGCGATCGTCAGCACGTCGTGCCCGTCGGCGGTGACGAGAATGTCGTCCTCGATGCGGATGCCGAGGCCGCGCAGTTCGGCGGGCGCGTGGCTGTCGGTCGGCGCGACGTAGAGGCCAGGCTCGATCGTGATCACCATGCCCGCTTCGAGTGGGCGTGGCGCGCCGTCGCTGCCGAAGTAGGTGCCGACGTCGTGCACGTCGAGGCCGAGCCAGTGCGAGGTGCGGTGCATGTAGTAGCGACGGTACGTGCCGTCGGCGATGCGATCGGCGGCGGGGCCGGCGAGCAGGCCGAGTTCGACCATGCCGGTGGTCAGCACGAGCGCGGCGTGCTCGTGTAGCGCGTCGAGCGTGACGCCGGGGCGGGTCATCGCGATCGCCTCCTCCTCGGCGCGGAGCACGACCTCGTAGGCGCGACGCTGCGCCGGCGTGAAGCTGCCGCTCGCGGGAAAGGTGCGCGTGACGTCGGCGGTGTAGCCGTCGACCTCGGCGCCGGCGTCGACCAGCACGAGGTCGCCGGCCGCCACCTGCGCGCTGTTCTCGATGTAGTGCAGCACCGTCGCGTTGCCGCCCGCGCCGACGATGGTGGTGTAGCCCGGCCCGGCCGCGCCCCCCGTGCGGAAGGCGTGCTCGATCGCCGCCTCGAGCTCGTACTCCCATGCGCCGGGGCGGCCCGCGCGCATCGCCGCGACGTGCGCGTCGGCGGTGAGCGCGGCGGCGCGACGGAGCGTGGCGACCTCCTCGGGGCCCTTCATGAGCCGCAGCTCGTGGACTGAGCCGCGCGGATCGACGATGCGCGTCGGTGGGCGACCGAGGCGTCGCTCGCCGAGACGCATGCGGGCGATGGTGCCCATGACCAGCGCGTCGATGCGGGGGTCGAGGCCGACCGAGTAGTGGAGCTCGTCGGCGCCAGCGAGCAGCGCGGGGAGGCGGGTCGCGAGCTCGTCGTAGACGTAGGCAGCATCGGCGCCGTGATCGCGCACTGCGCCCTCGACGCCGGCGCGGCGGCCGTCCCAGATTTCGCGCTCGGGATCGCGCGCGCGCACGAAGAGCATCGTTCGTTCAGCTTCGGCACCCGGGCGCACGACGAGCGCGCTCTCCGGTTCGCCAAAGCCGGTGAGATAGATCAGGTCCGACGCCTGCCGGTAGCGATAGTGCGAGTCGCCGTTGCGCAGCGTCTCGGGCGGCGCGACGAACAGCGCGACGGCGCGTGGGCCGAGGCGGGCGGAGAGCTGCTCTCGACGGGCGGCGTACACGGCTTGGGGCGTCATGGCGAAGATCGGTTCTAGCACGCACGCCCGGCGTGCTGAAAAGCCACGCCGCGTCTCCTCCAGCACCGGTAGCACGGCGCGGTTGCGCGGCCGGTTGGCGGCCGTTGGTCGAAACAGGAAGTCGAAGTCGAGCGTGGTCACCGGCGCGCCGTGCAGTGCCGCCGCCGCGTTCCCGAGCAGTACGGCCTCGAGTCCATGCTTGCGCATCGCCGCCACGACATGCGCGAGGAGGGGCCTGGCGACCAGCTCTCGACCAGCCTACACGAGCATCAATTTGGCCAGACTTGCGCGCGTGAGTCGGTGCCGAGCCGGCAGGAGCGAATGCTAGAGTGAGGCGTGTCCGCGCGCCGCCTCGCGCTCGCCGCTGCGGCGCTGCTCGCTGCGTCGGCCGACGTCCTTCATGCCGAGCCGTCCTACGGCACGATCGTCCTCGCCGGGCCCGAGGACGATGACGACGAAGGCGACCTGCTTCCCGACGGGCGCGCGCGGAGCGACGTCTCGCGGAGCGACCTTGAGCGTCGGCAACCACGCTCGGCGCCCGACGCGCTGCTCTATGAGCCGGGCGTGTTCGTGCAGAAGACGGCGCACGGGCAGGGCTCGGTCTTTCTGCGCGGGCTCACCGGCCAGCAGACGCTGGTGCTGTTCGACGGGATTCGCCTCAACAACTCCACGTACCGGCAGGGGCCGAACCAGTACTTCTTCACGCTCGACGCGCGCGCGATCGACTCGCTGTCGGTGCTGCGGGGCGGCGCCTCGACGCGCTACGGCTCAGACGCGCTCGGCGGCGTGGTGCTGGCGCGGCCGATCCGCGCGCCTGACGAAGCGGACGGCGCGTTCGTGCGGCCCTCGCTCTTTCTGCGCGCGACCACTGCCGACGACGAGCGGGGCGGGCGGGTTGCCGTCGAGGGCGCCAAGGGCGTCGGCTTTGTCGCCGGCGTCGGCGCGCGCACGGTCGGCCTGCTCGAGTCGGGCGGCCCGATCTTCGGACCGGCGGGTGGCCTCGCGCCTTTGGTCCCGCGCTTCGCTGACGACGGCCGCACGCAGCTCGGCACCGGCTTTGACGAGCTGACCGCCGACGCGCGCGTCACCGCTCGCCCGGCCAAGCAGCACGCGATCACCGCCGCTGCGTACGTCTACCGGCAGCTCGACGCGCCGCGCACCGATCAATGCGCGCCACCCTTTGCGCGCCACGATGAGTGCCTTCGCTACGAGGAGCAGTTCCGCACGCTGGTCTACGCGGCGTGGGACGCGCGCCCGGAGCGCGGCTTCGAGCGCACGCGCGTGACCCTCTCGTTTCAGCGCCAGCATGAGCGGCGGCGCAACGATCGCCCGGCGTCGTTCGTGGTGCAGATCGGCGAAGACGACGTCGACACCGTCGGCGTGACCGCGCGTGCGACGACGCGGACCGCGCGCCTGCTCGGGCGACCGGCGCGGCTTCACCTCGGCGTGGACAGCTACTTCGACCGGATCGCGTCGACGGGCGAGATCGGTTTCACCGACCTGGGCATCTCTCGCGAGCTCTCGCGCGGGCAGTACCTCGACGGCTCGAGCTACCGCTACGGCGGCGCGTTCCTCGACGGCGAGACCCTGCTCCCCGGGCGCGTGGTGCTGCGCGCCGGCGGTCGCGCCTCCTGGCTCGCCGCGCGTGCGCCGGGCGATCCCGCCTCCGGCTCGCGCCCGGTCGATCGCGCATGGTTCCCGCTCGTCGGCCACGTCGGGCTCGAGCACCGCGTGCGCCCGTGGCTCGGGCTGCACGCCCAGGTCGACCGGTCGTTTCGTGCGCCCAACCTCGACGACATGACCTCGCGGCAGCAGACCGGGCCGGGCTTTCAGTTCGAGAACCCCGAGCTCGAGCCGGAGAGCGCGCTCACCACCGAGGTCGGCGTCACGCTCGCTCGCCACGCGCTCGAGGTCGACCTATGGCTCTTCCGCATGCTGCTCGACGGCGCCGTCGGCAAGCAGCCGCGTGAGGCGTCGGACTGCCCGCCCGAAACGCCGGCGTGCCTGTCGTCGTGGTCGCGCTTCCAGTTGGTGAACGCTCAGGCGACTGCGGAAATTCGCGGCGTCGAAGCGTCGGCGCGCTTGCTCCTGCCGGGACCCGTGGCGGTGCGCGGCACCTTTGCGTGGACCTGGGGCGACGGACCGAACCTCGTCGAGCCGCCGGCTGATCCGTCGCTGCCGTACGAGGAGCGCGTGCCGCTCTCGCGCATCCCACCGGTGAACGGCACGGTCGAGGCGCGCTGGCACCATCGGTCGGGGCTCGCGCTCGGCGCTGGAGTCCGCTGGGCGCAGCTCGCTGATCGGCTGGCGATCGCCGACCGTTCCGACGCGCGCATCCCCGACGGCGGCACGCCCGGCTTCGTCGTCGCCGACCTCACCGCGTCGTATCGCTTCGGCCGCCGGCTCATCGCGGCGCTCGCGCTCGAGAACCTGCTCGACGCTGCGTATCGCCAGCACGGCTCGAGCGTGAACGGCCCGGCGCGGGGGCTGGTGATCTCGGTCGAGGCTGCGCCATGGTGATCTGTGTATCCTTCGCTGGATGAACGCGCTTCGGCTGCGGTCGCTCCTGCTCGTCACCGTCGTCACCGTCGCCGCCTGCGGGGACAATGAGGTCACCCCCCCCGACGCTGCCGGGCCCGACGCTGCCGTTCCCGGTCCCGACGCCACGGTCCCCGCCGCTGACGCCGGCGCGACAGACGCCACGGTCTGCTTCCCGCCGCCCGCCTACGTCGAGGACCTCTCCGCCTGCGCGCCGCTCGCCACCGACTACCAGCCCCGCGTCGACATGTTGGCCGCCGACCGCTGGCCGGTCTGCATCAGCGACGACGGCGTCTACCACCGGATCATGGAGAGCATCGCCACCATCGGCCGCGTTGAGGCGTACGAGCAGATCGCGGCCCTGCTGTGGGACGGAGGCCGCGTCCCAACCGCCGACGACTTCATCAGCGCGCGCGTGATCTACGCGGTCGACCAGGGACTCGACTCACGCGTGCAGCGGCGCCACGACATCCACTACCCGGCGCCGAGCGATGGCACCACCTGCGCCGATCCCGGCGTGCCCGAGCTTCACCCCGATCGCTGCGTCGGTCCGGCCAAGCTCCTGCCGATCCTGAACGACGCGTTCGTACGCGGCGCTATGGGCGAGGCGCCTCGCGTCCACGCGGCGCGCATCGAGGCCGCGCTGCTCTGGTTCCTCTACGTGTCGACGCTCTCCGAAGCATTGAGCTGCACCACGCGCCCGCAGGACTGCGACAGCGCGTGGGCCTACTACACCGGCGGCACGCCGATCGACGCGCCGATCGGGCTCGCTCGCGCCGTAGTGGCCATCGGGTCGGGCACGCACGACCGCGCGCACGACGGCGTCCTCGCGGTGCGCTGCTGGCGCAACCTCGACAACGAGACCGGCGTTGCCGTGGACCTCGCACAGCGCGACCTCGCGCGTGAGCAGCTCGATCACGCGCTCGTGCGCGGCCTCGCGCTGCTGGTGCGCGATCGGTTCGATGGTCTCGCCTGCGATGCCGAGCCACTCGCCGCGGACGCGCGCTACGCCGCGCTCGAGGTGCTGCTCCCGCTGCTCGACCGAGCGGCGCGTGAGCGCGATCCGGCGGCCGCCGATCGGCTGCTCGGTCAACTCGGGCCGGGTGGAGTTGCCGCCGTCGAGGTCAACGCTGCGCTCGCCACGCTCGACGGACTCTTCGGCTGTCCCTAGGTGCCCGTGTCCTTGCAGCTCAAGCGCTGGAACCGCGAGCAGCGTGCATGACCCGCTGTGCCGTCGGCGTCTCGCTGTCGCCCGAGCGTGCTGCGGCGCGTGAGGCGGTCGCGAGCGCAGTCGCCCGCCTCGGCGAGCCCGCGACGGGTCTCGTGCTCTTCGTGTCGCGCGCTCATGGCGATCCCCGCGCGCTCCTCGCTGCCGCACGGCGTGAAGCTCCGACGGCGATGCTCGCCGGTTGCACAGTCTCGGGCGTGCTCACCGGAGAAGCGGAGGTGGAGGACGGTCCCGGCGTGGTCGCGATGGCGTTCGCCGGCGCGTACCCGATCCGCTCGTTCGCGCTCGGCGATCCCAACGTTGCGCTGCCGCCACTCGCGGACGAGCAGGCGACCGGGCTGGCGATCCTCCTCGCCGACGGCTACTCAGCGCACCCGGAGCAGCTGGCGCAGCAGCTCGCACGCGGGCTCCCTGCGCGCATGCCGCTCGTTGGTGCGCTGGCGTCGGCGGTGAAGGGGCACAAACCGGCGCACCGCTTCGTCGACGACGCGCTCGTCACCTCGGGCGGCGTCGGCCTCGTCGTCGCTGGGGCCGAGGGCGCGCTGGTCGGCGTCGCAGGGGGCTGTATGGCGATCGGTCCGGCGCATCGCGTGACCGCCGCGAAGGGGACGATCGTCGAAACGCTCAACGACCAGCCGGCGTTCGCGGTATTCGCCGAGGCGGCGCGGCCACTGCTGCACGATCTGGCGACCGCCGCGCAGACCGTGTTCCTCGGCGAGGAGATCGAGGGTGGGCGCATCATCCGCGGGATCACCGGCTTCGATCCCGAGCGGGGCCTGCTCGCGTCGACCGAGCCGATCGCCGAGGGCGCCACGCTGCGGTTCCTCGTGCGTGACGCGCGTGCGGCCCGCGAGGAACTGCGCACCGTGGCGACGAGGATCGCCAAGCAGCTCGGTGGCCGGCCGCCGCGTTGGGGCCTGTACCTCGCGTCGGCAGCACGCGGGCGCGCACTTTACGGGCTCGACGACCACGACGTGTCGATCCTCCAGGGCACGCTCGGCACGTTCCCGCTCGCTGGCGCGTTTGTCGGCGGCGAGCTCGCGGCAGTCGGCGGGACGATGCGCCTCCAGGTTTTCTCCGGCGTGCTGGCGGTGGCACCGTGACGCGCGCGGCCGCATGGCTCGAAGGCCTCGCGCCGCACGAACTCGCCGCACTCGCGGCCCGCTATGCCGACGCGCTCGAGCGGGATGGCCTCACGGTGCACCGCGCCGAGGACGGCACGTTTCACCCGATCCCGCCGGTGCTCACGCCTGAGGGTCTCTCGCGAACCCGGCTCACCGAGCTCGCCGAGACGGCGCGACACATCTTGTCAGCGACGGTGAAGCTCGCGCGCTGGACCCTCACGCCGCCGGGCGCGCACGCTGCGGCGCGGCTCTACGCAACGCTCGCGCCGCTCGAACTCGAGGCGCTCGCCCGCGACCCTGCGTGCCTCGAGCGTGTCGCGACTGCGCGCATCGACTACTTCCTCACGCGCGACGGCTCGGCCCACGCGCTCGAGCTCAACGCGACCATCCCGGCGATGCAGGGCTACTCCGATCTGATCGCGCACCGCTTCGTCCGTGAGCTCGCCGCAGCACGCGGGCTCTCCGCTGCGGTCACCGAGGACCTCGTCGCCCGGACCGGCTCGAACACTGACGACCTGCTCGACTCGCTGCTCGCGCACTACCGGCTACTCGGCGGCGCAGTCGAGCTGCCGTCGATCGTGATCGTCTCGCGTCGCGGCGACTCACAGCTCGGCGAGCTCCACCACTACGTGCGTGCATTCGCGGCGCGTGGCCACGCCGTGCGGCACGCCTTCGTCGACGAGCTCGAGATCGACACCGCCGGGCGCGTCGGCGTGGGCGGCGCGCGGGCTGACTTCATCTACCGACACATCTTCGCGCGTCGCGTCGCGCCCGGCTCAACGATGGCGCGGCTCCTCGTCGACCCGGGTCCCAACATCGTGCTGAACCCGGTGCTCGCGCCGCTCGAGGTGAAGGGGATGTTCGCGCTGCTCTCCGCCGCGCTCACTGACGCCCCGGCGCTCGTCGCCGAGTGGGCGCTCACCGATGAGGAACGCGTCGTCGCAGCGCGCACGATCCCCTGGACGCGGCTCGTGGCTCGCGCGCCTGCGACGCTCGCCGATGGCGCGCGCGTTCCCGACCTCGCCGCGTGGATCGCACGCCACCCCGAGCAGGTAGTGCTCAAGCGGAGCTGGGACTACGGCGGGAAGAGCGTCGTGCTCGGTCCCGAGGCGGAGACTGCACAGGCGCGTGCGCGCGGGCAGGAGCTCTTCGGTTCGGCGTGCGACTCGTGGCCGGCGCTCGTCGCACACGCCTGCGACGATGCCGGCGCGTGGGTGGTGCAGGAGTTCGTGCCGCCCGAGCCCCGGCGCCACCTGCTCCTCTCACGCGGCGTCGACGGCACCGTCAGCGCGAGCTGGCGCGAGCTCTTCGTCGACGTGTCGGCCTACGCCAACCTGGGCGTCGAGCCGAGGCCGCGCGGCGCCGTCTGTCGCGCCTCGGCGTCGCGCATCGTCAACATCCTCGGCGGCGGCGGTCTCACGCCGGTCATCCCTCTCGACGTGCTGGAC
>SHYZ01000078.1 GCA_009692535.1 Myxococcales bacterium
GTCGTCGACTGAGGAGATGTGCTTCGCGATCAGCTACCGGTACCCGAAGCTCGGCAACGGCGTGCTCGGTCCGATCTGCATGGACTTTCCCTAGGCCAAAGGCCGCGGGCGCTGCTGCCGGCTCCGGACGTAAAACACCCGGTCCGCGGAGTGTCTTTCGCGGCCGGGCGCCTGGCACATGGAAGCCGCGCGAGCTGCGCGGCGATGACTACATTTACCTTCCGGGAAAGCCGGAGCCCGCGAACAGCAGGAGCACCGCGGCGATCAGCGCGGTCACGCGAACCGCCGTGCCGATCTCCTTGTCCTTGAGGGACTGGGTGGTCAGGCTGAACGCGATGAGCACTAAGCCGACCCCGATGCACATGCTTGCCAACGTCGCGATCGCGCGCTTCGGGCTCTCCATGAACCCGTTCATCGCGCCGAGCACCAGGCCGAGAACCTCGAGAGCAAACCCGACATTGAGCAGCATCGTCGGCAGCGGCACCGACGGTCCCGCCGGCGGGTAGCCTTGCATCGGCGCAGAGGGATAGCCGGGCATCTGGCCGTAGGGAGCGCCGGGGGGGGGAGCACCAGGAGGAGGGTATGGGTTCATGCGCGGACTATAACCACGGCCTGTTGTTTGACAGCATGTTTTTCGGTCGCTAGGTTTGGGGCCGCATGTGGGGCGAGCGCTCGTGTCCCAGGTGAGCCAGGTGAGAGAGATCGGCGTCGGGCTGCTCGGCCTGGGCAACGTCGGCTCGGGCGTGGTGCAGCTCCTCGCCGACAACGCCGCCGCGATTGAGGAGCGGCTCGGCGCGCGCGTGGTCGTGCGGCGCATCGCCGTGCGGGAGGCCAAGAAGCGCCGCAAGGTCGCGGTCGACCGGCGCCTGCTCACGACCGACGCGCGCGCGGTCATTGACGACCCCGACGTGGCGATCGTCGTCGAGCTGGTCGGCGGCGAGGCCGAGGCGAAGCAGTACGTGCTGCACGCGATTGAACGCGGGCGGCATGTGGTGACGGCGAACAAGGCGCTGCTCGCGACGCACGGGCCGGAGCTCTTTGCCGCTGCGGCGAAGCGCGGGGTCGAGCTCTACCTCGAGGCCGCGGTCTGCGGCGGCGTGCCGGTGCTGCGCGCGCTGCGTGAGGGGCTCGCGTCGGACAAGATCGAGGCGCTGCACGGCATCGTCAACGGGACGTCGAACTTCATTCTCTCCACCATGACCGCCGAGGGGCGCCCCTTCGACGAGGTGCTCGCCGCCGCGCAGCGCGAGGGGTACGCCGAGGCCGATCCCGCGCTCGACGTGGATGGCGGCGACGCGGCGCACAAGCTGGTCGTGCTCGCGATGCTCGCGTTCGGTGCGCGCGTGCGGCTTGCCGACGTTTACGTCGAGGGGATCCGTCAGATCACGCCGGTCGATCACGCCTACGCCGAGCGGTTCGGGATGGTGGTGAAGCCGCTCGTCATCGCGCGCGATCACGGCACTGAGGGGCTCGAGCTGCGCGTGCACCCGACGATGATCCCGAAGCGCTGGCTGCTCGCGTCGGTCGCGGGGGTGAACAACGCGGTCTACGTGACCTCGCGCGCGCTCGGCCACTCGATGTACTACGGGCGCGGCGCCGGGATGATGCCGACGGCGGTGGCGGTGGTCTCCGACGTGCTCGAGATCGCGCGCAACGTGCTCGGCCGCTCGCCCGGCATGGCGGCGACCAGCGTCCCACGGCTCACGCGCCGCGCGGTCCGCGACATCGGCCTGCTCCGCTCGCGCTACTACCTGCGCTTCGCCGTGCTCGATCGGCCGGGCGTGCTGGCGCAGCTCGCGGGTGTGCTCGGCAAGCACGAGGTCTCGATCGCGCATGTCACGCAGGAGGGGAAGGAGCCCGAGCGCGCGGTGACGGTGGTGATCCTCACGCACGAGGCGCGCGAGCGAAACGTGCGACTCGCGCTCGCGCAGGTCGCCAAGCTGGCGTCGGTGGTCGAGGCGCCGCGCCTCGTGCGGCTCTGCGAGTGACCATGCAGCTGCGCGTGATCTACGGTGACACCGATCAGATGGGCGTCGTCTACTACGCGAACTACCTGCGCTGGTTCGAGGCGGCGCGTGGCGGCTTCTTGCGTGATCGTGGCGCGTCGTACGGCGAGATCGAGGCGGAGGGCTACGCGCTCCCGGTGGTCGAGGCGCATGCGCGCTACCTGCGGCCGGCGCGCTACGACGATCTGGTCGACATTACGCCGCGCGTCACCAAGGTGCGCGGCGCGTCGCTCCGCTTCGAGTACCGCGTGGCCCGCATGACTCAGGGCGGCGGCGTCGCTGTGCCGAGCGGCGGCGAGGAGCTGCTCGCCACCGGCTTCACGGTCCACGCCTGCCTCGATCGTCGCGGTCGGCCGACGCGGCTGCCGCCTCTGCTGCTTCGGTTGCTCGACGCTGCAGCGGGCGTATAAGAGGACCCGGAGGACGGCATGGATAGAAACCTTGCGCTCGAGGCGGTACGGGTCACAGAGGCTGCGGCGCTCGCGTCGGCGCGCCTGATGGGACGCGGTGACGCGCACGCGGCCGATCGTGCGGCCGTCGAAGCGATGCGGCACGCGTTCGAGTCGCTGCACATCCGTGGCACGGTCGTGATCGGCGAAGGCGAGCGCGACGAGGCGCCGATGCTCTTCATCGGCGAGCAGGTCGGCCTCGGCTGGGGCGAGCCCGAGGGCCGCTCACCGC
The DNA here is from genome assembly GCA_009692535.1 of Myxococcales bacterium. Lineage (GTDB taxonomy): Bacteria > Myxococcota_A > Polyangia > Haliangiales > SHYZ01 > SHYZ01. The sequence continues at coordinate 2,688 of SHYZ01000078.1, forward strand.
GCGTGGACATCGCGGTCGATCCGCTCGAGGGGACGAACCTCTGCTCGACCGGCGCCTCCGACTCCATCGCGGTGCTGGCGATGGCGGCCGATGGCCAATTCCTGAACGCTCCCGACACGTACATGGAGAAGATCGCCGTCGGGCCCGAGGCGCGCGGCGCGATCGATCTATTGCGCGGCGCGACCTGGAACCTGGCAGCGATCGCCGAGGCGAAGCGCGCGCGGGTGCCGGATCTCACCGCGGTGATCCTCGACCGCCCGCGCCACGCCGCGCTGATCGAAGAGGTGCGCAAGGCTGGCGCGCGCATCCGGCTGATCCAGGACGGCGACGTGTCGGCCGCGATCGCGACGGCGAGCGCTGACACCGGCATCGACGTGCTGTTCGGCACCGGCGGCGCGCCCGAGGGTGTGATCGCCGCAGCGGCGCTGCAGTGTGTCGGCGGCGGCATGCAGGCGCGGCTGCGCTGGCGCAACGACGACGAGCTGGCGCGCGCGCGGAAGATGGGGATCGTGGACCCGGATCGGATCTACGGGCTCGACGACCTCGCGCACGGCGACGTCATGTTCGCGGCCACCGGCGTCACCGACGGGGCGTTCCTCGGCGGCGTGAAGTTCTTCGGCGGCGGCGCAAAGACCTCGTCGGTCGTGATGCGCTCGCAGTCGGGCACCGTGCGGCGGATCGACTCGGTGCATCACCTCGATCGCAAGCCGAACTACAGCTGGCTCACCGGACTCGGCGGGCGCGATTAGCGCGCGCGGCCGACTACACCAAGCAACCTCGAGAACGGAGCACTGACGATGTCGCTCGAACAGGATCTGCGGGCCCAGCTCACCGCCGCGATGAGGGCGAAGGATGCGCGCGCGTTGAGCGTGATCCGCATGCTCACCACGAAGGTGATGGAGCGTCGCACGGCCAAGGGATTCTCGGGCGACGTGAACGACGCGCTCTACCTCGAGGTGATCGCGGCGTATCGCAAGTCGCTGATCAAGGCGAAGGAGGAGTTCGAGGCGGTGGGCGAGCGCGGGCGCGAGCCGGCGGCGGAGCTGGCGTGGGAAATCGAGTTCTGCGACGCCTTCCTGCCCAAGGGGCTCTCGGAGGACGAGGTGCGCGTCGCGGTGCGTGCGGCGATCGCCGCTGCCGGAGTCACCGACGCGAAGGCCGCGGGACGCGTGGTCGGCGAGGTGATGAAGCTGCACAAGGGGAAGGTCGACGCGGCGGTCGTGAAGCGGATCGCCGAAGCAGAGCTCGCGCCGCGCGGGTAGCGCACGCCGCGCGCACGCGCACGCAGGTCAGCGCAGGACGAGCGAGAGCTTGGTGGTCTCGCCGGCGCGAATCGTCACGGTGCGGGTGATCGCGCCGAGCTTGGGGTTACGGAACGTGAGCGTGTGGGCGCCGGCGGGGAGCTCGACCTCCGCGAGCGGCGAGCTGCCGAGCATGCGCGCGCCGAAGTAGACATCGCTCCACGGTGTGGTGCGGACGGTGAGCCAGCCGTGACCGCCGGAGACCGTGGTGACCGGCGGTCCGCTGTGCGTGATCGTTTCGGAGCGCACCGGCGTGGTGGGCCGCAGCGGCGGACGGCGCGGCGTCGGCTTTGCGACCGGCGTGGGAGCGGCGGCCGCATCGGCGACCGGTGCGGTCGCACGCGCAGCATCGATGACCGGCGCGGTCACGGCGGCGGCGTCGTCCACTGGCGTGTCCGCGGCATCGACGATGATCCCGCGTGTCGCCGCCAAGAGCGTCTCGTCGCTGCCGCGGGGAAAAAACGCGACGGCGCTAGCCGCAACGATGGCGGCGAGCGCGATCGCGACAACGACGCTCGATGTGACGCGCGTCGGGGCAGAGCTTGCCGATGCTGTCGGTGAGGGCGTGGCCAGCGTGGGCGGCGCGGAAGCTTCGTCCATTGAACCGATCGGGTCGCCCGCCTCGGTGGGATCCTGCTCGACGTCGATGACGTCGAGGCTCGCAACGCTGCGCGACTCAGGCTCACGCTCGCCGAGCGGGGCGGTACCGAGCGCCGGCGTCGTGTCGCCGGCCGGCGCGGCAGGCGGATGTGCGCCCAGCGTCGGGAAGCGCGTGCGCAGCCAGTCGGAGACCGCCAGCGCGCTCACGACGTACTCGGAGTGCTTGAGGTAGGTCTCGAGCTCGAAGCCGAACTCTGCCGCCGTCGGCCGCTCGTCGCGGCGGCGTGCGAGCGCGCGACCGAGTGCGTGGGCCAGCTCGGGCGGCGTGTCGGGACGGATCGTCTCAATCGGCGGAATGCGCCCATCGCGGACCATGCGCATCCCCTCGATCGGATCTGCGCGCGGCACCGCGACCCGACCGGCGAGTAGCTCCCAGAGCACGATGCCGAGCGCGAACACGTCGCTGCGCCCGTCGAGCGGCTGGGCGATCACCTGCTCGGGCGACATGTACGCGAACTTCCCCTTCACCACGCCGGGGCGCGTCTCGTCCGACTGAAACGCCGCCTTCGCGATGCCGAAGTCGACGAGCTTCACGACGCCGGTGGTCGCGACCAACAGGTTTTGCGGCGACACGTCGCGGTGGACGATGCCGAGCGGCGTCCCGTCGGCGTCGGCGAACGTGTGCGCGTGGTGCAGCCCGGCGGCAGCGTCGGCGCCGAGGCGGGCGATGAGCTCGGGCGGCAGCGGCTGCAGGTCATGTCGCCGAAACAGCGTCGCCACGTCCACGCCGTGGACGTACTCCATCGCGATGTAGTAGGCGCCCTCAGCCTCGCCGAACTCGTAGATGTGGACGATGTTTGGGTGCGAGAGCCGCGCCGCGAGCCGCGCCTCGTCGAGGAACATGCGGACGAAGCTCTCGTCCTCCACGAGGTGCGGGAGGATCCGCTTGAGTGCGACCGGCCGGCCCCAGCCTGCCGGTCCACGCTGCCGCGCGAGGAACACCTCGGCCATGCCGCCGCGCGCGAGCCGTCGCTCAAGCCGGTAGGCGCCGAACGGAATGCCGGACTCGCGCCCCACGTCGAGCGAGTATAGCCGTGACGGTGCCAACTCCAGTGGGCAGCGCTGGGCGGCGCTGGGGCGGCGCGCCCCGAAAGTGGCGTGCGGCGTGTGTGATTCCGCGCTGATCAGGTGGCGACATGCGCCGGCGCGATGGCAAGCGGCGTGCAAGCGGGGCTATCATGCCCGCGCACCATTTTGAGCTGACCGTGAACCAGCCTGCCGCCCCCCGAGCCATTTCACGCATCTTGTCGGCCTGTCTCGCCGCGCTGCCGGTGGCAGGGTTCGCTGGTGGTTGCGCCGAGCCGGCGACCGCTGTGGTCACGGCCGCGCGAGTTGCCGTCGGTGGCGAGTCGCTGCTCGTGCCGCACTTTGTGGCGGCGGCGCGTCGGACCGGCGTGCCAGCGGAGCTCCTCGCGACGGTGGCCTATGTCGAGACGCGGCTCGCCGCGCCCGCGCCCGTGGCCGAGGGCGACCATGTCCACCAAGCGCCGCGGCACGGAGTCATGGCGCTCGGCCCACTCCACGAGGCGGCCGCGCTCGCCGGTTTCGCGCCGGCAGTCGCCGCCACCGATGCGCGCGCCAACATCGAGTCCGCCGCCGCGTGGCTGGCCGCACGCGCGCCCGTGGACAGCGCCATGCTCTCCGACTGGGCACCCGCGCTCGCCGAGTATGGCGGCGACCGGCTGCCCGATGAGGTCTTCACGCGGCTCGAGCTCGGCTGGCACGGCGTCGACGACGCGGGGCGAAGCGTCGTCGTCTCAGCGCGCGACGTCGGCGGCGTGAGCTCCGGCATCGGCCACCAGACGCTTGCGCTCGGTTACCCCGGCGCGATCTGGAACGCGGCCAACTCGGGCAACTACCAGGCGAGCTCGCGCGACGCGGCCGACATCGACTTCGTCGTCATCCACACCACGCAGGGCTCCTACTCGGGGACCATCTCCTGGTTCCAGAACGCGTCCTCGAACGTGTCGTCGCACTACGTCGTGCGCTCGTCCGACGGCCAGATCACGCAGATGGTCGACGACACTGACATCGCGTGGCACGACGGCTGTTTCAACACGCACTCGATCGGCATCGAGCACGAGGGCTTCGTCGCCGATCCGGCGCGCTGGTACACCGAGAACATGTACATGGCGTCGGCCGCGCTCACCGCGTGGCTCGCCGAGCAGCACACGGTGCCGGTCGATCGCACGCACATCCTCGGTCACGTCGAGACGCCCGATTGCTCGGATCACACCGATCCCGGCACCGGCTGGAACTGGTCGCACTACATGGACCTCGTGCGCGCCGGCGGCATGGCGGTGTTCGACGCTGGCGCACGCGACGCTGCCACGCCGCAGAGCATGACCTCGGGCGAAGAGGCGGTGGTCTGGTTCGAGTTCGAGAACCAGGGCAACTCGACTTGGGGACTCGACGAGACGCGCCTCGGCACGCAGGACCCGCAGGATCGCGAGTCGGCCTTCTTCGTCGACGGCAACTGGCTCTCGCCGAGCCGCGCGACCGGCGCCGATCACTCGGACTACGGCCCTGGCGCGGTCGGCCGCTTCAGCTTCGTGATCCGCGCGCCCGAGGTCGACGCCGAGACCAGCTTCACCGAGACCTTCCAGTTGCTGCAGGAGGGCGTGGCGTGGTTCGGCCCCAAGGTCACGATTGTGGTCAGGGTGACGCCGCGCGTGCCACCGGCGAACCCGCTCGATCCCGAGGCCCCCGCGGTGGCGCTGCCGGGCGGGTCCGACACGGGCGACTACGGTGGCGGCTGCGCGGTCGCTGGCGCTGCGCCGGGGAGCGGCCTTGGCGGCTTCGCGCTCCTCGTAGGGTGTGCGATTCTGCTGCGCGGTGTCCGCCGCCGCTCGCGCGCTCGCTCGTAACGCCGCCCACGCCCGTGCGGTCGGCTGCGCGTTGGCGACCTTGGTCGCTGCGGGCGTCGTCACGGGCCTCGGTGCGTGTGGCGACACCGCGATCGTGCTGCGTATCGAGAGCGACCTCGTGGTGCCCGATGCGCTCGACGCGGTCTGCCTGTCGGTCGCCGCGCTCGACGCGCAAGGGGACGAGGGGACCTTCGCCGCGCGCTATCCGCTCGCGCGCCTCCCCGAGACGCTGACCGTCCACACCGACGGATACGAGTCGCTGCTCGTGCGCGCGCGCGGCTGGCACGCGGGACTCGAGGTCGCCGGCGCGACCGTGCGCGTCGACGTGGAAGCGCACTCCGTGCTCGAGGCGTCAGTCGCCGTGCGCGCCTGTCAGGACGCGCGGCCGGGCGCGCTCGCGGTCGTCGGCACGTTGCCCGCGCCCGCGGCCGAGGCAGCACACGTGGTGCTACATGGTTGGCGCGGCTCGGTCGTCGTCGTGGCGGGCGCCGACGACGTGACGGCATTTTCGCCGGCGTCGGATGGACGCGTCGAGTTGCTGCCACCGCCGCCCCAAGCCCTTGCCGGCGCCACCGCGCTCGTCGCGATCGACATCGACGGTGACTGCGACGACGACCTGCTCGCGCTCGGTGCCCCGGTGCTGCTGCTCGAGCATCGCGCCGATGGAACCTTTGTCGTCCTGGCGGACGTACTCCCTGAAGGGCTCGCGGCGGTCCTGGCTGCGGTCGCCGACGTCGATGCCGATGGCGATCTCGACTTCGCTGTTGCCGCCGGATCGCAGCTCCAAGTACTGAAGAATGACGGCGCGGGGCGCTTCGCCGTGGCGCCGACCGCGATCCCCGACAACGTGGGCAACGACATCTCCGCGCTCGCGTTCGGAGACGTAACCGGCGACGGCTACGCGGATCTGGTCGTCGGTCACGGGCTCGACAGCAACGAGCCGATGCACCTCCTCGCGGCCGACCCGATGGACGGGCGGTTTTCGCTCGTGCCCGCGCTGCCCGAAAATCCTCGCAAGGTGGACGGCTTCGCGCTCGCTGACCTCGACGGCGATGGCGACGTTGACCTCGCCGCCGTCTTCCCCGTCACGCCGCTGCTCCTCTTCGTGAATCGCGGCGACGGTCGATTGGAGGATCGCTCATTCTTGCGCCTGCCCGACCCGACGCTTCGGGCGACCTCGGTCTCGAGCGGCGATCTTGACGGCGACTGTCGTCCGGAGCTCGTCGTCCGCAACATCGACGGCCTGACCCTGCTGCGGGGCACGGCGTCGGGCGCGCTGCTCCAAGGCGAGCTGCCCGCTGGCGTCGCGGGGAACCCGATCATCGTCGATGTCGATGGCGACGGGCTGCGCGACCTGTTCGTCGCGGGCGCAGGGGAGCTGACGTGGCTCGCACCCGGATAGCGCTGCTCGTCGGGCTGCTCGTCGTTGGGCACGCGCTCGCAAACGCAGTCGTGCCGGTGCGACTCGCGAGGGCCGCGCCAGACGTGCCTGACGTGGTCGTCGACGTGCGCGCGCGGCTGGCCGAAGGGCGTCGCGCCTACGTCGAGCTTGAGTACCGCGCCGCGATCCGCGTGCTGGCGTCGGTCTCGCGCGATCCCGCCGCGACCAACGCGCAGCGGATCGAGGCGCTCGAGCTGCTCGGGATCTCGTTTGTGGTCGTTGGCAACGAGGAGTCGGCGCGCGAGGCGTTCGGCGATCTCCTGGCGATCGATCCCGGCTACGTGCTGCGAGAGGAGTCGGGCTCGCCGCACATTCTTCGGGTCTATGAGCAGGTGCGGCGCGTCGCTGTGCCGACCGTGTCGGGCCAGCGCGTGTCGCTCGAGCACGCGGCACCCGTAAGCGGAGCTGCGGGCCGTCACCTCGAGATTGTCGCGACCGTCACGCGCGGCGTGCGTGGACCGCGCGGTGTGTACGAAGTCGTGCTGCGCCATCGCAAGCGCGGCACGCTCGAGTACCGCGAGCTCGCGATGCGCGCGCTCGACGGCGCCAGGCACCGCGCGCGTTTCACGCTACCGGCGGACGATCGCGGCTATCAGCTCGAGTACTACCTCGAGGCGCGCGACCTCGCGGGTCGGCAACTGGCGCGCATCGGCGGCCCCGACCTGCCGCTGTCGTTGCCGATCGCGGGCGCAACGACGAGCTCGCGGTCGACCCGCTGGTTGCTCGTCGGTGCGGGCGGCGTCCTCGTCGGGGCCGCGGCGATCGCCGTGCTGCTCGCGACCGACGGCGAAGCGGCCCCCGACGGGACGTTGGGGACGGTGGGGCTCGGCAGGTAAGAGCCGCCGGCGTGGTCGTGCGCCGGCAGGTCGAACGCGATCGCAGCTAGTCGATGCAGAGGTCCATCGTGCAGGTCAGTCCGCCGGGGCAGGTGCCGTTGGTGCCCGGCGCCTGACCGCAGAGGATGCCGCAGTACCAATCGCGCTTCATCGTCATCATGTTCTCGGAGTAGATGACGCACGCGGCGACGCCGATGGTGCCGGTGTAAGCCGCCTCGCACATCGTGTTGCCGTCGGCCGGCGGCGTCTCCACCATCGTCTCGGTCTCGCCGCACTTGGTGGTGCAGAGCGCGTCGAGATCGGCCTCACCGTCGAGCGCCGCGCAGATGTAGTTCATCGGGCAGTTCATCATCGTGTTGGAGCAGGGCTTGCCGACATCGGCCGACGGCGGGTTCATCGGTGCGGCGTCGGGGGCGGCGGGCGCATCGGGCCGCGCGGCCGCGTCTACGCGAACCGGCGCTGCGTCGACCGAACCAGAGTCGTCGTCGCCGGCAGGGCCGCAGGCGACAAGCGCGAGGAGGGGCAGGGCGGAGAGCAACGTCGCGAGCAGGCGGTTCTTCATGGCGGGCTCCAAGGAGTAGGTTGGCGGGCGGATGGTACACGGCGGCCCATTGCCTGCAACCGCGGCGGGGCGCAGGTGCGCTACGGTTTGCGGCCGAAGAGCTTGCCGAAGAGACTGGGCGTCTTTTCAGGCTCACGCCCCGCGCGCTGTAGTGCCGCTAGCTCGCGCGTGGCACGAGCGTGGTGCGGATCGATCTGAAGCGCGGCCGCGAAGTGCCGTGCTGCCGTGGTGCGGTCGGCTGCGGCGAGCTTCATGAATCCATTTGCGAGCTCGCGGCCGAGCTGCGCTGCTTGGTGGCCCGCATCGGCGCGCAGGCACGCCTCGTAGGCGGCAAGCGCTTCGACGTGCTTGCCCGCCTCGAGCAGTTGGTCGGCGTGATCGGCGGCCGACTCCTCCGTGGCGATGGTGGGCGCCGGCGGGGGCGCGGCCACGGTCCCCTCGTGGGTCGACAGGTCGGGCATGTCACCGAAGAGGAATACCGCGGCGAGCGAGCCTGAGACGCGGGGTGACCGGCCGCTGGCCGCTTGGGCCGCGCGGTGTCTCCCCGTCTCGCTGGGCAGACCCACGGCGGGGACTGCGGCCGTCGTCGGACGTCGCATCGTGAGGACACGCGCAGGGTCGAAGGTATCCTCGAAGGTGTCCGCCTCGCGGGGGGGCGCGAGATTTTCGAGGAAAGGGAGCGCTGGTGTCGAGGCGGCAGCAGGCACCGGGGGCGGAGGGGGGGCCGCCGCGTCGGGCGCTTGCTTCGCTCGCGCAGTCTTCGCGATCACCTGCGCGATCTTGGCCACGCCCGCGACGCCCTCCGCGCCAAACGAGAGCTCCACGCCCGGACCGCGACTGCCCGGCGCGACGTGCCGCGCGACCTGTCCGGGCAGCAGCATCACCTCGCCCGACGGCAGCGTGAGCGCGACGGTCATCATTGTCCCCTCCGCGGGTGGCCGCTGCGACCGCAGGAAGAGCACGCCGCGAACGAGATCCTTGTCGTAGACGTGCGTGAGTTGATCCCACGAAGCGCAGGTGAGGGTTACGGTGAGGATGGGCGCAGCCATGCAGATGCTCAGGGCGGTTATTTTCGCTCACGCGGGCGCCCCGATGCAACGGTTGCGTGCATGGATTAAAGCGGCGTAGGCGGAAAGTCGAGCAGCGCCTGATCGACCAGCAACACCAGATCGAGCGGGACCGGGGCGGTCTGAGCGTCGAGCGAGAGGTAGGCGGTGGCGGACGGCGCGTCGGCGGTGCGGCCGGGGACGGCCCAGCTCCAGCGGGGCAGGAGCCGGCCCCAGGCGGAGGCTGTGAGTTCGGGCGAGCCGCCGAGCCGGTAGGCGACCGCGAGCGGGGCGACGCCGCGGATGCAGTCGAGAGCGGGGGTGCAGTCGAGCGGTGCGAGTGGCGCCGAGAGCCGGCCGTCGCCGTCGCGATCATCGTAGACCACGACGAGGCCGGCAGCGAGGAACGCCGTGCCGAAGAGAATGCGCTGCAGGCCGATCGCCCCCTCGGTGCGCGAGAGGTCGTAGGGGAGCGCGAGATCGGCGGTGATGGGAGCGGCGCCTGTCGCGGGGAGCGTGTCGAGCGCGCGGTCGTCGTCGTAGGGTGGATCGTCGATGACGATGTAGCGCGTGCTGCCGTCCTCGTCGCGCAGCAGCGACACAAAGGCGATGCGCGGCGCGAAGAAACCGGGCGCGCCGGCGGTCACGCTGATGGTGCCGACGATGGGGAGCGTGTCGTCGGATGGCGCGACGACGCGCTCGAAGCTAAAGGAGTCGGGGCCGCCGGCGAGGCGCAGCGTGAACGCCTCGGGGGGCGTGGTGCGGGTCCACTCGAGGGTGAAGGGGTCGCCGAACAGGGTGAGCTGGCTGGCGCCGGAGCTCGACTCGAAGCTCGTGCTGCCGTGAAAGGTGTTCGGATCGATGAACTGGCCGTCGCGGACCGTGACGCTGGACCTCCATGCGGCGCCGTCGGCACCGAGGTGCAGCACGCCGTTGACGCGCAGGAGCGTCGTGACGCCGCCGACCGTCACCGGGCGATCCTCGTCGGTGACCGTGATGCCGCCGCGGGTGATCGCGGTGGTCCGGAAGTCGCCGGTCGGACCGAGGGCTAAGGCGTCGGGCACGCTGGCATCGGGCGCGTCGGGCGCGTGGGCGTCGGGCGCGCTGGCGTCGGGCGCGGGCGCGGGCGCGTCAGGCGTGCCGCAGGCGATGAGCGTTGCGCAGACGCAGACGATGATGCGCGCGCGCGCGGCGGCGCCGGTTCGCGGCATGGCTGCATGCTAGCATCCGCCGCGATGCCGAGCCGTGACGACGCTCCTTCGCACCGGTTCCTCCGCGCCTGCCTGCGCCTGCCGGTCGACCGTACGCCGGTCTGGATGATGCGACAGGCGGGGCGCTATCTGCCCCAGTACCGCGCCGTCCGCGCGACGACCTCGTTTCTCGGCCTCTGCAAGAATCCCGAACTCGCCTGCGAGGTCACGATGCAGCCGATCAACGAGTTCGGCTTCGACGCGGCGATCCTCTTCTCCGACATCCTCATCCCGGTCGAGGCGATGGGCGTGCCGCTTGAGTTCGGCGACGAGGGGCCAAAGCTCGAGCCGCTCCGCGACCGCGCGGCGATCGCGCGGCTCATCGATCCCGATCCCGAAGCGACGATGCCGTTCGTGCCCGAGGCGGTGCGGTGCATCAAGCGCGCGCTCGACGGGCGCGTGCCGCTCATCGGGTTTGCCGGCGCGCCGTTCACGCTCGCCGCGTACGCCGTCGAGGGCTCAGGGTCGAAGGAGTGGCGTCGCGCGAAGGCGCTGCTCTTCTCGGATCCGGTGGCGGGGCACGATCTGCTCGAGCGGTTCACGCGCACCGTCTGTCGCTACCTCGAGGCCCAGGTCGCAGCGGGCGCCGACGCGGTGCAGATTTTCGACTCGTGGGCCGGCACGCTCTCGCCGGCGGACTTCGACGAGTTCGCGCTGCGGTGGGCGCGCGAGCTGATCTCTCGGCTGCGCGCCTCGCCGGCGTTTGCCGCGCGGCGCGTGCCGATCATCTATTTCGCCAACGGCTGCGCGCCGTATCTCGGGCGGCTCGCGTCGTCGGGCGCCGACGTGCTCGGCATCGACTGGCGCGTCGACCTCGGCGAGGCACGGGCGCGACTCGGTTCCGAGGTGGCGGTGCAGGGGAACCTCGATCCCGCCGCGCTCTTCGCACCGCCGTCCGAGATCGAGCGACGCGTCGAGGGCGTGATCCGCTCCGCCGGCGATGCGCCGGGGCACATCTTCAACCTCGGCCACGGCGTGCAGCCGGAGACCAATCCCGAGCATGTCCGCGCGATGGTCGCGGCGGTGCATCGATACGGCGTGCGCACGGCGCAGCCGTGATCGCGATTGTCGGCGGCGGCGTGGCGGGGCTCGCCGCGGCGCACGAGGTCCGACGCCAGGATCCGTCGGCGCAGCTCGTCGTGCTCGAGGCTGCGGCGCGCGCGGGCGGGTTGCTCGAGAGCGAGCGGGTGGGCGAGTGGCTCTGCGAGTGGGCCGCGGCCTCTTTCCTCGAGGGCGGCGCGGACGATTGGGGCGCGATCGAGCTCTGTCGCGAGCTGGGGGTGGAGGTCGTGGTGGCGACGCCGACGGCCAAGGCGCGCTGGATCTTCTCGCGCGGGCGGCTCCGGCTCGTGCCGGCGAGCCCGCTCGGCCTGCTGCGGTCGGATCTCCTCTCGATCGCCGGCAAGCTGCGTCTGCTCCGCGAGCCGTGGGCGAAGGCACGGCCCGATGGCGACGACGAGAGCGTTGCGGCGTTCGCGCGGCGGCGGCTCGGCGACGAGGCGGCGCTCGTGCTGGTGGCGCCGGCGGTGCTCGGCATTTTCGCTGGCGATGCCGAGCGACTCTCGCTCGCGGCGGCGTTTCCACGGGTCGCGCGGCTCGAGCGCGAGCATGGCGGCCTGTTCGCCGGACTGCGCGCGGGCCGTCGCAAGCGAGCGGGGCGCGGCGCGGCACACTCAGTCGCACCGCTTGCCGGCGCTGCCGCGCTGCCCGAGGCGCTCGCCGCGCGGCTCGGCGGCGCGGTGCGGACGCATGCACGGGTCGTCGCGCTCGAGTTCGGCGCGGGCCAGACGGCGGTCGTACTCGATGGCGGCGAGCGGATCGAGGCCACGCGCATCGCGCTCGCGATCCCGCCGGGTGCCGCGGCGACGCTGCTCGCGCCGCACGACGCGCGGCTCGCCGAGCTCGCGGGCGAGATCACCGCCGCGGACGTGCTGGTGGTGCAGGTCGGATTTCGCCGCGATGACGTGCCGCACCGCCTCGACGGCTTTGGTTTCCTCGTGGCCGATGGTGAAGCGCCACGCTGCCTTGGCTGCGTGTTCGAGTCGTCGCTCTGGCCCGCGCGCGCGCCCGAAGGCCAGGTGCTGCTGCGGCTGATCTACGGCGGCGTGCGTGACCCGGCGGCGCTCGCGCTCGCAGAGGACGACGCGGCGCTCGCGGCTCGCGTCGCCCAAGACCTGCGGCTCGCGCTCGGCGTGATCGTCGCGCCGACGTTGCTGCACCATCGCCGCCTCGCGCGAGCGATCCCGCAGGCGGAGGTCGGGCACCTCGCGCGTGTCGCCGAGGCGGAGACGCGCGCAGCCGCGCTCGGCGTGGTGCTCGCGGGTAACGCGTGGCACGGCGTGGCGGTGAACGACTGTGTACGCGATGCGCGCCGCGTGGCGGATGCGCTGCTGGCGGGGCGGAGCGCGTGATTCGTCGGACGGCGCTGCTGGCTGTCGTTGTCGCGTGCATCGTGTGCGTCGCGTGCGGCACGCGCAGCGGCACGGCCGTCGGTGCGGGCGCCGATTCGCCCCCGGCGCGGCACGCGGTCGACGGCGGCGGGCCAATCGCTGACGTCGGCGGGTCCACCGTTGCCACCGCCGCCGTCCTCGCTGCCACCGCCGTCGTCGCGCCGGCGGTCGTGACCGGCGTGGTCACGCTCGCAGACGCGCCAGCCGTCGCGACGTCGTGGCCTGGGCGCACCGCCTGTCGCACTGCGTCCGCGCCGGCACTGGCGCGCGACCTTGCAGGCGCAGTGGCGGGCGCGATCGTCTGGCTCGAACTCGACGGCAGCCCCGTGCCGCTCGCTGCGGCCCGCGCGCCCGCCGCCCCACCTCCGCTGCTCACGCTCGAGCGTTGCCGCTTCGAGCCGCGCGCGCTCGTGGTCGCGCCCGGCGGGGTCGTCGTGATCGAGACTCGCGACACGATTCGGCACGAGGTCGCCGTGACGTACGACGACGGCGAGCGCGTCGCGCGCTTCCCGTTGCCGCTCGAGGGGCAGTCGTTCGGTGTGACGTTGCCGCGTGCCGGCTTCGTCGCGATCAGCTGCACGCTGCATGCGGGGGAGCGTGCTGCGGTTGCGGTCCTTGCTCACGCGCACGTCGCAGCCACCGGCGCCGACGGTCGCTTCAGCTTCGCCGCAGTGCCGCCCGGTCGCTACCGCGCGCGCGCACAGCACGCTGCGTCGGTCGGCAGCGTGCCGTTCGTCGCCGAGAGCGCCGTCGAGGTTGCCGCCGCTGGCGAGGCGGAGCTCGAGCTTGAGCTCGCGCTCACTCCGCGTTGACGCCGGCGATGCGGACGGTCACCGGCGACGTGCCGGCCGTGAGGCCGTCGAACGCGACGCCGTAGAGGAATAGTTGGACGGAGCTGCGCTCGAAGAAATCGTCCGTTAGCGTGCCCGTCTGCAAGGTCTCCGTCGCATGGAGGACTGCCCAGACGAAGCCGGTTGCATCGTGGGCGAAGCGGAGCCTCACCGGTCCCGACGCTGGCAGGGGGAACGGCCCCATCCCGGGGCCATTGCGCACGACGAACTCTCCGGTGGTTTCGCCGAGGTGGAGTGCTGCGACCGCGCTGTCACTGACGATGACTTCGACGACGAGCTGCGGTTGCTTGGTGTCCGGGGTGCTCGGCACGAGGAACGGCAGGTCGCCGAGGTCGACCACGAAATCCGAGCCTTCGAGGTCGTAGCGCGCACCCGTCGCCACACCGCGGACGCGCATGCCGTGGACGGTCTCGGCGGCGGCTGCCACTTGGATCCTCAGTGCGTGGTTCTCGGTGGTAGCTGCCAGCGGTTCGCCGAGCCTGCGCCAGCGGGGTGCGAGCTCATCGCCGTCGAAGCCGTCGATGAGCCGCGCGGCCTTGCACCAGCCGCCGGTGGGCGC
>SHYZ01000079.1 GCA_009692535.1 Myxococcales bacterium
GCCGTGGTGACCTGACCGAGCGGGTGCGACTCGCCGTAGAACACGCGCCCGTAGAGCCGCCCGCCGAGCGCGGCCGGCGAGCCGACCTGTTGCGCCAGCGATGCGATCAGCTGCTGCACGTTGCGGTCGTGATCCTCCTGCCGCAGCCCGGGGTGAAGCAGCGTGTCAGCCCAGAGCGCGAGCGTCGCGTCGAGGTGACGCGAGAGCGCGCTCATCCCGACGCCGTGCTGGTCGGCGCCGGCCCAGGACGAGACGCTCGACGCGGTGTCGGCGAGTGCCTCTTCGAAGGCGAGCTTGGCGAGTTTTTCGGTGCCGTCGTCGAGCAGTGCCGAGCAGAGCGACGCGGTGCCGGGCTTGCCGGGCGCATCGGTGGTCTGCCCGCCGCTGATGACGAGGTCGAGCGTGACCGTCGGCAGCTCGTGGCGCTCGACGAGGAAGACCTCGATCCCGTTCTTCAGCCGGAACGTCACGAGCTTTGGCTGCTGCAGCGAGCGCGGCGCGCCGGCCTTGGGCAGCGCGGCTCGGAACGGCTCCTCGGGGAAGGTCAGCGTCGGCGGCTCGGGTTCGGGCGGCAGCGGCGCGGGCGCAGGCTCGGCGGCCGGCACCTCGGCGACCGGCACCACGACCGGTTCGGGCGCAGCGCTCGCGATCGGCGGTGCGACCGGGAGCAGTGCGGGCGCGGCGCCACCACATGCGGTGAGCGTGACGGGAACGACGAGCGCGGCGAGCGCGCGGATCAGACGATGCCGGTTCATGGCCGAACCTCCTGCTTCTTTGCGGGCACTGTGAGGATCTCGACCCGTCGCTCCGGCGGCAGGAAGCGTGCGGCGTAGTCCCGAATCCCGGCTGCGGTCGCTTCGCGGTAACGCCCAAGATCGCGTGCGAACCCGCTCGGCGTGCCGAGGAAGTGGTTGTACGCCTGCAGCGCTTCGCCGCGCGCCATCGTCGACTCGAGCCCCCAGATGAACGACGCCTCGATGCTCGTGACCGCGCGTGCGAGCTCGCTCTCGGCGATCGGCTCACTCCGCACCCGCTCGAGCTCAGCGTCGAGCAGCGTGGTCACGACCCCGAGGTCGGCGCCCTCCTTGAGATCGACGACGACGTGAAACTCCGACGACCGCTGTGCGGACGCCTGATAGACCATCACCTGCTTCGCGAGCTGCTTCTCATGCACCAGCAGCTTGTAGAGCCGCCCCGTGCCGTCGCTGCCGAGTGCGTGCGCGAGCAGATCGAACTCGCCATCGCCAGCCGTGTAGCTCGCCGGCGAGTGCCACGCGTAGTGCAGCCGGCGCAGGTGCGCGAGCTCGTCGGGCACCGTCGTGCGTGAGCGCGTGGCCTCGGGCAGCGACACTTCGCGATGCTCCGGGCGCGGCGTCGTCGGGAACGCGCCGAACCACTTGGTGACAAGCTGCCTGGCCGCCTTGGTCTCGAAGTCGCCGGCGATCACCAGCGTCGCGTTTGACGGCACGTACCAGGTGCGGAAGAAGCGCTTCACGTCGTCGAGGCTCGCGGCGGCGAGGTCTTCGTGCCGGCCGATCGTGAGGTAGCGATACGGGTGTCCCTCGGGATAGAGCGCCTTCGTGATGGCGAAGCGGTCCTTGCCGTAGGGCACGTTGTCGTAGTTCTGGCGGCGCTCGTTCCGCACCACCTCGCGCTGGTTGTCGAGGCTCTTCTGCGTGACCAACTCGAGCAGGTAGCCCATGCGATCGCTCTCGAGCCAGAGCGCGACCTCGAGTTGGTTCGAGGGCACCTCCTCGAAGTAGTTCGTGCGATCGGGGTTGGTCGTGCCGTTCACGTTGGTCGCGCCGGCGTTTCGGAGCGTGTCGAAGTGCACGTCCTCGCCGGTGTGCTTCGAGCCCTGGAACATCATGTGCTCGAAGAGGTGCGCGAAGCCCGAGCGACCGGGCGTCTCGTCGCCGCTGCCGACGTGGTACCAGACGCTCACAAAGACGAGCGGCACGCGGCGGTCCTGGTGAAGGACCACCTCGAGGCCGTTCGCGAGCACGTATTTCTCGAAGGGGACCTTGGGCACGCCCGCCAGCTCGGGGTCACCGCCGGCGCGCGCGGTGGGCGCGGGTCCGACGGCGAGAGCCAGAGCGAGGAGGGCGGCCCAACGAAGAACGAGCGCACGTCGGTTCATGGCCGCGGAGGGTAGATCAGCTGCGCGTGAAGCGGAAGCCGACGCTCGCGGCGTGATGGTGCGCGAGGACGACCACGGCGGCACGCTCACGTACGAGTGACGCGCGGCGTGTCGCGGAGGACTCAGCCGTTGGGTCAGCCGTTGAGCGACGCGAGCAGCCCGCAGGCGACGAAGTAGTCGCGGCGCAAATACCAGCCACGCGCCGTCGTGCCCTTGCCCCCTTTGGGTCGCAGGTGGCGCGCGCGCTCGAAGGCGTGCGCGAGCGAGGGTACGAGCTCCTGATAGAACCAGGAGAGCACCGGCGCGTCGGGCACCTCGCCTTCGTCGATGCGGATCACCCAGAGCACGCGCCCGAGCTTCTGCTTGGCGTCGACGCCGCGCATCGAGAGCGCGGGCCCGTCCTTGATGCGCCAGGTGGCACCGGCGGCGCGCACGACGGCGAGCGTCTTCACCTCGACCTCGCCGCGCCAGTCACGCGCGGGCGACGACGAGCGCGCGAGCCCGAGCAGCTCAGCGACGCGGTGCCCGTAGAACCCCTTGTCGCGTCCGCGTGCGCCGAGCCGCACCCCGACCAGCGCGTCGGCGCGGGCGAGCAGCGCGTCGAGTGTCGGCGGCTCGGCGGCGGGCGGCGGGAGCGCACGTGCCAGCGGCAGCGGGCGGGGCAGCGGCGACGACGGGAAGCGCGCGATGCGGGCGACCGGGAGCATGCCCTGCACCGCGGCGCGCGCGCGGCGACGCGGGATCACCAGCTTGCCGCTCCGAAGCATCGGCGCCGCCTGCACCGTCGCGTCACAGAGCGACTCGGCGAGCCCGAGCGCGCGCCGTTCCATCGCCGCGCCGTAGGCCCACAGCCGCTGCCGCGCCGCGCCCGGACCGCCGTCATCGGTGAGCGAGAGCGCGGCGAGCAGCGCGGTGAGCTCCTCGCGCAGCGCGCCGTTCAGAAAGCCGGGCAGGTCGAGCTCGTAGTCATGCAAGAGCTTCTTCGCGCCACCGCGACGACGGAGTGCCGCCGTAGGGAGCAGCCGTAGAAAGTCCGAGACCGCGTTCGCCATGTGCGGCACCGAGCGGGACACCGGGGGCTACGCGCTACTGCGCCGACTTCCCAAGTCGGATGCGGTAGGTGGACCAGACGCAGAGGAACGCGGCGAAGACGGCGACGAACGCCCAGCCCCACCGGTTGCCACTCTCGACAGTGCCCCACGCGATGCCGACCGTGGCGGTGCTGGCCCAGATCACCTTCAGGTTCAGCATGGCGATGAAGGTCGGCTTGTCGGCGTTGCGCCCGAGCAGCGACTCGATGCCGATGCCGAAGAGCGCGGCTGCCGCGATGCGCGTCGTGATTGGGTCGACCGTGGTCCAGCCGAAGAGGCCGAGGCAGAACTGCGGCGCGAAGAACATCGGGATCGCGAACAGCATGTCCGCGACAAAGTGCGCGACGAACCAACGTCTGAGCGAGTTGGGCACCATTGGCCGACGATAGGTCGGGGAGGCCGCTCGCGTCGAGCGGGATTCGGTGCGGGTGGGCGGCGCTGCGGCGCGCTAGAGGCGCAGCCCGACGACGTCGGCGATTGCGCGCACGCTCGTCATCAAGCGCGCGAAGTTTGCCGGTGTGAGCGATTGCGGCCCGTCGGAGAGGGCGCGGGCCGGATCGGGGTGGACCTCCACCATCAGGCCGTCGGCACCGACCGCGACCGCCGCGCGGGCGAGCGCCGGGACCGAGCGGTAATCGCCGGTGCCGTGCGACGGATCGACGATCACCGGCAGGTGCGTGAGCCGCTTGATCACCGGGATCGCGCCGAGGTCGAGGGTGTTCCGGGTCATCGGCTCGAAGGTGCGGATGCCGCGCTCGCAGAGCATCACCTGATAATTCCCCTTCGAGACGATGTACTCGGCGGCCATGAGCAGCTCCTGGATCGTCGCCGACATGCCGCGCTTCAACATCACCGGTCGCCTGGTGCTGCCGACCGCCTCGAGCAGCGCGAAGTTCTGCATGTTGCGCGCGCCGACCTGCAGGATGTCGGCGTGTGACGCGACGAACTCGACGTCACGGGTGTCGACCACCTCGGTGATGATCGGCATGCCGCCGGTCGCCGCGCGCGCCTCGGCGAGCAGCGCGATGCCGTCCTCCTTGAGCCCCTGAAACGCGTAGGGCGAGGTGCGTGGCTTGTAGGCGCCGCCACGAAGGATGTGCGCGCCAGCCTCGAGCACGGCGGTCGCGGTGGTGAGCAGCTGCTCGCGCGACTCGACGGCGCACGGGCCGGCCATGACCACGAAGCGACCGCCGCCGATGACCACGTCGGTGCCGCCGGCGCCGGGGAGCGTGATGACGGTGTCGTCGGGCTTCACCTCGCGCGAGACCAGCTTCCACGGGCGCGAGACCGCCACCGCCTCGGCGATCCCGGGGAGGCGCGCAAAGATCGCCGGGTCGATCGCGCCCGGGTTGCCGGTGATGCCGATCGCCACGCGGGTCTTGCCCGGAATGCGGTTCGGCGCGAAGCCGAGCTCGCGGATGCGAGCGCAGACCGTCTCGACGTCGGCGTCGGTCGCGTCGGCCTTCATCAGGATCAGCATGGGGCCGGGAGTATCACAGGCTGCCCGCACGCGCGCGGCGGCAGCGTCGGGGGCGGGCGCTCAGCGACAGCGCGAGCGTTGTGCGCGGGCGGCGTTACTCACTCGCAGCGCGGCGCGTCGGCGGGCCCGCCGCCCATCGTGCTCATGCCGGCGAGCAGCACCTCGGCGTAGCGGGTCATCGACTCGCTCGCCTCGGCGGCGCGTAGCACGACGAGGTTGTAGACGCACACGCCCGACACCGCGAACAGCTCGAGGCCGTAGGCATGCGGCGCCTGCACGACGATCGCGTGGCCGGGCAGACCGAGGAACGTGATCGCCTCCTCGGGAAACGTGCGCGCGTGGCGTTGGCGACGCCAGTCCTCGGCGCCGGCGCGCGCGAGGTCACGGCTGCCGCGCTCGGCGAGCGCGGGGGCGCGGTAGATCGAGAGCGCGAAGACGCCACTGTCGAGTCGGCCGCGGCGCAGCGTCTCGACGACCAACTCGTCGTCGGTCACGCGGAGCGTGGTGACGGTGGGGTCGACCTTGACGCGGAAATCCCACGCCTCCTCAGCGACGAGGTCGGACTCGACCGGCTTGCCGAGGTCGGGCTGTCCGGTGGCCGTCCGCCCACGCGTCGCCCCGCAGCCGGCTGCGAGCGCGACTGCGAGCACGAGCACGACCTGCGCGCAGGTGGGGACCGCGGCAGCGTCGGTGCGGGGGGCCATCGCTCACGGCCGTTATAGCACCGGCGCGAATCGTGAGCCGCGACACGCGCAGCGCCGATCGGTGCCGTGCCGAACAGGACTGCGCCAGTTTTTCCCGGCATGATGCCCTGCATGACGCACTGCACGCTGCGCTCACCCGCCGCCCTCACGCTCCTCGCTGCCCTTGCCGCCCTCACCGCATGTGGCGGCGGCACGACCGCCGGCACCGCCGATGCCGGCACCGCCGATGCCGGCATCGGCCCCGGTCCCGACGCTGCGACGGCCCCGCCCGACTACGCTCGGCTCTTTCCCGACGACCGCATCATCGACGTCGATCTCACCTTCGCCGACGCCGACTGGGCCACGCTGATGGCCGATCCGCTCGCCGACGTCTACGTGCCCGCACGGCTCACGTGGGACGGCATCGTGCTCGACGAGATCGCGGTGCGATTCAAGGGCAACTCGTCACGCAACTCAATCGAGCGGATGGATGGCGAGCGCTACAGCATGAAGCTCGACCTCGACGAGTACGTCACCGGCCAGCGGCTGCTCGGCCTCGACAAGCTGAACCTCAACAACGGCTTCAAGGACCCGAGCTGTCTGCGCGAGCGGATCGGCACCTCGATCTACCGCGCGTTCGACGTGCCGACCAGCCGCACCGCGTTTGTGCGCCTCACAAAGAACGGCGTGCTGTTCGGCCTCTACCTCGCGGTCGAGCAGGTCGAGGCCGACTTCCTGCGCGCCCACTTTGCCGACGCTACCGGCGCGCTCTACAAGCCCGAGATGCCCGACGGTGACCTCGTCTACCGCGGCGGCACCATCGACAGCTACCCCGGCATCGAGGTGAAGAGCGATCCCGACACCACCGATCACACCGCGCTGATCGCGTTGCTCGACGTCCTCGCGCACGCGCCCGCCGCCGAGCTCGAGGCGCAGCTCGAGGCCACGCTCGACGTCGAGGGCTTCCTCCGCTACCTCGCCGTCACCACCGCGCTCGTCAGCCTCGACTCGTACCAAGGCTCCGCGCACAACTACTACCTCTACGAGGACAAGGTCGCCGCGCGCATCGTCGTGCTGCCGTGGGACACGAACGAGACCTTCGGCAACTTCTCCTGCATGGGCCTCGTGGGCAGTCTGCTCGACCTGCCGTACGACGCGCCAATCTGCGGCGCGGCCGCCCGTCGTCCGCTCGTGATGCGCGTGCTCGCCGTGCCCGCGTTCCTCGCGCGCTACGAGGCGCTGCTCGCCGAGCTCATCGCCGGTCCATTCGCGCCCGCGACGGTCGCCGCGGACGTGCAGGCCCAAGCCGCGCTCATTCGCGACGACGTCGCCGCCGACCCGACGCGCTTTTATCCGCTCGGCGACTTCGATACCAACGTCACGACCGACCTCGTGCAGATGGGCCCGATGGGGCGCGTGCAGACCGTCTTCGGCCTCACCAGCTTCGTCGAGCGCCGCGCCGCCGCGCTCACCACGCAGCTGCCGTAGCGGCCGCGCGCTTACTTCTCGGCGAGCATCTGCTGCACCAGCGTCGCGAGCAGCGCGTCCCTGCCGCGCACGAGCCGGTCCGCGGTCGGCTTGAACCCTGAATCGTTCGCCCACTTGAGCGCGCGCAGCGCGTAGACCCGCGCCTCGCGCCCCGCCGACTCGTTGTTGACGATCTTCAGGGCGGCCTCGACGATCGGCTTCGCATCGACGCCTCCCTGCGCCGTCCGGCTCGCGAGCTGCACCAGCGCCACCGCCGCCGCGTGCGCGATGCCGTTCGTGGCACGCTTCTCCACCGTCTCCATGATCACCGGGATCGCGGCGCTGCCAGCCGACCACGCCAGCGCCTGAATCGAGCTTCGCGCCATCTTCTCACTCGGGTCGCTTTGCACGATCAGCGTAAGCGCCTCAATCACCTTCGCCCTGTCCCCCTCGCCGACGTGACCGAGTGCGCCGATCGCGCTGTCGCGCACGAGCTCGTCGTCATGGGCGTCGGTCGCGATCGCAAGCAGCATTGGGATGCGTCCGGCACCGACCTTGGGATCGAGCAGCTTGATGAACTCCACGCGCGCGCTCGGGTGTGCGTAGGTCTTGTCGTTGACGAGCGCGACTAGCGTCGCCTCGTGCCCGGCGCCCGCGTTGGCGTAGCCGACCGCGAGCTGTGCGAGCTGCATGGCCGTCTGCGCCGCCTGCCGCGGCTGCGTTGCCGCCGGCTCGTTCTTGAGCGCGGTCAGGATGCGACCGAGTACCGCGCTGTTGGTGCGCGCGCCCTTCAACGTAATGCGACCGTTCAGCATGAACGCCGCGAACTGGCGGATGTGCCAGTCAGACGGCTCCTCGATCCAGTTGACCAGCGTGTCGTAGAGCTTGGGCGCGCGCGTGGCATCCGCCGCGGCGAGCGCGACCACCTTGGCGATCGGCGGGCACGCGGCGTCGCTGGTGTTGGTGTCCCAGCACTTGCGGACCTCGTCGAGCAGGGCGGTCAGCTCGGGAGCGTTCGCCGGGTTCGCGATGCCGCGCTGCTTTGCCGCGACCGCGCCACCGGCCGACGCTGAGCCCTGGATGCCGTCGGCTGCGGCGCCTGACTTCGACGGGCTCTTGCTGCCCTGACCGCACGCCGCCAGCGCGAGGAGCGATATGGCCACGATGCTCGTCCGAACGATCATGAAATCTCCTTGGGTGGATGACTACCGGCGAACTCTAACCATGGGCGCGGTCCCGGGACAACGCCAGCCTGTGCGGCGCTTGGCGGCGGCCGAGTATGGGGTGCGCGGTCGTCCGGCTGGTCGGACGGGTCTGTCCGGTGGCTCGGACGGCATTGTCCGGCTCACCGGACGGCCAGACGGCGCGTCGCGCACTTGCGCTGGCACGTCGACTGCTTTGTCCCTCGGCGTGTCGCGAGGCTCGTCAGCGAAGCGCCAATTCTATGAGGGCTACCGGGGCCAAAAGAAAGTGTCAGCACTGCCGACACACTTGCCCTGGACCCACCCGCTGCTCCTGCTGGGCCAGCCGAAGCTCCCTGAGGAGCGCGACCCGACGGTCGTGTCGACCGCGCCGATGGTTCGGCGGTCCCCGGGGACGAATACGCGATGAGTGCGGACGGCCTACGCCCGACTATCGAAGGCGCGGCGGGCGACCGACCGCGTGAGCGACTGCTGCGCGAGGGGGCAGGTGCGCTCGCCGATGCAGAGCTGCTCGCGCTGCTGCTCGGCAGCGGAGCGCGCGGTGTTGGCGCGGCGGGGGCGGCGCGCATGCTGGCCGAGCGGTTTCCCGAGCTGCGGCGCATGGCGGTGGCGGGGATCGCGGAGCTGTGCGACGTGCCCGGGATCGGCGTCGTGCAGGCGTGTCGCATCAAGGCGGCGCTCGCGCTCGCGGGGCGGCTGGCAGAGCGACCATTTGCGCGTGGCGAGCCGCTCGGTGGGCCGCGCGACGTGTTCGAGCGGATCGGGCGCAGGCTCGCGCCGCTCGAGCACGAGGTGTTCGTCGCGCTGCTGCTCGACGTGAAGCAGCGTGTGCTCGCCGAGCAGCGGGTGGCCGAAGGGGGCGCCTGCTCGGTGGAGGTCGTGCCGCGCGACCTCTTCGCGCGCGCCGTGCGTGAATCGGCGGTGGGCGTGCTCTTCATCCACAACCACCCCAGCGGGGATCCGTCGCCGAGCCAAGCTGATCGTGAGCTCACCGAGCGGCTGGTCGCTGCGGGGCGGATCGTCGGGGTGAATGTCGTCGACCATGTGGTGGTCGCGCAGGGCGGGTTCTACAGCTTCACCGAGGGGCGGAGCGCGCAAGCGGCGACGTGATCCGACGCGACCGCGCCGATTGTGGACCGCGCCGATTGTGGACCGCGCCGATTGTGGATGGCGCCGATTGTGGACAGCGCGGATCGTCCCGCTACACTGCCGGCATGTCGCGACGCGCTCGGCAGTGGCTTGCGGTTGTCGTCGCGGTGGTGGCTGCAGCCACGACAACGTTCCCGACCGAACCGGCGCGCGCCGACTCGCCGGCGGAGACGCACGGTCCGCGCGGGCTCGCGCTCGGCGACTCGGCTCGCGCAGCGGCCACCGGTGCGTCGGCAATCTCGCTCAACCCAGCCGGGCTCTCGCTGTCGCGAGCGTACGTCGTCGAGGGGAGCTACGGGCTCCGGCCCGCCGACGACATGACGGTCGCGAGCCTATCGGTGTGCGACTCCACGAGGCGGTATGCGGCGTGCGTGCACTACGGACACCTCGCGGCCTCGCCCGACGCTGGCGACCGTGAGCTCTCCGAGTGGGGGTCGACCGTGTCGATGCCGCTCTCTGAGCGGCTCCTCATCGGCACCACGGGGCGCTATGTGAACTACGCGCCTTCCGGTGGCGCGGGCGGTGCGGGCGAGACGCGCGAAAAAGCGATCATCGTGGATGTCGGGCTGGTGGCGCGGGTTGGCGCACGCTTCGACGCTGCGGTCGTGGGGCACAACGTCGTCGGGGGCGACGACGATCAGTTCCCCCGCGCAGTCGGCGCCGGCCTCGCGCTGCAGGCGTTGCCCAATCTTCAGGTGACCGCGGACGGGTTGTTTCGTCTCGCCGGCGCGGCCGACGGCACGGCGCGCTACGGCGGCGGGGCCGAACTGTTCGTCGCGCAGACCGCCGAGCAGCGCGGCTTTCCTTTGCGGATCGGGTACGCGCACGATCGGGCCTCCGGCGCGTCGTACCTCTCCGGTGGCGTCGGCTACGTGGACGCGCGCTTCGCGCTCGACGCGAGCCTGCGGCGCCAAGTCGTCGACGGCGACGAGCTCACCATGCTGGTCGGGCTCCGTATCTTCATGCCGCCACGATGACCCGTCCGCCACGATGACCCGTCCGCGCCCGTCGTGCCGGCGGCGTATCATCCGCGGGTGACGTTTCGCGAGCGGCTCCTCGTCCGTCGCCTGCGCGACCGGGACGAGCGTGCGTTTCGCGAGCTCATCGCCGCGGAGCAGGACCGCGTCTTCAACCTTGTCTATCGCATGCTCGGCAATCGCGCCGAGGCGGAGGACGTGGCGCAAGAGGTCTTCGTCACCGTCTTCAAGACCATCGATCAGTTTCGTGGCGAGTCGAAGCTGTCGACCTGGCTCTATCGCGTCGCCGTGAACCACTGCAAGAACCGCCTGAAATATCTCGCGCGTCGGCACGATCGCGAGCGCGCCGATCTCGAGGACGCGGCGTACCTGCCGGCTGCGGCCGGTGCCGGGCAGGCCGCGCATACGGCGCGCACCGCGACGCCGGAGCGCGCGCTCGCCGAGGCCGAGACCGAGCGGCTCGTGCAGCGCGAAATCGCCGAGCTCGATCCCGAGCACCGCGAGGTCGTGATCCTGCGCGACCTCGAAGAGCTGTCCTACGAGGAGATCTGCGTCATCACCGGGCTGCCCGAGGGCACGGTGAAGTCGCGGCTGCACCGCGCTCGCCTCGCGCTCCGAGCGCGGCTCACCAAGGTTCTAGGAGGCTGACATGATCGACGACCACGCCGAGTGGGAGGCCGACTTCTCCGACTGCTACGACGACACGCTCGCACCCGAGCGCAAAGCCGCGCTCGACGCGCACCTCGCCGCCTGCGAGCACTGCCGCACCGAGTTCGATCACTTCCGCGAGGCGGTGGGAGCCGTGCGCCTGCTCGACCGCCGCGCCGCGCCGACCGGATTTGGCGCGACCGTGACCGAGACGATCCACCGACGCTCGGCGGGTCGCTTCTTTGGGCGCCGCGCGTTTGGGGATCGCATCCCCTTCGAGGCGCTCGCGCTGGTCGCGCTGATCATCGCCGCCGTCGCCGTGCTGCTGGTTCGTACGAGCCTCTCCGGCTCGCTTGTCGGTCCGTCGCGCAAGGCACCGCCGGCGATCGCGCCGGGCGCGCACGACGTGATGCCACGCCCGTAGGCCGTTCAGCTCGTTAGGCCGGCGGCAGGGTCTCCCAGTAGAACACCGTGATCGCGACGCAATGAAACGCGGCGTCGCTCGACTGGCTCACGACGGTGTCCACGACCTCGGCCTGTGGGTTGGCGGCGATCCACGTGGTGACCTTGGCGCCGAGATGCTCGCGATCGGCGGCCATCGTGGCGGAGAAGATCTTCACGCCGTTGAACGGCCTGGGTGGCAGGTTGCGTCCCTTGCCGACGGACTGGACGTTGCTCATGACGCTCCCCGTTCTGTTGCTGCCTGGTGTTGCTCGATGATGCGGTGCACTTCCTCGTCGGTGAGGAGCCGATCGCCCGACTTGGCGACAGCGAAGATCGCCTTCACGAGCTCTTCTCGCGGCTCGAAGCCGCGGCGCTTGAGCCAGTAGACGATGTTCGACTCGCCCGAGTAGTGGCCGATCTCGATCGCCTGCTCCTTGCCGAACATCCCTGCCGGTACGCCGCTGTAGATGCGGTCGGCGAGCCACGAGTCGCCCTTTTTTTCCGCCTTGATGATCGCAGCGGCGTGTACGCCGGTCGCAGTGCGGAAGGCGTCGACACCGGCGAGCGGGTAGTTGTAGGGGATCGGCACGTGGCACGCGCGCGCGGTGGTCTCGCACCACTCGAGCAGCAGCGAGAGGTCCTGCCCCTCGAGCTCGCCGAGCAGCTTGAGGTTCATCAGGACTTGATCGAGCGCGGCGTTGCCGACGCGTTCGCCGACGCCGAGCGCGGTGCCGTGCAGCCGGTCGGCGCCGTACTCCGCGGCGAAGATCGTGTTCACCACGCCGAGCCCGCGGTCGTTGTGCCCGTGCCAGTCGATCCCGACGTGGCTCGCGCCCATGCCGTCGAGCAGGTTGCGGGTGAAGCGGAGCAGGTTCTTGATGCCGTCTGGCGTGACATGCCCGACGGTGTCGCAGATGCACAGCCGATGCGCACCGTGCTCGACGGCGTTGCGGAACAGCCGACCGAGCACGTCGGGGCGCGAGCGGGTGGTGTCCTCGGTGACGTAGGTGCAGGGGAGTCCGGCGCCGACGGCGAGGTCGATCGCCTCGGCGGACATCTTGAGCAGCCGGTCGACGTCCCAGCCTTCGGCGTACTGGCGGATCGGCGACGAGCCGATGAAGGTCATCACCTCGATGACGACGCCGGTGCGCCTGGCGATCTCGATGACCGGCTTGATGTCGTTCGGGTGGGTGCGCGCGGCGCAGGCGGGCTTGATCGGCAGGCCGAGATCGCGGATGTGCTCGACGAGGCGCACGCAGTCCTCGACGGCGCGCGGTCCCGCGCCGGGCAGGCCGACGTCGATGTGGTGGATGCCGAGCGCGCTGGCGAGCTCGACCATGCGCATCTTGTCTTCGATCGTGGGATCCACGACCGAAGGCGACTGAATGCCGTCACGCAGCGTCTCGCAGAAGAAGGTGAGCTTCCGCTTGGGCGACAGCGGCGCGACCTTCTCGACTGCGTTCCAGTCGAAGACGATTTCGGTGGGGTCGAGGTCTGCCATGGTCGGGTCGGGTCGGGTCGGGTCGGGTCGGGTCGGGTCGGGTCGGTGCGGTGTGGTGTGGTGCGGGTCGGGTCGGTGTGGTGCGGGTCGGGTCGGTGCGGTGCGGTGCGGTGTGGTGCGGTGCGTCGGGGTGCGGTGCGTCGGGGTGAGCGGGTCGTCCGGGCGCCGCTACGGTCGCTCGAGCACGATCGCGATCCCCTGGCCGCCACCGATGCAGGCGGAGCCGATCGCGTAGCGCCCACCGCGCCGTGCAAGCTCGTAGGTGAGGTGCGCCGTGATGCGTGCGCCCGATGCGCCGAGCGGGTGGCCGATCGCGATCGCGCCGCCGTTCACGTTGGTGCGGTCGCGCGGGAGGCCGAGCTCCTTCTCGACGGCGATCACCTGCGGCGCGAACGCCTCGTTCA
This sequence comes from Myxococcales bacterium, assembly GCA_009692535.1. Taxonomy (GTDB): domain Bacteria; phylum Myxococcota_A; class Polyangia; order Haliangiales; family SHYZ01; genus SHYZ01. Next base: position 13,187 of record SHYZ01000079.1, read on the forward strand.
CCTCGAAGAGATCGATGTCGCTCTGCGAAAGGCCGGCGCGGTCGAGCGCCTTTCTGATCGCCGGCGCCGGGCCGATGCCCATGAGCTTGGGATCGCAGCCCGCCACGCCCCACTGAACGATGCGCGCCAGCGGCGTGAGTCCGCGCCGCTCGGCCGCCTCGCGCGAGGCGATCACGAGCGCGGCCGCGCCGTCACAAATCCCCGACGCATTGCCGGCGGTGACCACGCCGTCCTTCTTGAACACCGTCGACAGCTTGGCCAGCGCCTCGGGCGTCGACTCCGGGCGCGGGTGCTCGTCCCTAGCAAACGTCACCGGGCCCTTGCGCGACTTGAGCTCGATCGGCGTGAGCTCCGCGGCAAAGCGTCCCGCCGCGAGGGCCTCGCCCCAGAGGCGCTGCGAGCGGAGCGCGTAGGCATCGCACTCCTCGCGAGTGATCGCGTACTTCTCGGCGAGGTTCTCGGCGGTGATCGCCATCGACATGTTGACGTAGCTGTCGGTGAGGCCGGCAAATAGCGCGTCCTCGAGCGGCGGCGACTTGCCGAGCGGGATGCCCCAGCGCGCACCGCGCACGACGTGCGGAGCTTGCGACATGCTCTCGGCGCCACCGACCAGACAGATCTCGGCGTCACCGAGGAGGATTTGCTCGGCGCCGGTGATGACCGCCTGAAAGCCGGAGCCGCAGAGTCGGTTCAGCGTGAGTGCGGGCACGCCGATCGGCAGCCCGGCGCGCAGACCGATGTGCCGCGCGTGGTAGATGGCGTCGACCGACGTCTGCGAGACGTTGCCGAAGACGACGTGGTCGAAGTCCTCGGGCGCGACCTTCGACTGCGCGAGCGCGGCTTTCGCGGCCTCGACGCCGAGGTCGTTGGCGGAGAGGTCTTTGAGTGCGCCGCCGAACGTGCCGAACGCAGTGCGCTTGGCGGCAAGGATCCAGATCTCACGGGAAAGCGGCTTGGCCATCAAAGCTCCGTCGGGGCGCGGTGGGCGGGCTCACCGGCAGGGAAACGTCATCGTCGTGGTTCGCCACGAAGCTAGCATGCGCCCTGCTCGTTTTCGACGCGGGTGGCGACGCGGGACGCGACGTGGCAGGCGACTTGGCGACCGGCTTCCGCCTCGCGGAGCAGCGGCGTTTCGGAAAAGCACGCAGCCGGCTTGTCCTTTACTGGGCAGCGCGGGTGAAAGGCACAGCCGGGCGGTGGCCGGAGCGGGCTAGGCGCTTCGCCGTCGAGCACGACGTGGAGTCGGCGGCGCGCGGGATCCGTTGTCGGCACTGCGGCGAGCAGCGCGGTCGTGTACGGGTGCAGCGGCTGGGCAAAGAGCGCGTCGACCGGCGCGAGCTCGACGATGCGGCCGAGGTACATCACGGCCACGCGGTCGCACAGGTGCCGCACGACGGCGAGGTCGTGCGAGACGAAGAGGTAGGTGAGGCTGCCGTCGCGCTTGAGCGCGGCGAGGAGGTTGACGATCTGCGCCTGGATCGAGACGTCGAGCGCAGAGACCGGCTCGTCGGCCACGATGAAGCGCGGCTCGACCGCGAGTGCGCGCGCGATGCCGACGCGCTGGCGCATGCCGCCGGAGAGCTCGTGTGGGTAGCGGCGCGCGCTGTCGGCGCGAAGCCCGACCTTCGCGAGCAACGCGAGCACCCGCTCGTCGCGCTCGCGGCGCGTGGCGCCGAGGCGGTGGATCACGAGCGGCTCGCCGATCATCTGTCCGACGGTCATGCGCGGATTGAGCGACGCGTAGGGGTCTTGGAAGATCATCTGCATCTGCCGACGTAGCGGCCGAAGCTCGGTTTGGCTGAGGTGTGCGACGTCGGCGCCTGCGAAGCGGATCGCGCCCGCGGTCGGCTCGAGCAGCCGTACCACCAGCCGGCCGAGTGTGGTCTTGCCGCAGCCCGACTCGCCGACGAGCCCGAGCGCCTCGCCCGTGTGGATCGTGAGCGACACGTCGTCGACCGCGCGCACGACGGCACGCTCGCGCACGAGGCCGCGCACCGCACGCGAGAGCGCACCCTCGCCGGGGCGTGGCGTGCGCGCGACCTGCACCGGGAAGTGCCGCGAGAGGCCGGCCAGCTCGACGAGCGGAACGGGCGCAACGACCGGAACGGGCGCAACGACCGGCGGCGGCGCGGTCACCGTCACCGTCACGACGCCACGCCGATCGGATGGTGACAGCGCACGAACCGGCCCAACTCGCCGGCGACCGGCACAAGCTCGGGCTCCTCGGCGCGGCAGCGATCGGTGACCAAGGCACAGCGGTTCTGAAAGCGGCAGCCCTCGGGCAGCTCCCACGGTGCCGGCACCGTGCCGGGAATCTCGGGGAGCGGCGCGCGCGCCAAGGTGCCGCCATCGCGCTCGCCGAAGGCCGGCACCGAGCGGAGCAGCCCGGCGCCATAGGGGTGGTGTGGTCCGGCGAGGAACGCCGCCGTCGGTGAGCGCTCGACGATGCGCCCCGCGTACATGACCAACACCTCGTCGCACGCCTCCGCGACCACGCCGAGGTCGTGCGTGATGAGCAGGATCGACATGCCGAGCTCGCGCTGCAGCCGGCCGAGCAGCTCGAGGATCTGCGCCTGCACCGTGACGTCGAGCGCGGTGGTCGGCTCGTCGGCGAGGAGCAGCGCGGGCGAGCAGGCGAGCGCCATCGCGATCATCACGCGCTGCCGCATGCCGCCGGAGAGTTGATGTGGGTAGGCGTGAGCGCGCTCCTCCGGCGCGGGGATTCCGGCCAGCCGGAGCAGCTCGACCGCGCGTACCCACGCTGCACTGCGCGAGCTCTTGCGGTGCAGTCGCACCGCCTCGGCCACCTGCGCGCCGGCGGTGTAGACCGGGTTGAGCGAGGTCATCGGTTCCTGAAAGATCATCGCGATCCGGTTGCCGCGCACGCGACAGAGCTCGCGCTCGGACAGCCCGAGCAGCTCCACACCGTCGAGTCGAATCGAACCTGCGACGATCCGCCCGGGCGGATCGGGGATCAGCCGCAGGATTGAGAGCGCCGTCACCGACTTGCCGCAGCCCGACTCGCCGACGAGCCCGACCGTGCGACCGCGCGCCACGCTGAACGAGACGCCGTCGACCGCGCGGAACGCGCCGCGCTCACCGGAGAACTCGGTGACGAGGCCCTCCACCTCGAGGAGCGGCGTCTCCGGCATCGTCTCCGGC
>SHYZ01000080.1 GCA_009692535.1 Myxococcales bacterium
ACAGTTCGAGCCCCTCGGCCGCGTACTTCTTTTCCAGCCGGTAGTAGGGCATGTGCTGCCCAAATCGCTCGGTGATCACATGCGCCAGGAAGCCGGTGCCAAGCAGTCCCTTGTCGATCACCCGGTCCGGACCCGGCGCGACCTTCACGCGCTCCTGGCACGCCCGGCAGCAGCACCTCTTGCGCACGATTTCGTGCACGATCGAAAGTTCGACGCGCTCGATCTCGGCGCATAGCCGCGGCCGGAATGGCGCAGGTGCAACTGGTGCAGACCTTCGCCAATCCGTTCGCGGAGGCGTTGCACGTCACCTACCAGTTGCCGCTGCCGGCCGACGCTGCAGTCGGCGGATTCGCCTTCCGCCTCGGCGATCAACGCGTCACCGGCGAGATCGACCGGCGCGCGGCGGGTCGAACCGCAGCACTGCTCGAGCAAGACCGCGGCGCGTGGTTCACTTAGGAGCTCGGCAACTTGCCACCGGGTGCCGAGATTGAAGCAACGATCGACCTCGACCAGCCACTGGCGTGGTGGGACGGAAATTGGCAATGGCGCTTCACGACGACAGCCTGCGACGCGCGATCTCGTCTTGCCTTGGCAAGTTGCCGGGGCAGCCGAAGGCGGCGATGACCGCACGACTCGGCGACGCGGGGCTGCACGCCGACCACGAGTTGGCGACCGTTCTTGGCATGCGTACCAACACTTTCCTGCAGAACGTCACCCGCGCGCGGGCCCTGCTCGTCGAATGCCTGCGGCGTGCCGGCATCGACCTCGACCTGGAGTTGGCATGAGCGAGGAGCAGGCAGTGCTGATCGAGGCCGCGCTCACCGCGCATCGCAGCGTGGATCCAAGCGGCGAACAGAGCTTCCACCCCGCGTTCCACGACTTGGATGAGTCAGGGCGGCGGATGGTGTTCGACGCCGTGCAGCGCCAGCGAACCGTGGAGCAGGCGCTCGCGCCAGGCGGACTGTCTTCGACGGCGCGCGCGGTGCTGCGGCGCATACACTCAGGCCGATGACCGACCCGTCGTCCGAGAAGAAGAAACGCGTCACCGCATCTGAGGCGTGGCGTGAAGCGCGCGAACTGATCGCGGCGCATCGCAGTCGCCTCGCGCTCGGTCTCCTCTTGATGCTGGTGAACCGGCTCGTCGGGCTGGTGCTGCCGGCGACGTCGAAGCTGCTCATCGACGACGTCATCGGCCAACGCAAAGTCGAGCTGCTTTGGCCGCTCGCGCTGGCCGGCGGCGCGGCGACGATCGTGCAGGCGGCGTCCGGCTTCTCGCTGAGCCAGGTGCTCGGTGTCGCCGCGCAACGCGCGATCAATGACATGCGCAAGACAGTGCAGGCGCACATCGGCCGCCTCCCAGTGCGCTTCTTCGACTCGACGCAGACCGGCGTCCTGATCTCGCGAATCATGAACGACGCCGAAGGACTGCGGAACCTCGTCGGCAACGGCATCGTCCAGCTTGTGGGTGGCGCGCTGTCGGGGTGCATCGGGATCGCCGTCCTCTTCTATCTCAACTGGAAATTGACGCTGCTCATCCTGGTGGCGCTCGCCCTCTTCGGCGGAGGGATGGCGTGGGCCTTCAAGGTCTTGCGCCCGCTCTTTCGCGAACGCGGGAAGATCACCGCCGAGACGACTGGCCGCCTGAATCAGATGCTCGGCGGCGTGCGCGTGGTGAAGGCGTACACCGCGGAACCGCAGGAAGAGCGCGTCTTTGGCGGCAACGTCGATCGCCTGTTCGACAACATCCGGCGCTCGATGACCGGCGTCTCGGCGATCGGCTCGTTCTCGACGGCGATCGTCGGCCTCGTTGGTGTGCTGCTCACCGTCGTTGGTGGCAAGGCGATCCTCGCCGATTCAATGACACTCGGCGACTTCGTGATGTACCTCGTCTTCATCGGCCTCGTCGTTGGGCCGGTGGTCCAGATCGCTTCGATCGGCACGCAGATCAGCGAAGCATTCGCCGGCCTCGATCGCATCCGCGAGATCCGCAAGGTCGCGACCGAGGACGCCGGCGACGCGGCGCTCGCGCCGTGCGAGCGAATCGATGGCGCCGTCGCGTTCGAAGCAGTCGGCTTCGAATACGACACCGGGAAGCCGGTCCTGAAGGGGATCTCGTTCGTTGCGCCCGCCGGCTCGACGACCGCGCTCGTCGGCCCGAGCGGCTCGGGGAAGACAACGATCGTGAGCCTCGTCATGGCGTTCAACCGCCCGCAATCGGGGCGCGTCACCGTCGATGGCAAGGACCTCGCGAGCGTACGACTGCGCGACTACCGGTCCCACCTCGGCGTGGTGATGCAGGACAACTTCCTGTTCGACGGCACGATCGCGGAGAACGTCGCCTTCTCCCGCCCGGCCGCATCGCGTGCCGAGATCGAGGCGGTGTGCAACGCGGCCCACTGCGACGAGTTCGTCGCGCGCTTCGAGAAGGGACTCGACACGATCGTCGGCGAGCGCGGCGTCAAGCTCTCCGGCGGCCAGCGGCAGCGGGTCGCGATCGCGCGCGCGCTGCTCGCCGATCCGCGCATCCTGATCCTCGACGAGGCGACCTCGAGCCTCGACAGCGAAAGCGAGGCGATGATCCAGGAGGCGCTCGCGAAGCTGCGCCGCGCGCGAACGACCTTCGTCATCGCCCACCGCCTCTCGACCATCCGCACCGCCGACCAGATCCTCGTCATCGAAGCCGGCGAGATCGTCGAACGCGGCACTCACGCCGAACTGCTCGCCCACAGTGGGCGCTACAAGCAGCTCCACGATCGCCAATACCACTTCGAAGCCGAGCGCTTCGTGAACCCAGGCGAAGAGCTGCGGCCGGCGTGATCGTGGCGTCTGTCACGTGCGTGCGCCGCTTCAGTCGCGCCTGAGCGCGCTCGATTCGCGCTGACGAGAAACTCACTCAGTCGTCGAGTAGTTGCTCGAGGTCGGTCGCGCCCGAACGCTCCCACATGGAGAGGAGCTCCTGCACCACACTCGCGGGCAGCAGCTCTTCCCGACCGCGACGGCGCAGCACCTGCCACGCCATCACGCGATCCTTCCAGACGTGCGCACCGCTGGTGGCATTGCGCACCAGGAACGTGTCGATCTCGACGCTCGGCGGTGTCGTCGCCAGCGCGAAATAGCCCGAGACTCGAACCTTCGGCATGCAGCCGTCGGTCGCGAGACGCATCAAGGCGCGCTGATCGTCGGCACTGGCGTCGCTACCGCCAAGGCCGAACGCGCCGTAGAGCGCTGCGTTCTGGTCGAGCGTCCCCGCCGTCGCACCGTCGACGAGTTGCTGGCGCATCAGCGCAAGCACGGCCGGATCGGGATCGGGCGAACGACCGGCGAAGCGCGCCGACTCGTCGGCCAGCGTCAGGGTCGAGAGCGAGACCAGCGACGCCAGCGCGTTGGTGCCGCGGACCCGCGCAAGCTGCTGACCAAGCGTCACAAGCAGCGAGTCGTGCTCCGCGCCTTCAGGTAACTCGCGCAAGGTGTCGCCGGCGAGCCGCCAAACACTTTCGTCGAGCGGCGCGCCGGGCTTGTCTCCGAACCAGCCGTTGGCTTGGAAAAGTTCATTCAACTGTTGTGCGCGTGCGAGGGGATCGGCGCCGCGCAGCGAGGCGACCAACGTACCCAGCAGTTGTGCGCGCTCCGCGTCGGAGGCGCTCTGGAGTCGCGTGCGCAATGTCGGCTCGTCGGGCGATGCGTCGGTGGTGGCGGAAGCACTTGCTGGAGCGGCGGTGGCGGCAATCGCAGCCGCCGCATTGGGCGCAGCCAACTCACCACTCGACGTCGCCGACTCGCGCGGCAACGGCATCGCGCGCCGATCGGCGATGGGCGGCGTGCCGGCTCCGAGAACACGCACGTCCTCTGCTCCGAGCTCGAAGCCACCGATCGACGGCTCGGAGCGCGGCGCTGCTTTCGGCGAGGTCGGCAACGGAACGGTGTGCGGCGCCGAGGCGCGTCCGGTCACGAAGCCGAGACCGACACCCGCCAGCAGCGTCAGCGCGGTCGTGCTCCACCTTTTCATCGCGAATGCCTCACGAATGACCCTGATCGGCACGGCATCATGCCCGCTCGCCATCGCACGCTGCGTTCAGCGCAATACACGGATTGGATTGCTTGCGTGGTGCACGTGGCCGTCGATCAAGCCGGCGATCAACCGATCCGCTTCCGTGCCGTGCGAGCGCGAACGGGCGCGACTGGCTAGCGCATCGGTTCACGGTTGGTGCGGCTAGAACGCGCACGGCGTCTAGTGGGGCCGCCAACGTCGAGAAGCAAAGAGCGGAGACCGTAATGGTCGAGGTGGTGAAGCGGCAGCTCGGCTGGAGCAAGCGGCTCGTCGCCGCGTGGATCTTCGGCACCGCGATCGCGACGGCGCAGACGGACACGAGCCAAGCGGCTCGCCCCACCGTCGACGGCCTCCCGATCCCGAAAATCTGGACCGACGCCGCGCTCGCCGACTGGGCGACGCCCGTCGCCGGGCTTCAAGTTCCACCCGGCCACTTCAGCGAAGCGGACTACTACGCCGCGCCTGTCGACGACCTGCGCACCTATCCGGTTTATCACCCCGCGCGTGAACCCAAGGGGTACCGCGAGTGGATGCAGGCGCAGGGGCCGCAGCCGCTGATCGAGCCGGAAAAGCTCGCCACGAAGGCGGACTGGATCGCCGCGGGCGAGCGCGTCTTCGAACAGCTCGACACGGCGATCACCCGCACCGACGATGCGGCGGCGCTGGCCCACTTCAGCAACGCGAAGGCGTTCGACGCCGCGCGCGACGAGCACCACGACGTCGTGACCAAGGATGGCGTCGTCCTCGAATATCGCTGGGTCGTGGAGCGCGACGGCAGGTTGAAACTCTCGCTCAGCAGTTGCGCATCGTGCCACACCCACCGGATGGCTGACGGCAGCGTGCTGCGCGGGGCACCTTCGAACTTCGACGTCGCGCCGACCGTCGCCACGCGGACGCTACTGGCCGGCTTCGATCCGCAGCCGCCACTGAAGAAAGGCGCGACGTTCTGGCAGTTCTTCGGCGTGCCGTGGCGCGCCGACGATCTCCATGCGAAGTGGAAGAACGCGCCGGATGAGATCTTCGCCGCGTTCGATGCGTTGGACGATGGTGGCCCGGTCGGCTCCACCTTCAATCGCTTCAACGGCAGCCCCTACTTCACGACACGCATGGCCGACCTGATCGGCGTCGGACAGCGCCGCTACTTGGACGCGACCGGCACCCACGTGAATCGCGGGCCCGAGGACATCGCCCGCTACGCGATCCTCGTCGAATTCGCTGACAACGCGGTGTTCGGCCCCCACCGTTTCATCACCGAGCGCAACACGCAGTTGAAGAATCGGCCCTCCGACGCCGCCGCCTACGCGCTCGGCCTCTACCTCACGTCGCTCGAGCACGTGGCGAGCCCCCATCCGCTCGACGCCAACGCGCGCGATGGCCAGTCCGTCTTCGAACAGGAAGGGTGCGCGCAGTGCCACCCGGCGCCGCTCTACACCAGCAACGAACTCTTCCGCGTCGCCGACTTCGAGCCCAACCCGCGCGATCCGGCGACCGACCGCCTCCACATCTCCGACTACAAGATCGACACCGATCCCGGGCTCGCGCTGCAGACGCGCAAGGGCACCGGCTACTACCGCGTACCGACGCTGCGCGGCCTCTGGTACCGCGAGTTGCTGGAACATTTAGGCTCGATCGCGACCCTCGAAGAGTGGTTCGATCGCGCCCGCCTCGAACCCGACTACGTGCCGAAAGGCTGGCGCGGCCCCGGCGTCAAGCAGCGCGCCGTGCCCGGCCACGAGTACGGCCTCGATCTCAGCGACGAAGAGAGGGCGGCACTGATCGCGTTTCTGCGGACGCTGTGACCGGCGGCGGCGCAAGGCCGCGCAGGCGCGAGGCGGGCACCGGCGTTCATTCGCGCGCTGAGGAGAGGTCCGGCTGCGCATGAGTCATGAGCCGGCGCTGGGGTAGAGATCGAGGCCGCCCAAGTGGAAGTAGATCGCGTTCTTGAAGCGCTCGCGGTTCCGGAAGCCGAAGGCGAGGCGCTTGATCCACTGGACCTTGGCGTTGATGCCCTCGCAGCGGGCGCTGGTCACGTGATGGACGATCGCGTTCACGATGCCAGTCAGGTGCTTCCGGATCATCTGCGCGACCTTGATGACCGGCGCGAGTCGGCAGCGCGAAGCCCATCCGAGCCAGCGCGTCCAGGCGAGCCACGCATTGCCGCGGCGGACGTAGTTCCAGAGATCTCGCGCGGTCTCCTTCAGAGCCCACGCGCGGGCGACCTTGAGATTGCTGTCGCGCAGCGGAGCGAAGCGCTCGTGAGCTTCTGGTGTCAGGCTCTCCTCGCCGCGCAGCCAGAGGAAGCGCGTCTTCTTCAAACGCAGGTCGCCCTCGGCCGCCAGCGCGCGGTGCTCTTCCGCGCGCACACGATTCACGGCGTCGCCGAGGTGCTTGGCGACGTGGAAGCGATCGAAGCAGATTTTCTGGTCGGCCCCAGGCACGAAGCGCAGAGCGGCGCTGATGTACGGGCCCCACATGTCCATGGCCAAAACCTCGATCCGAGCCCTTTCCTCAGCGGAAAGCCCCTCGAGGTAGCTGCCGAGACTCTCCTTGCCGCGGCTGTCGGTGACATACACGACGGTCGGCGAATCGAGGTCGCTCACAATGGTCACGTACTCGTGGCGCTTGGCGAAGGAAGTCTCATCGACGCCGAGCCGCGTCGGCGCAGCGAGCTTGCGGCGCTCGAGGCCGCGGCGGACGGCGCGTTGCTGGACGCCATCCACTTCGTCCCAGCTCAGGCCGAGCAGACGTGCCACCGCTCGAATGCAGGCGTCCTTCAGCCAGTCGATGGTCAGCGACTCGAAAAGCACCGTGAAGCGCGAGCCCTGCTCGGCCCATGGCACCTTGATCTGGTGGACGCCGTGCTAGGCGCACTCGATGCGCGGCACATCGGCCGTGATGAAGGTCTTGAACTGGCAGGTGTCCAAGTGCCGCCAGCGCCGCGGCTTGGCGTCGTAGCGCGGCGAGGGACGGCCACACTGCGGGCACGGCGTCGCCGCATCGGTCGCCAGCGCGACCGTCACCTCGACGGTCGATTCAGTGGCCTTCAGGCTCACGTCGGAAACCTGCCAGGGGGCGCGAATCCCCAGGATCGTCGCGTACAGATCGCGGTCGTGCATCTGCCTGACGTTAGGCCGGCCGGACGCACGCGGCGCTCAGGCGACCCACACGAAAGTCTGAGGACCCAGAGGTACTTGCGTGCCTGCGCCTCGTCGCGCACTTTCCGATCGCCGACGAATCGCAGGAAGCCCGGGTCGTTCAGCAGCGAGACGATGAAGGGCGCATCGTCGATGCGTGTAGGGCGTGAGTCGCAACCGCGGAGTGGTGAGGATCGGGCCCGCCTCGCTGATCACTCCACGCTCCCACCCGCCTTGTGCGCCGCAGCGACCAGCTCACCGCTTCGCACCATCGCCGCGAGCGCTTCGAGATCGGGCGCGAGGTAACGATCGTCGGCCAGGGTCTTCACGTCGCGACGGATGCGCGCGTGCGCGGCGGCGAGCGGTCGGGTCGTCGCGTGCTCGGTCTCGAAGTCGAGGCCCTGCGCGGCGCAGAGCAGTTCGATCGCCACCACGCGTTCGCTGTTCTCGACGATCTGCAGCGCCTTGCGCGCGGCGATCGGGCCCATCGAGACGTGGTCCTCCTTGTTGGCGGAGGTCGGGATCGAGTCGACCGCGGCGGGGAAGGAGAGCGACTTGCTTTCGCTCACCAGCGCGGCGGCGACGACCTGCGGGATCATGAAACCGCTGTTCAGGCCGGGCTTCGGCGTGAGGAACGCGGGCAGACCCGACAGATCGGGATTGACGAGGTTCTCCGTGCGCCGTTCGCTGATCGAGGCGAGGTCGGCGACGGCGGCGGCGATGCGGTCGGCGGTGGCGGCGATCGGCTGGGCGTGGAAGTTGCCGCCCGAGATCAGATCGCCCTCCTCGGCGAAGACCAACGGGTTGTCGGTCGAGGCGTTGATCTCGATCGCGAGCACGCGGCGCGCTTCGACGAGCGCATCGCGGCATGCGCCGTGCACCTGCGGCGCGCAACGCATCGAGTAGGGATCCTGCACCCTCCCGCAATCGCGATGCGACGCGAGGATCGCGCTGCCCTCGATCAGGCCGTGCAGATTGCGCGCGACGGCCAGCTGGCCCGGATGCGGCCGCGCCTCGTGGATGCGCCGGTCGAACGCCTTGTTCGTCCCCTTCAACGCCTCGATCGTGAGCGCGCAGGCGACATCGGCGGTGCGCGCGAGATTCTCGGCCCGCAGCAACGCCTGCGCGGTGATCGCGGTGGTCAGTTGCGTGCCGTTGATGAGCGAGATGCCTTCCTTCGCCTGCAGCGCGATCGGCGCGATGCCCGCCTTCTTCAGCGCCGCGCGCACGGCCATCTCCTTGCCGCGCAGCCAGCAGCGGCCGCCCTCGCCGATCAGCGCCAGCGCCAGATGAGCGAGCGGCGCGAGGTCGCCCGACGCCCCGACCGACCCCTGCATCGGCACGCATGGGATCAGGTCGGCGGCCAGCAACTCGCACAGCTTCTCGACCAGCTCGATCCGCACCCCGCTGCGGCCGGTGGCGAAAGTCCGCACGCGCAGCACCATCATCGTGCGCACGATCGCGGGTGGCAGCGGCGTCCCGACACCGCACGCGTGGCTGCGCAGGAGGTTCACCTGCAACTGTTCGAGCTGCGCGCCGGCGATCGGCTCCCGCGACAGCTTTCCGAAGCCGGTGTTGATGCCGTAGACGGTGGCGCCGGATGCCAGCACGCGATCGACCACCTTGCGGCTGGCGGTGATCTTGCGGCGGACATCGCCGCTGAGGGTCAGCTCGACCGTCTCACCTCCAAGGATCGGCGCGAGTTCATCGAGGGCGAGCGGCGCGGCGGTGAAGTGGATTTTCATGGAGGGCGGAAGCGTAGCGCCGGACCGACGTAAGCTCCCGCACCGCGCCGGATCGCCCACCCCGCGTCGCAGGAACGCACTCGTGACTGCCAAGCCCGAACGCCCCGCCGATCCCGCTCCCGAACCGTCGCGCTCGCGCCGCCTCGTCGCCCAACTGCCGCGAGCCGGCCTGTTGCTGTTCCTGATCGCGACGCTCGCCTACTTCCACGAAGTGCTGCTGCCGTTCGTGCTGGCGATCTTCGCCGCGTACCTCATCTACCCGATCGTCTCGCGCCTCGAACGCATCCCGATCGGCAAGCGCCACCCGCCGCGCTGGCTGGCGGTCGTCAGCGTCTATGCGCTGCTCTTCACCACCGGCTGGTTCACGGTGCCGCCGCTGGTCGGCAACGTGTCGGCGCAGTTGCGCAAGCTGGTGAGCGACCTGCCGCGCCACTTCCAATGGGTCTCCGATCAGCGAAAGACGATCGACGCGTGGGTCGCCGACAAGCTCGAGGTCGAGCACCTCTCTGCACCGACGCCCGAGCTCATCTACGACGATGTCGATGCGCTGGCGTCGGGCACGCTCGCCGCGTTGCCGGCGGGCGACGACGAACTGCTGATCCTGCCGCCAAGCGAGAAGGCCGCCGATCCGCCGAAGGAAGCGGTCGCGGCGGCGCCGACGGTGATCCAGCTGTTCGCGATCAACCTGAGGCTGCCGGATGGGACGGTCGTTCCGCTCGCGCCGGCAGGAGGCGAGGCGAGCGGCGGCGAAGGAACTGGCGCAGAGAGTTCTGACAGCGGCGACGAATCCGGCGCAGGCGACGCGGCCGGCGATGCCGCGAGCAGCCAGCCGAGCATCGACTCGGTGAAGCCGCGCCGTTTCGAAGAGGCGAAGGGCGACGCGTTCAAGATCGATCTGTTCGAGTCGATCAATGCCGAGCTGAAGATGCCGGGGCTCGCGAAGGGCGTCGCCCTGCGGGTCGAGCGCAACCTGGTGCCGGCGCTGGCGCTGAAGCATCTCGGACTGGCGGCGACCGACGCCGACCTGCAGCGCTTCGCGCGCAACACCGGGCTGCGGGTGCGCGACGCGGTGAAGCAGGAGGACTACGCGAAGGTCGTCGATGCCTACGTCGTGGCCGGGCTCGAGACGGCGCGACGGGTGGTGCAGGAGCAACTCGCCGGAATGCTTGGTTGGGTCACGGGTCTCGCGCACGGGATCTTCGACTTCTTCCTCATCTTGATGCTCACAGCGTTCTTCCTGATCTTCTTCCCGACGATCCGCGACTATCTGCGCGACATCGTGGCGCCGACCTACCGCGAGGACTACGGCGTCGTGCTGAAGCGGATCGACACTCGTCTGTCGGGCGCGATTCGCGGGCAGGTGATCATCTGCCTGGTGAATGCGACGCTGACCTTTCCGGGCCTCTGGTTCATCGGCGCAAACTCAAGCGCAACGAATCTCGCCAGCTACTCGGCGCTGCTGTCACTGCTGGCGGGCGTGCTGTCGATGATCCCGATCTTCGGCGTGATCCTGTCGACGGTGCCGATGGTGATCCTGGCCTTGACGCAGGGCTCGATCGGCGGCGCGCTCGCGGTGATCGCCTGGATCTCGATCATCCACGCGATCGAGGCCTACATCCTGAATCCCAACATCCTCGGCCACAGCGCCAGCATGAACCCGATCATCGTGGTCTTCGCGCTGCTGGCCGGAAAGCACGCCGGCGGAATGCTCGGCGCGCTGCTGGCGGTGCCGGTCGCGTCGGTCATCGTCTCGCTCTTCGGCTACTACCGCCGCCTCGTCGTGCGAGGCCACGAAGGCGCGGCCGACGGCAGCGGCACCGACCGCTGGCAGGACTGACGCGCAAACCCATTGGTCGCGCGGCAATTCAGTCCGAACCGTCCGGCAAGGGATCGAAGAGGCCGCCGTCGGCGGTGGTGTGGAGCAGGGCGGCGCCAGGGGCTTGGTCGGCGAGCGCCGCCTGGAAGAACCAGCCGTCGCCGGGCCTCGCATCGGCGGCGATCGGGACTAGCGGGATCCGCTGATGGCCGTCGCCGTCGAGCTCGAACGGGAACAGCAGTTCGCGATCGCCGTACTTCGGCAGGCGCAGTTGGCCGAGGTTCCGGCCTTTGAGCGGCACGATCTCCGCCGATTGTGCCGCGGTCAGCGTCCCCTTCGCGTGCGGCGCGCCGCGCAGCTCGATGAAGCCCTTTCGCCCGTCGCCGAGCCGCCCCGCCAGCGACAGCGCGAAGCCGCGCGCGTCGAGGTCGGCGAACGACGAGGTCGCATCGCAGCTCGCGTCGATGCGGCCGGGATCGATGCCGCTGGAGCGCAGCGTGCTCGAATCGGCGAGCGTCGCGCGCAACGCGGGCTGCTGGCGACTGGGTCCGCCGCCTTGGAGCACGATCGCGCTGCGAGTCACGCGCAACGACGCCCCATCCCCGTTCGCGGCGCTGCTGATCGTCTCGCCGTTGAACCATGCGCGCGTGAGCTGCAGACAGCTCTCCTCCGCCTCGAGCGACGCGATCGGCAGATCGAAGAAGAGTACCTGCCGACTCGCGCGCACGACCATGCGCCGAGCGCAGTTGGCGAGGACCTCCCCGTTCTTGCGACGCGCGCCGTGAGACCCCTGCACGAAGACGCTGCCGGCGCAGCGCTCGATGGTCCAGCCGATCGGCTCGTCGGGACCGCGCTGCTCCCGCGGGACCACCGCCTGCAGCGCCAGGTCGAGCAGCACGACCGTCTGCCCTGCCGGCAGCTCCTCGACCCGCACCGAGGCGACTCGTGCCGCCCCCGGCGGATCGGCAACGATCGTCACGCCACGCCGGATCACCACGTCGCCGAAGTTTTCTGGCGCGAGGCGCAGGATCGCGCCCACCGGCGCGGCGTCGACGGCGAGCTGCAATGCCTGCGGGTCGCCGTTCGCGGACACGTACACGGCTTGCTCGCGCCACGGCACCACGGACGGCATCGCTCCACCGGGACGACGAGTCGCGTGCCAACCGACGATCGCGGCGACGAGAAGCGTCAACAACGCGAGCGCGGTGCGATCGATGGCGGCACCACCAGGCAGCAGCACCACCCGCGGCACACGCGGCACACGCGCCACCCGCGACACCAACTCCGCCTGCTGCCGTCGACACCGGCACCACCACCAAATGACCACGAGCAGCAGCACGCCACCACTCGCACCGGCCGCCCAAGGAAACGTCGGTGACGCGTAGCCAAGCTCGAGCTCGTGCGTCCCGGCGGTGAGCGGCAACGCCAGCAGTCCGTCGCGCGACACGCAGGCGCGCCCGCTCTGCCGCTCGCGCCAGCCGGGGAAGAAGTTCTGGTTGATCACCAGCACATCGTCGGCGTCGACGGTCGCCTGCACGCGGATGACGTTCGGGGTGAAGCTCGCCTCGACACGGCCGCGACGGTCGGCGAGGTAGGCCTCACCGCGATATTCCGGATCGTCGCGCCCGCGGGTCACGTTCAGCGACTCGACATCCGACTGTCCGTCGACGTTGCCGACGTTGCACAGGACCGACTCGAACAGCGGCCCGCCCCACTGCTCCTTGATGTCGGGAAAGCGGGACTGCACGAACGGCGGTCGCGCGACTGCGGCGCTGAAGAGCGTCGTCGGTGCGACGTCGTTCGGCGGCGCGACCGGGAAGGCGCCCTTCGCCAGCGACGCGTCGCACCAGACCAGCGGCGCCGCGACGGCGAGCAGCAGCAGCGGCGCCGCGAAGCGACTTGCGCGCTTGCCGCGGCGCGCCGCGATCTGCAGCACGCGCTCGCCGCCGAAACCGGCCAGCAGTGCGATCGCGAAGACCACGTAGCCCATGAACCGCTCGGGCGCCTGCATCGAGGCGTAGACCGGCAGGCGATGGAGCGCGTCCCACAGCGACGGCTGCACGCTCGATCCCGCGGCCATCCAGGCGAAGACGGCGGCCAGCGCGACGAACGGCCAGGCCCGTCGCCACGCCACAAACAGCGCCGCGACCGCGAGCAGCGAAACCAGCGGCCCGACGAAGGCGCCGCAGTCGACCCAATAGAGGACGCTGCCACCTTCCAGCGTGACGTGGAGCCGCTCCTCGATCGCCGGCGGATGCGGCAGCAGGAGCGACCGCACCATGAGCTCGAGCGGCATGAAGCGCCCGCTCGAATCGATGCGGCGCGGGAACTCCGAGAAGAGTTCGAGCAACGGCACCAGCCGCACCGCCGACAGCGAGGCGCCGACGATCCCCATCGCCGCGCTCGCGAGCAGCGGCCGCACGCTCCGCTCGCGCAGTGCCCGCCCCGCCGCCTCGATCGCCAGCACGATCGGGAAGAAGACGAAGTGGTGGACGCTGCCCGCGAACAGCAGCAGCGCGAAGAGCATCCCGCCGCCGACCAGCCAGCGCCGACTGGTCGCCGCGCGCCGGCTTGCCAGCAGCAGCCAGGGCAGCAGCGCCATGCCGCAAAGCCAGTTCGGCAGCCCGCCGTTCACGTAGAGCGAGAGCGGGCCAGCGCAGACAAATGTGACACCGGGGATCAGCGCTGCCGCGCCGCGCAGGCCGAGGTCGCGCGCCAACGCGAACAGCCCCAGCCCGCAAACCACGAAGAGCGGCACCAGCAGCAGCTTGAACGCGAGCGGTGCGCCGAGCCACAGCACCAGCGGCGTGATGGGCGTGAGCAGCATCGATTCGGGCTGCGCGAACGAGACCTGACCACCGCGCCGCCACGGGTTCCACGCCGGGAACTGCCCCCACTGAAGCAGCGTCTCCGCCTCCGCCTGCGCCTGGCCGATGAAGGCGTTCCAGTCCTTGCCGCCGAGGCGATCGCCGCTGCGGATCGCGGGCCAGAGCAGGAGCAGCGCCAGCGCGACGAAGAGCGCGACGACAAGTGCGGCGCTGCGCCCGGTCGTGCCACGCTGTTGTTCGCCGACGCTCGATGCTGGATCCATCGGCGGCGGAACGTATCACTCGCCGCGTGGAACCCGAAGAGTACGCCCGCATCCATGCTCACGAGCGCGACCACTTCTGGTACCGCGGCGTCCACGCGCTCTTCGCCGGCGCCCTCGCGCGCGCGTTGCCGGGCGGACCGCGCCGTCTGCTCGACGCCGGTTGCGGCACCGGCGGACTGCTCGAATCGCTCGGTCGCCGCTTCCCGCAGGCGCACCGCTTCGGCTTCGACCTGTCGCCCCACGCGCTCCGCTTCGCGCCGCAGCGCGCCGCCGCGCCGCTCGCCCGCGCCTCGATCGAGCAGGTCCCGTTCCGCGACGCAACCTTCGACGCCGTCGTCTCGGCCGACGTCCTCTACCACCGCGCCGTGACCGACGACGCCGCGGCCCTGCGCGAGCTGGCGCGCGTGACGCGACCGGGCGGCGTGGTGCTGCTCAACCTGCCGGCGCATCGCGACTTGTTCGGCGCGCACGACGCCTTCGTCCACACGCAACGCCGCTACGAACGGGAAGACGTGATCCGACTGGCGGCTGCAGCCGGCCTGACGCTCGAACGCCTCTGCTGGTGGAACTCGACACTTTTTCCGATCGCGCGCGCGCGCCGCCGCAGGACCAAGCACGCCACGGCGCAGTCCGACGTCGCCCTGCCGCCCGCGCCGCTGAACGCTTTGCTCTGCATCTGGTTGCGCCTCGAAGCATGGTGGACGTTGCGCGCCCCGATGCCGGTCGGCCTGTCGCTCTTCGCGATCCTGCGCCGCCCCGAACGCTGAGCGTCGATCACAAGCTGCACGCGTTTCGAGTTGGAGCTCCCCGGTCTCGCCGCGCAGCCGAGGCTTGCGGTCGTACCGCGGTCGACTAGAAAGGCCCGCCTTCGTTCCTGCCCTCCTCCAGGAGCTGGCCGCCAGTGTGGTCGGTAGTCGTGCTCGTTGGTCTCGCGCCTCTACTTTGGCTGGCGCGCGAAATGCGATTCGGCGTCGTGCGAGCAGCGCTCGTCAGCGGTTGGCTCGTCGCCGGGATTGCCGTTGGCGCCGGCATCGATCACTACAGCGGCAGCATCGAGCGCGAGTACGACCAGCCACTGCCTGGCCGCCCGATCGAAGTCGCCGACGACGGCTACGTGACCAGCCGCGAATGCCGGGCGTGCCACGTCGAGGCGTACGACACGTGGCACGACTCCTTCCACCGACGGATGACCCAGGTCGTCACGCCGGCGACCGTGCAGGCGCGCTTCGACGGCGCCGAGTTCACCCTGCGCGGCCGGCCTTTCCGCCTGTTCGAGGAGGGCGGGCACTACTTCGTCGAGATGGACGAGCCGCCGTGGCAGGCGACGGCCGCCGCGCCCGCCGACCGCCGCGGCCCTCCGCCGCGCCGCGTCGTTCGCGAACTGGTGCTGAGCACCGGATCGCACCATTACGAGCTTTTCTGGTTCACCGACGAGCGCGACCGGAAGGTGTCGATGCTGCCGTTCGTCTGGCGGCTCGACCTGCAGCGCTGGATCACGGCCGACGCGGCGTTTCTGGTCCCACCCGACCGCGAGCAGGGTTCCGAGGGCCGCTGGAGCCTGGCCTGCAACAAGTGCCACGTCACCCATTCGAAGCCGCGCGCATTCGGCCGCGATGACGTTCAGTCCGAGGTCGCCGAGTTCGGCATCGGCTGCGAGGCGTGCCATGGGCCCGGCGCCGACCACGTTGCCGCCAATCACGATCCGTTTGCCCGCTACGGCCGGCGTCGTGCACCCGACGCGACGGTCGCCGGCAGCGGCGGCGCCGCGATGGTCGATCCGCGCGAACTCGATCCGGTGCGGGCGTCGATGCTCTGCGGCCAATGCCATGCTGCGGTCGAGTACCGCGATCCGGCATTGCAGGGCGAGCGCGAGCGCGACGGCATGCGCTACCGGCCGGGGGACGACCTCAACGAAGAGCGGCGGCTGCGCGAGGAGGGCGCCGACAAGTTCTGGCCGGATGGAATGATCCGCACGTCGGGTCGCGAGTACAACGGGCTGGTCGATTCGCCGTGCTACTCGCACGGCGACGCGACGCGCGGCGTGATGACCTGCTTCTCGTGCCACCGGATGCACCAGGCGGCCGACGATCCGCGTCCGCGCGAGGAGTGGGCGAACGATCAACTCGAGGTCGGCATGGACGGTGATCGCGCGTGCCTCCAGTGCCATGACGCCTTCGCGACGCCGGCCGCGGTCGAAGCGCACACTCACCATTCCGCGACGTCGCTCGGCAGCCGCTGCATGGATTGCCACATGCCGTACGCGACCTACGGACTGCTGAAGTCGATCCGCAGCCACACGGTGGCGAGCCCAACGCTCGCGGAGTCGGTCTTCATCGGTCGCCCGAACGCCTGCAACCTCTGTCATCTCGACCAGACGCTGGAATGGGCCGGGAAGAAGCTCCACGAGTGGTACGGCCAGCCGTCGCCCTCGGTCCCGGGCAAGGGCTCGCTGCTGAACGAGGAGCAGCGGCGGATCGCCGCCGGCGTGCTCT
>SHYZ01000081.1 GCA_009692535.1 Myxococcales bacterium
GTGCGAAAGACTCCGTCGCGTCCGGGCACCTCCGCGCGGATGCGCGTGAGCACCTGCCGCCGGGCGTCGTCACTGGCGATGCGCGTTGTCACGAGACGCTGTGCGAGCGCTGGCTGGTGAGCGGCACCGAGGTCGATGACCCGCGCGGCTGCGGCGAGTCGGGCCTCGCCGGGTACGGCGGCCGCGAGTGCTGCGAGCGCAGCGTCGACGAGCGGGTCGGACGCGGGGGCGGCGTGCGGGGGGGGAGTCGGCACAGCCGGCGCTGGCGCGGCCGTGGGGCCGGCGTCAGTCGCTTGGGCCGGTGTCGCAGCGAGCGTGCCTGCGACAGCGCCTGAGACGATTGCGACCAAGACCAAGAAGCGCCGCGGACGAAGGTCGTGCATGCGTCGCTGAAACGAGTAGCAGGGGCGACGAGCGATTGCAACTTGCGGCGCGGCCGCGTGGCGTCGCTAGTGAAAGGTGCGCGGTGCGTCGAGCGAGCGGATCAGCCGCTCGGCGCCGTCGTCGAGAAATTCATGAAAGCGCAGCCCGATGCCACGCGCGCACTTTGGCTCGCCGTCTTCGTTGTAGTTCCACGCGTAGTGGTTCTTCACCTCAGCGCGCACGGCGATGCTCCCGGAGGTGTCGGGGAACTCGAAGTGGATGCGCACGATGCTGCCAAGCGCAAACGCGACCGGGGTCTCAATGAGGATCCCGCCGCTCGACAGGTTGCGCGCGACAGCCGAGACCGGCCCCATGTCCTCTGCCTCGACCAGCACTCGAAAGACCTTTTCGAAGCGCATGGAGCGTCGGGGATCGCGCGGCTTGGGGAGGGTCATGGGTGTAAGTATGCCTAAGTGGTGTGATGAAGTCAAAAAGAGTACCTTCACCTACACCAAGTAAGACTTGCATCCGTTGTTCCCTTGGGCACTTGCGTGATAATCCCCCGAGGCGACATGAAAACCTTGGTTACCGGTGCTGCGGGGTTCATCGGCTCTGCCGTCGTGCGCAAGTTGCTCGCGCGCGGCCGCGAGGTGCGCTGCATGGTGGAGCCGGGGGCCGATCGGCAGAACCTCGCGGGGCTCGATGTCGAGCTGGTGACGGGAGATGTCCGCGACCGCACCGCCGCCATGCGGGCAATGGAGGGGTGCGATGTGCTCTACCACCTCGCCGCGCTCTATCGCATCTGGATGGAGGACCCGTCGCTGATCTACGAGGTCAACGTCGAGGGCACCAAGACGATGCTCTGGGCGGCGTATCGGGCCGGTGCGCGGCGCGTGATCCACACCAGCTCGATCGCTGCGCTCGGGCTGCGCGCCGACGGCCAACCCTCTGATGAAACCACGCAGTTCAACCTGTGGGACGACGCGAACGCGTACATCAGGTCAAAGTGGCTCTCCGAGCGGGACGCGCTGCGCTTCGCGGCCGAGGGACTGCCCCTCACCGTGGTCTGCCCGGCATTCCCGTTTGGCGAGCGGGACATCGGCCCGACGCCGACGGGGCGCTTCGTGGTGCAGGCGCTCGCGGGGCGCGTCCCTGCGTATCCCGACGGTGGCTTCAACGTGGTCGATGTGCTCGACGTGGCGGAGGCGCATCTGCTCGCCGAGGAGCGCGGTCGGGTCGGTGAGCGCTACCTCGCCAGCGGCCACAACGTCACCTACCGCGAGTTCTACGGCCTGGTCGCTGATGTCGCCGGGGTGCGTCCGCCGCGGCGGGGCATTCCCGGGCCCGCGCTCGAGGGCGTGGCGTGGTGCCTCGAGACCTGGGCGAACCGCGTGTCGCATCGCGAGCCGCTGCTCACGCGCAAGGCCGCGCGGTTGGCATCGCGCCAGATGTGGTTCGACAACACCAAGGTGCGGACCGAGCTCGGCCTCGAGGTGACGCCGCTGCGCGACACGATCGAGCGGAGCGTGCGGTGGTTTCGCGAGGGTGGCCGACGGGCGTGATTGCCGCCGCGGGTCGTGCCAGCTAAGGTTTTGGCCGTGCGCCGCGCATCGCTGCTGATCCTGCTGGTCTCGATGCTCCGAGCGCAGTCGGGGCAGGCGGCAGGCGCTGCCGAGCCGGCTGCGGTGCCGGTGCCTGCTGCTGCGGTCGTCGCGGTGCAGCCGGAGCTGGCTCGGCCGTGGATCGGCATCGGGATCGAAAAGGGCTCCGCCGGCGTGCGCGTGACGTCGATCATTCCGGGTGCGCCCGCCGAACAGGCCGGGCTGCTCGTCGGGGATGAGGTGCTTCGGTTCGGCGGCGTGGTCGTCACTGAGCCGGGCGCGCTGATCGCGCGGGTGCGTGAGCAGGGCGTGGGAGCGCGGGTCGAGCTCGCCCTGTTGCGAGCGGGCGTGGCGGTGGTCGTGCCACTCACGCTCGTGGCGCGTCCCGACGATCTCGAGCAGTTGCGTGAGCGCCTGCTGGGGAAAGCCGCACAACCGTTCTCGGTGATGCCCGCGTGGAATGGCACCGGGACGGCGCGCAAGAAGCGGCAAGGCGTGACGCTTCGTCAGCTTATCGGCAAGGTCGTGGTGGTGGAATTCTTCGCCACGTGGTGCGGGCCCTGTCGCGCGTCGATGCCGACGCTGTCAGCGTGGCAGCGCGCCTACGGCAAGCGCGGACTGCGCGTGCTCGGGCTCTCGTCGGAGACCGCCGAGGTGATCGCGGAGTTCGGCGCCACCGAGCGGCCGTCGTATCAGCTCCTCGTCGATGAGCGTGGCGTCGCCGCCGAATCGTATCTCGTGCCGGCCGTACCGACGCTGGTGGTGATCGATCGGCGCGGCGTCGTGCGGCACGTTGAGGTCGGCGGGGGCGCGGCGCTCACTCGCATCGAGGCCACTTTGCGCGCGCTGCTCAAGGAGTGAGATGGACGCACGGCTCACCGAGTTTGCGCGCCTGCTGCGGCAGAACCACGTCCGGGTGTCGGTCGGTGAGGTGTGCGATGCCGTGAGCGCGGTCTCGGCGGTCGGCCTCGAGCGCTCGGACGATCTTCGCGCCGCGCTCGGCGCAACGCTGGTCAAGGACGCTGCGGATCAGAAGGTCTTCGACGAGCTCTTCTCGCTCTTCTTCCTGCGCGGCGCCGACCTCGCGCGCGATCTCGCCGGCACACCGCTCGCGCAGTTGCTCGCGGAGCTTGGCCTCGACGAGGATCAGCTCGAGCGCGTGCTGGCGCTGCTGGGCGACGAGGCCGCCATGCTTGGCGCCACCGCGCGCAGCCTCGCCGGACTGCGTGGGCTCGACGTGCCGCTGCTGATGCGCCAGACCGGCGCTGCGCGCGAGGGACTCGTGCTCCACTCGCCGCTCCAGATCGGCTGGGCCGCCCATCGCCTGCTCGGCGCACTCGACCTCACCGGCGCCGAGCGGGAGCTCGCTCGCGTCGTCGCCCTCGTCGCCGGCGCCGTCGGTGAGGCGGCAGCCGTCGCGCTCAAGGAGGCGATCGCGAAGAACCTGGCGCGCTTTCGGCAAGCGATCCGGCGCCACGTCCAGGAGGAGTTCGAGCGGCAGAACGCCGACCTGCTCGCCCGCCTCGGCGGACGCGGCCTTGCCGACAAGCCGCTCGCCCACCTCACCGAACAGGAGATCGAGCTGCTCCGCGCCGAGGTGCGCCGGCTCGCGCTCAAGCTGCGCGCCGCGGCCTCACGACGTCCCCGTGCGCGTCGGCGCGGTCGCCTCGACGTGGGTCGCACCACCCGCCGCTCGCTGCGCACCGGCGGCGTTCCGTTCGAGTTGGTCTACCGCCGCCGTTCGCCCGACCGTCCCCGGCTGGTCGTGCTCTGCGACGTCTCCGACAGCGTGCGCCAAGTCTCGCGCTTCATGCTCGAGCTGGTCTACACGCTGCAAGAGCTCTTCGCGCATGTGCGCTCCTACGTCTTCGTGAGTGACCTCGGTGAGACCACCGAGCTCTTTCGCAAGCACGACCTCGATCGAGCGGTCCGGCTCGCGTACGGCGGCGCAGTGGTGAGCGTCCACGCGAACTCAAACTATGGCCGCGCGTTCGAGAGCTTCGCCGCATCGCACCTCGCGGCGCTCGACTCGCGCACCACGGTCATCGTGATCGGCGATGCACGCTCGAACTACGCTCCTCCGGGCGTGGAGCACCTCGCGCAGATCCGTCGGCGCGCGCGGCGTGTGCTCTGGCTCAATCCCGAGCAGCCAGGCGCGTGGGGCTTCGGCGACAGCGTGATGCGCGAGTACGAACCACACTGCGATCGCGTGGTCGTGGCGTGGAATCTCGCGAGCCTGAAGCGCGTCCTCGACGACTTGGTGCTCTGACGCACTCGGACTGCCCGCACGGGCGGTTTCCTTGACCGGTCCAAAGGCGGCCCCTACACTCAACTCGCTTGTCGTCGGTAAATCCCACAGTCGACGGCTGGGTGGAAATGCGGGTGACCTCGCTTACGGTCGATCCGTTTACCAACACGCCGATCGTGATCTTGCAGGACCGCGAGGGGCGCGATGCGTTGCCGATCTGGATCGGTCTCGTTGAAGCGACGGCGATCACCACCGAGCTCGAGAAGATTCGGCTCGATCGGCCCATGACCCACGACCTGCTCGCGACGATTCTCGGGCGCTGTCAGGTCTCGGTGACCCGCGTGCAGGTGCGCGAGCTGCGCGACAATACGTTCTATGCGGCGATCGAGCTCGAGCAGTTCGACGCGTCTGGCACCGTGCGGACGTTTGAGGTGGACGCTCGCCCCTCCGATGCGATCGCGGTGGCGCTCCGGACCGGCGCGCGGATCCAGGTCGCGCGGCAGGTGATCGACAAGGCGCGCGAGCTCGATCTTCGCTTCGATGCCGAGCCGGTGAATCTGCGTCGGGTCGTGCCGTCCTCGTCGGATTCGGGTGAGCGTGTGGGCGAAGCGGGCGACGATTGCGATCCACTGCACGCGCTGCCGCCGGATCTCCTCGCCGGGCTCGCCGCGGGCGCGTTCGGCAAGTGGAAGATGTGACGGCGCCACCCGCGCTGGCGGGCCGGTTTGGGCGCTGGGCAGCAGCAGTCGTGTGGGCGGCGGCGATCTTCACGGCCTCCTCGATTCCATCGGCGCGGCTGCCGGCGCCGGCGTTTTCCGGCGCGGACAAGCTGGTCCATGTCGCGATCTTCGCGCTGCTCGGTTGGCTGGTCGCACGCGCCAGTCGGCGGGGGCCGGCAGCGGCGTTGGGCGCGGGCGCGTATGGCGCACTCGACGAGCTGCATCAGCGGTTCACGCCCGGGCGCTTCATGGACCCGTGGGACGCGCTCGCCGATCTCGTCGGTGCGTCTGCAGGCGCGGCGGCGTGGGCGCTGGGCGAGACCCGATCGCGGAGGCGAGATGGCGCTGCTTCGTAGCTTTGAAGGGATCACGCCGGTCGTTGGCGAGGGGACGTTTCTCGCCGACACCGCGGTGCTGGTGGGCGACGTGCAGGTCGGCGCACGGTCGTCGATCTGGTTTGGCGCGGTGTTGCGCGGCGATGTCTTCCACATCCGGATCGGCGATGAGACGTCGATCCAAGATCAGACCGTGATCCACGTGACGCACGGTCAGAGTCCGACGCTGATCGGCAACCGCGTGACGATCGGCCATGCGGTCACGCTGCACGGCTGCGTGGTGCGGGACCGCTGCCTCATCGGGATGGGTGCCACGCTGCTCGACCACGCCGAGATCGGCGAGCGCTCCATCGTCGCGGCCGGTGCGCTCGTGACGCCCGGCACTAGGATTCCGCCGGGGACGCTCGCGCTCGGCTCGCCGGCGCGCCCCAAGCGTGATCTCACCGCCGAGGAGCTCGCGTGGCTCGAGACCTCGGCCGATCACTACGTCGAGCTGTCGCGGCGCTACCTCTGCAGCGGCTGACACTAGGCTGCCACCAAGCCGTTGACCGGCTTTGTGGCGGGGCGATATCGTCCGGGCACGCTGAATCTGCCCACGCACGCGCTCGTCCGAGGGGGCAGTCGTCCGCGTTGCCACGCGCGCGCCACCCACATGCCCCGTCACGCGCTGTCGCTCGTTCTCCTCGTCGGCCTCGTGGCGCTGCTGCTGCCGGTGCGCGTGGCACACGCCGACCGCATCGGCGACCTCCTCGCCAGCCTGCGCGACGCCGACAGCAAGGTCCGGCTCTCGGCCGCGCTCAGCCTCGGCAAGCTGCGCGACCGACGCGCACCGCTGCCGCTCGTGCGCGCGCTCGACGACGCGGATCCGAGCGTGCGGGGCGTGGTGGTCGCCGCGCTCTCGCGGGTCCTTACCGCCGCCGATCCGCTGGAGCTACGGCAGGCCGCGATTGCGCGGGTGGCAAAAATGGCCGAGACCGATCCGGATGAGTTTCCGCGGCTGCAAGCGGCCCGCGTGCTGCCCGAGCTGCGCTTGCTGGCGGGTGATGACACGCTGCCTGGACCGGCGCGAGGGCGAGCGATCTACGTCGAGCTCGGCACTTTTAGCGACACTTCGCTGCCCGCCGACGACCGCGTGCTGCCGCTGATTCGCCGCGCCGCCCGTGCCGCGCTCGACGGCGAGCCCGACGTCGCGACTGAGTGGCAGGGGATCCGCCCGTCCACCCGCAACGAGCTGGCCGCGACCGGCAAGAAGGCCTTCTATGTCGACGGCACGCTCACCGCGGTTGAGATCACTCGCGCTGCAGGTGGCGCGAAGGTGACGTGTCGCGCGTCGATCCTCGTGGCGAGTTGGCCGGAGCGGAGTGTGTTCGGGCTGCTCGACCCTGCGCGCAATCGGGCGACCGTGGACACGGGGCCGAGCGAGCGCGAAATCGACGAGGCGAAATTGGCGTGTGTGGAGGCGCTGGTCGACAGCGTGCTGCGCAAGACCGTCGCCCCGATGCTGCGATCGCGGTAGAAGGAAAGAGGACTGCATGGGTGAATCGGTGAGCCGTCCGTACCAGCGCAGTCTGCGCAACTACCTCCTCGACCCGAGGTACCAGCTCCGCTTCGCGCTCTTCATGGTGCTCATCGCCGCGCTGCTGATGACCGGGCTCGGCGTGCTCGTCATGCGCCGTGCGGAGAGCGACACGGACGTCGGCCGAAACGTGCTGCTAGGTCAGCTGATCACCCTGGGGGCCGAGTCGGTGGAGGTCGAGATTGCCGCGCTCGTGGCGAAGAAGCAGACGCTCGCCTTCGTGCTGCTCGGGATCGGCGTTTCGCTCTCGGTGGGGTTGTTCGCGTACGGCATCACGATGACGCACCACGTGGCCGGGCCGCTGCACAAGATCGGCTCGTATCTCGATCGGGTCCGCGACGAGAAGTTTGCGCGCGTGTTTCCGCTGCGCCAAGGCGACCAACTGCAGGGGTTCTACGAGCACTTCCGCGAAATGCACGACGCGGTGCGTGCGCGGCAGGAGACTGACGTGGTCCGGCTGCGCGCGTTCCTCGCTGCGGTGCGACGGGACGGGCTGGACGCGCGCTCGCCCGAGCTCGCTGATGGGCTCGCCAAGCTCGACGCGCTGGTCGCCCGCAAGGAGCAGAGTCTTGGATAGCCCCGAGCCGGCCACGCTCGCTGCGACGGCCAATGTGCCGCCCGGCGCGTTCGCCCCATCACCGGGCCAGCGGCCAAAACGTCGCTTCCGCAACTACATCCTCGATGCCGGCTTGCAGCTTCGCTACGTCGTCGTGGTCACGCTGATCTCGGCGGCGATCGCCGGCACGCTCGGCTTCCTCGAGCATCGGCTGGCGGAGCACGCGACGCTGGCGATCGAGCGGCAGCTCGCCACGGTGGACTTCCTCGACGAGTCGGCGCGCGAAATAATCCTCGCGCCGCTCCGGCAGGAAGATCGCAGTCGCGCCACGCTCATGGTCCTCGTCGCCTTCGGGCTGGTCGGCGTGCTCTCCGGCTATCTCATCGTCATGACCCATCGCGTCGCGGGGCCGCTGCACAAGATCGCGGGCGCCTTCGATGTCGTCCGCGACGGCCGGCTGCCGCCGCTCCAGGCGCTCCGCAAGGGCGACCACTTCCAGGCGTTCTTCGAGCAGTTCCGCGCGATGGAGGACGCGCTGCGGGACCGCGCGCGCGCCGAGGCCGAGCTGCTCGATGCGGTCGTGGACGCTGGGCGGCTCGCCGGTGTCGGCGAGGAGAGCATCGCGGCCGAGCCTTGGACGGACCTCGGCGCGCTGGCTCGCGAGAAGCGCGCGGCGTTCGAGTAGCCGACGGCGCGATGCAGCAGATGCCAACCTACGCGACGACGGCAAGGTCGACAGCCACGAGCGTCTTGGCCTGCACGCTGCTCGCGCTAAGCTGCCTGCTCATCCAGCCCCGGCGTGCTGCGGCCGATCAGGTCGACACGCTGGTGCGAACCCTGGCGAGCGACCCCGACGACAAGGTCCGGCTGTCGGCGGCGATCGGGCTGCGCAAGGCCAACCCTCGCCGCGCGCTGCTGCCGTTCGTGGCCGCGCTCGGGGACAAGTCATCGAGCCTCCGCTTCTTCGTGGCGGTGTCGCTGCCGCGGATGGTGGACGCGACCACCCCGCTGACCTCGCTCACGGCAGTGCTGAGCGCGCTCGAGCGTGCGGCCGTGGAGGACCCGGATATTGGTGCCCGCAAGCAAGCAGCCGCTGCGTTCGCGCAACTCCGGCCACTGCGCACGACGCCCGATGCGGCCGTGGTGGCCACGGCGGTCGCTGCACCGTTGGCACGGGCTGCGTATGTGGACCTCTCTTCGGTGCGCGCCGGCGCGCAGGCGAACGAAGATCTCTCGCCCCGGCTGCGTACGGCGCTGCAGGATGGACTCACGCGGCACGGTGCACGCACCACCTGGGAAGGGGGGCGCATGCCGGACCGACTGGCGCTTCAGCGCGCTGGCCTACGTGGCTACTACCTTGAGGTGTCGCGAATCCTCGTCGAGGTCGATCCGAAGGACGGCGCGGTGACCTGCTCGGTGGTCGCCAACCTGGGCCGCTACCCGCGCGACAAGATCGAGATTCTCGGCGCGTGGTCCGCCGAGAAATCGCGCAGCCGGGTGAAGGCCGGGCTCCGCCCCAAGGACATTCGCGTCGCGCGCGAGACCTGCGTGGCCGAGCTCGGCCGACACATGGCCGACGACGCTGCCGCAGAGCTCGCGCGCCGACGCTAGCTTGACGGCAAGGGGCGGCGCTGCGTGATCAGCGACTCGCCGTCGAGGCACGGCAACACCGGCTCGCCGAGCAGCGTCAGAATCGATGGGCAGAGATCGACGGTGCGCACCGCGGTCGTGTCGAAGCGATGGTTCATCGCCACCGGCACCGCCATGTGATCGCGGTGCAGCGAGCCGTGACCGCTGCGGAAGGAACGGCGACCCGCGTCGCCGCCAAGATCGTAGCCGCGCGCCGCGCTGATCAGGAGATCGCCGGTGCGTGCCGCGCCGAAGAGCTGCGCGACCTGCACCAGTCCGTCGGGGTAGTTGGTCTCCTGGGTCTCCTTGAGCGCTGCGCGTCGGTCGAGCCGCTCGGGCAGCGGTCCGTAGCCGAACGGGTCGCTGCCGTGGACGCGGTACTCGACCCTGTCGTCGAATAGGCGGACCGTCGCAGCGCCACGACGCGAGCGCACCTCGACAGCTTGATCGGCGCGGCCCCACGCGCAGAGGTCGACCGCCGGCTCCGCGAGCAGGTCGTCGACGAGGCCGGGCGTGTGTGCGAGTCGCTCCTCGCCGCTCTCGTCGGCCGCCCAGCCCGCGCCGCGCAGATAAATCTGCCCCATGCCGTTGCCGCCCACCATGACCGCGGCCTCGCTCGAGAACCAACGCCGGCCGAACGCCTTTGGGTAGCTCAACGTCGCGAGGCCGCGCGCCGCCACCCAGGCCGCGAGGTCAAAGTGCGCGTGCACCTCGCCATGACCGTGGTCCGAGCCGAGCACCAGCAGCGTGCGCTCGAGTCGCCCCTTGTCGCTGAGCCGCCGGGCCAGCTCGCCGACCATCTGGTCGAAGCGGCGATAGCCCTCGCGCACCCGCGGCGAGAACGGGCCGTCGTGGTGCGAGTGCTCATCGATCTGCAGCGTGGTGTGAAAGGTGAATCGCTCGCGCGGTCGGCCAGCGGCCCGGTACAGGTGCGTGTTCGAGCGCTCGTCGATCGGAGCCCAGTCGCCGGTGAGGTGAAACTTGAGCGCCCACGGGACGCGCCGCAGGTAGAACGAGTTGCGGTGCAGGCCGGTGCCGCGGCTGATCGTGCCGAAGATGTTCGACGACGGACGGACCAGCTCGAAGAGCGTGCGGACGTCGGTGGAGAGATCGCGGTCCCACATGTAATGGCCGAGGCCGGCGTAGCTGCGGAAGCGGCTGGCCGACAGATTCCGGCGCGCGTACTTTTTTCGGTCGAGCCAGCGCACGCCGGTGAGGTTGGTGCGCTGAGGGAAACAGCCGGTGAGGTACGGGGCGTACGCGACGCCGGTCACCGAGGGGAAGACGGTCGTTGCGGTGGCGTGCGCACCCGGCTCGACGATGTGCCGTGCGACCTGTGGCAGCTCGCCGGCACGCAGCAGGTCGGCGAAGAGATCGCCGCGCGCGCCGTCGAGCATCAGGAAGATCGCGCGGTCGTACGCCGCATCGGGCGCCGCCTGGGCCCGGCCACCCCCAGCCATCCGCCCCCGCAACATGCGTCCCCTAAATACGTGCGGGCCCCGGAGCTGTCAATCTGGCCAGCGCCAAGCAGGTCGGTGGTATCGGAACTGCATGACCCCCGGCGGATGATTCGCGAGGCGGTGATCTTGGCAGCTGGCAAAGGGACGCGCATCCGCGTGAACCCGGCCGATCTGCCCAAGCCGCTGCAGCTTGTGGAGGGCCGGTCGCTGCTCGATCGCACCATCGACAGCCTGGTCGGCGCAGGCATCCGTCGGGTGCATGTCGTCACCGGCTATCGCGGCGACGAGGTGCGCGAGGCGCTCGCTGCGCGCCAGAACGATCACCGGCGGCGCGGCTTTTCGGTCGTCACGGTCGAGAATCCAGAGTACGAGCTGGGCAACGGCGTGTCGGTGCTCGCGGCGAGAGCGCGGGTGTCAGGACCGTTCCTGATCTCGATGGCCGACCACGTCTACGAGCCCGGGATGGCGCGCGCGGCAGCCTCGGCCGACCTCGCCATCGCCGATCTGCACCTGTGCGTGGACCGTCGCCTGGCGTCGGTCTACGACCTCGACGATGCGACCAAGGTCGTGACGCAGGGCGGGCGGATTCGCGAGATCGGCAAGCACCTCGTCGACTACGACTGCGTCGACTGTGGCGTCTTCGCGGCCACGCCCGCGCTCTTTTGCGCGCTCGACGAGGTGCGCCGCAATACGGGCGATTGTTCGCTCTCTGATGGTGTGCGGGCGCTCGCGAGGCGAGGTCGTGCCGCGGTGATCGACGTGGGCACGAGCTTCTGGCAGGACGTCGATACGCAGGGCGCGCGGCTCGTGGCCGAGCGGCAGCTGCGCATGAGGAACCGTCGCGCCGTCAGCGCTGGCTTCGTGCAGCACGCGACGGCGTAGCCGAGGCGCTACCCGCTTGCGCTGCGCTGGCAGGACTGCGCGCCGTGTTGAGGAACTGACACTCGATGGCGTGGAAACCGTCACCTGGTGTCGAAGCCTCAACGCCGGTGACCGCTCAGGCCCGCTGCTATAGTCGCGGCAACGTGACCCTGCCCGGCAATACCGTTGTGGTCGCGCTCTCGGGCGGCGTGGACAGCGCGGTCGCGGCGCTGCTCTTGGTTGAGGCCGGGCACCGCGTGGTCGGCCTCACGCTCCGCCTGCGCGACGAGAGCGCTCCAGCCGCGTCCGCCGCGGGGCGATGCTGCGGCCCCGCCGACCTCGAGGATGCGAGGCGGGTGGCCGCCCACCTCGACATCCCCTACTACGTGGTCGACCACAGCGAGGCGTTTGCGCGGGAGGTGGTGGCCGATTTCGTCGCCGAGTACCGTGCCGGCCGGACGCCAAATCCCTGTGTACGCTGCAACGAGCGCATCAAGTTCGGCCCGCTGCTGCGGCGCGCGCGCGCCCTCGGCGCGGAGCGACTCGCGACCGGTCACTACGCGCGGATGGAGCCCGGCGCGGACGGCTCGCCGCAGCTCTTTCGCGGGGTCGATGACGGCAAGGACCAGTCGTACTTCCTGTTCGCGATGCCGAGGGAGGACGCCGCGGCGGTGCTCTTCCCGCTCGGCGGCATGACCAAGGAAGAGGTCCGTGCGCGCGCCCGTGCGGCGGGGCTGCCCAACGCCGAGAAGCAGGAGTCGCAGGAGATCTGCTTTGTGCCCGACGGGGACCACGCCGGTTTCGTCGAGCGGGCGGGCGATGCGGCGCCGCTCGCGGGCGAGTTCGTCGACGGCGACGGCGAGGTCGTGGGGCGACATGCGGGCGTGCATCGCTATACCGTCGGGCAGCGGCGTGGCATCGGACTCGCCGGCGCGCCGCGCTACGTGGTCTCGATCGATGCGCTCACGCGGCGGGTGCGCGTCGGCAGCCGCGAGGAGACCAAGCGCAGCGAGGTCGACGTGACCGACGTGCGTTGGTTCGGCGCGGCGCGACCGCAGACCGACTTGCGCGCGCTGGTGCAGGTGCGCCACCGGCACCAGCCGGCGCCGGCATGGATCGAGCCGCGTGGCGACGGTGCGCGCGTGCGCTTCGACGTAGGCGAGCCGGCGGTCGCGCCGGGGCAGGCCGCGGTGTTCTACGACGAGGATCGGGTCGTGGGCGGCGGCTGGATCGCGTAACCTCGCCGCTGCGCGTGACGTGCACGAGGAGCCTGAAATGGCGATGGTCAGGATTTTTGGTAAGGAGAACTGCCCCTACACCACCGCGGCTCGTGAGGCGCATGAGGCCAAGGGCGACGAGGTCGCGTACTACGACGTGAAGCGCGACGCGGCTCGGCTTGCCGAGATGCTGGTGCTCTCCGGCGGGCGGCGCGAGGTGCCGGTGCTCGACGAGGGCGGGACGATCACGATCGGCTTCGGCGGCACCTGAGGCGTCTAGCCCGTCCCGCCGTGCGCGGGTCTCATTCGGTCGTGCGCGTGAGCACGAACTCGTCTCTGATTTCGCAGTGGAGCGCGAGCGAGGCGAAGCTCTCGCGCCACTCGGGGCGATCGAGGCGCTGGAGCTTTTGGTTGAGTCCGTAGTGGGCTCGTTGCAGTGAGTCGTCGGCCGATGGGTCGCCAAGAGCACGAAGGACGCGCGAGTGCGTGAGGTGAATCTCCTCCTCCGACCACTCGATGTGGCCGAGTTCGTCGAGCCGTGCGATTGCCTCGCTCGACGGCGCGAGTGCTTGCTCAGGTGCGCCTGCGCGCAGTCGCGCCAGCGCGGTGCGTGAGAGCCCCTGGATCACGCAGCCATGCAGGGCGGCGTCGCGGCCGCACTCCGCCGCGCTCGACGCATCGCGCTCGGCCGCAGCAAGGTCACGCGGGGTCCCGCGCCCGAGCCAGACCAACGCCCGCTGGTTCAGCGCGTTCGCCTTGACGTAGCGCGCGCCGATCTCGTCGGCGAGGGCGATCGACTCGTTGAGCATCGCCAGCGCGACTTCGCTCTCGCCGAGCAGCAACTCGGTCGCGCCGCCATACACCAGCGCGTCGGCACGGCTCCACCGCGAGCCGGTCTGCGCGTGGATTTCGAGACCCTGCCGTGACCACTCGCGCGCTTCGTCGAGGCGACCGACGAGTAAAAAGACGTTGCCGATCACCGAGGCGTTGTCCCCCTCGCGCGGGCGATCGGCGAGCCGACGACAGATCTCGTGGGCCCGACGCGCGTGGGCCATCGCGCGGGGATAGTTGGAGAGACACAAGTGGAGCACCGCCACGTTGTTGCAGACCAACCGCTCCGCCCAGCTGTCCTGGGTCCGCTCCGCGCGCTCGAGCGCAGGGAGGTAGTAGGTGAGCGCGGCTTCGTAGCGTGACGCGAGCAGATGGATGCGGCCGAGGCCGACGAGCGCGCGCGTCTCTTCGGGCGCGGCGTCGATGCGACGGAAAATCTCCAGCGCGTGCGTCACCGCGTGCAGCGCACGATCGAAATCGGAGATCCGCTCGAACGCCTCGCCTCGGATCAGCCAGGCCTCGCCAAGGGCGCGGTCCGCGCCACCAGCTTGGGCGGCCCGCTCGGCCCGCTCGGTCATCGTCGCAGCGGCGCCGTACTCGCCGAGTCGCATGAGGCGGCTCGCCTGTCGGTTCAAGGCTGCCGCCAGATCTGGCGGGGAGTGGGTGCAGAGCAACTCGAGCCGGTCGAGATCCTCGCGCTGCCCTTCGTGCTCGCCGAGATGAAAACGGGCCTCGGCGCGCCCGCTCGTCGCCTCACGTACAGCCTCAGGGTCGAGGTGCTCCTCGTGTGCCAGGGCGCGGGTGAAGCCCTGCTCGGCACGGCGGCTGTCGGAGGCGGCGAGGGCGATCCGACCGCCGCGCAGGTGATAGCCGGCAGCGCGCGCACGCTCGCCGCCGAGCTCGAGGTGGCGCGCGATCATCGCAGGCGACTCCCCACGGCCGGCCTCATAGCGGTCGGCGAGGACCAGCCCGACCTCACGGTGGGCACGACCGCGCGCGGCGGCCGACAGCGATTCATAGACGTACTCCTGCAGCAGGCCGTGGCGGAAGGCGTGGCTGTTGGCGTGCTCGGCGATCACCCCGACGGCGCTGGCCGCCTCGGGGACGCGCACCACCAAGTCCCTCTCCTCGAGGAGCGTGAGCGCGCGCACCACGGAGCGCCCCACAATCGCCTCGAGGATCACTGCGCTAAAGCGTGAGCCG
This sequence comes from Myxococcales bacterium, assembly GCA_009692535.1. Taxonomy (GTDB): domain Bacteria; phylum Myxococcota_A; class Polyangia; order Haliangiales; family SHYZ01; genus SHYZ01. The sequence goes on from SHYZ01000081.1 coordinate 14,600, forward strand.
AGGACCGCGGCATGCTGCAGCACAGCCTTGGCGTTGCGCGGTAGCTGCTCGACTCTCGCCATGACCACGCCGCGCAGCCCGTCGGGCAAGCCACCGCCGCCGCCGGCCCCGCGCTGCGTGACCGCGAGCGCGAGCTCTTCGATGAAGAGCGGGTTGCCACCGCCGCGCTGCTCGACCAACGCCACCGCGTCGTCAGCGCAGTCGGGCCCGAGACGCACACGGGCCAGCGCACGACGGTCCTCGGCGCGAAGTTCGTTGAGGCGAATCACGGTGGCGATGCGCGCGCCGAGATCCGGCAGCTCACCGTCGGGCCCGGGGCGTACCGTCACGATGACGAGCTCGGCGCCGGGCGCTTCCGCGTCGAGCAGCCCGCCGAGCAAGCCTCGGCTCGTCCCGTCGGCCCACTGCAAATCTTCGAGCACCGTCAACCGTGGGCGACCCGCTGGCGCCAGCGACCGCACGGCGCCGACCGCCGTGATGAGCTGGGCTCGCAGCTGTTCTGGTTGTGGCTCCCGCTCGGGCGCGAGGCCGTCACGGAGCGCGGTGGCGAGCTCGACGGCCGCGAGGGTGCCGTCGAGCTCACGCTGTGGCAGCTCCGCTGCAGCGAGCATGCGACCGAGGCGCGAGCGGAGCAGCGCGCGCGCGGCAGCGCCTCGGCTGGGTGGCAGGCCGACGGCGGCATGGAAGATGGCCGCGATGACCGCGCAGGGGTTGTCGTCGTCGCCCGGCATCGCTGCGACGCGCACACAGACCGGCTGGTCGTGGGCTATCGCCGAGCTGAATTCGGCCACAAGACGGGTCTTCCCGATGCCGGCGGCGCCGACGACGCAGACGACGATGCGCGCGTTGGCGTGTCGGGCCTGGTTCCACGCGGCCTGAAGCGCGAGCAGGTCGTCGTCGCGCCCGATGAAAGGGCCGACGTCCGGCAGCGTTGAAATCGGTCCAGCTGGTACGGTGCGAGGTCCGACCAGCTCGCGCGTCGACAGCGACCGGCCACGCAAGTCCACCGGCTCCTCCCGCACGCGAAACTCGAAGTGCGCCGCAGCGTGGCGTCCTGGTTGGCCGCCGAAGAGCGGGCGCCCTGCGCGTGCGGCATTTGCAAGTGCGCGGGTGGTCGCTCGTGCATCACCGAGCGCGCGCAGCCCGTGGGGCGCTGTGGCACCGTCGTCGGTTGCGCGTGCGATGATCCCGGACTGCATCCCGATGCGCAGTGGCGTAGCCGTCGCCGAGGCCTCACGAAGTGCCTCGATGGCATCGAGCGCGAAGCGGCTGGCTTGGAGCAGGTCGTCCTCGCCGGCGAACTCCACGCCGAAGGTGGCGTGGAGCCACTCGACGCCCTCTGCTTCGACGACCGCCCCGTGCTTGTAAGCGAGGTCCGCGAGCAGGCGGCGATCACGCCGGAAGGTTTCCGACGGCGCCTCGTGGTCGGCGTGCCCTTCGCCGAGTCGGCACGCGACGAACACCACGCGTCGTTGCTCGCCGAGCGGGGCGGTCTCGTTGAGCGTGTGCGCGCCGCCCTCAAGCGAGGTAGGCGGCTCATCGTCGATCGTGTCGGTGAAGGATGCCGAGGGGAAGAGCGAAGCCATCTTGGCGGCGACTGCGCGCGAGCTTGCGGCCTCGGCGTGCCTGCGCGCGACCGTCTCGAAAAC
>SHYZ01000082.1 GCA_009692535.1 Myxococcales bacterium
CGCGGCCCCGTCGCGGCCCCGTCGCGGCCCCGTCGCGGCCCCGTCGCGGCCCCGTCGCGGCCCCGTCGCCTCGCGGGCCCTCGCGTTCCGCGCTAGGCTCGCGCGCGTGACCGCCGACGCGCCCGCGCCCGACGCCGACGCCCCGCGGACCGCGACGGTCGAGCGCAAGACCGCCGAGACCGCCGTCTCCGTTGCGCTCACCCTCGACGGCGCGGGCCGACGCGACGTCAAGACGCCGCTCCCCTTCTTCGACCACATGCTCGACGCCTTCGCGCGCCACGGGCAGTTCGACCTCACGCTCACCGCGCGCGGCGACATCGAGATCGACGGCCACCATACCGTCGAGGACGTCGGCCTCGCGCTCGGCACCGCGTTCCGGCAGGCGCTCGGCGATCGCCGCGGCCTCGTGCGCTACGGCGACGCGACGATCCCGATGGACGACACGCTCGTGACCTGTGCGATCGACTTCTGCGGACGCCCCGCGTTCGTCTGGCGCGTCGTGGGGCTCGACGGCAAGTGGGTCGGCGGCTTCGACTGCATGCTCGCGAAGGAGTTCTTCGCCGCGTTCGTCTCGCGCGCGGAGTGCAACCTCCACGTCGTGCTGCACCACGGCGAGAACGCGCACCACATCATCGAGGCGATCTTCAAGGCCTTCGCGCGCGCCGCCGACCGCGCGAGCGGGATCGACCCACGCCTCGCCGGCGCCGTCCCGTCGACCAAGGGAACGCTCACGGCGTGATCGCCGTGGTCGACAGCGGCTCGGGCAACCTCCGCTCGGTCGAAAAAGCGCTCGCGGCCGTCGGTGGCCGACCGATCGTCACGGCCGATCCCGACGTCGTTCGTCGCGCCGACCGTGTCGTGGTCCCCGGGCAGGGCGCGTTTCGCGACTGCATGGCGGGGCTCGCCGCGCGCGGGCTCGACGCTGCGCTGCGCGAGGTGATCGCCGCCGGTCGCCCCTACCTCGGCATCTGCCTCGGGCTGCAGGTGCTGTTCGACGAGAGCGAGGAGCAGGGCCCGGTGCGCGGTCTCGGCGTGCTCGCCGGGCGCGTCGTACGCTTTCGCCCCGAGAGCCCTACGCGCAAGGTGCCGCACATGGGGTGGAACGACGTACACCTCGCGCCGGGGCGCGACGAGCCGAACTGGCGCGGACTCCCCGACGGCGCGCACGTCTACTTCGTCCACAGCTACTACGCCGTGCCGAGCGAGCCGGGCGTCACCGTACTCGAGTGCGACTATGGCGTGCGCTTCGCCGCTGCCGTACGCAAGGACAACGTCTTCGCCTGCCAGTTTCACCCCGAGAAGAGCCAGTCGGTCGGGCTCGCGCTGCTCACAAGGTTCGTCACCTGCGCGTAATCCCCGCCATCGATCTGCTCGACGGCCGCGTCGTGCGCCTGCGCGAGGGGCGCCGCGAGGACGCGACCGTCTACCACGAGCGCCCGTGGGAAGTGGCCGAGCAGTTCGCCCGCGACGGCGCGACCGCGATCCACGTCGTCGATCTCGACGGCGCGTTCGCCGGCGAGCCGCGCCAACTCGACGCCATTGCGCGCATCGCGGCGGCCTCGGGGCTGCCGGTGCAAGCTGGCGGAGGCGTGCGCGACGAGGCGGCGATCGTGCGACTGCTCGACGCCGGCGCGACGCTGGTCGTGCTCGGCACGTCGGCGGTGCGCGATCCCGCGTTCGTCGAGCGCGCCTGCCGCGCGCACCCGGGGCGGGTGGTCGTCGCCGTCGATGCGCGTGACGGCAAGGTCGCCGTCGCCGGCTGGACCGAAGCGACCGACGTCGACGCGACCGAGCTCGCCGCGCGCGCGGCGGCGTGGGGCGCAGCCGCGATCCTCTACACCGACATCGCCCGCGACGGCCTGCGCACCGGGCCGAACGTCCGCGCGACCGCCGAGCTCCAGTTGGCGCTCGGCGCGCTGCCGGTGATCGCCTCGGGCGGCATCTCCTCGCTCGCGGACCTGCGGGCCCTCGCGCGCGCAGGCGTACAGCGCTGCGTCGTCGGACGCGCGCTCTACGACCGGGACTTCACGCTGGCCGAGGCGCTCGTCGCATGCTGACGCGCCGGATCATCCCCTGTCTCGACGTGAAGGACGGCCGCGTCGTGAAAGGGGTGAACTTCGTCGCGCTGCGCGACGCAGGCGATCCGGTGCTCGCTGCGGCCGCCTACGACGCGCAGGGCGCCGACGAACTCTGCTACCTCGACATCTCCGCGTCGCACGAGGGGCGAAAGACCCTGCTCGACCTCGTCGAACGCACCGCCGACTGCATCTTCATGCCGCTCACCGTCGGCGGCGGCGTGCGCACGGTCGACGACGTCACCGCGTTGCTCCGCGCCGGCGCCGACAAGGTGGCGATGAACACGGCCGCGCTGCTCGATCCGACGCTGGTGCGCGCAGCGTCCGACCGCTTCGGCGCGCAGGCGATCGTAGTCGCGGTCGACGCGCGTCGCAGCGCCGGACCGACGCTGCGCTGGGAGGTCTTCACCCACGGCGGTCGCCACGCCACCGGCCGAGACGCGCTCGCGTGGTGCGAAGAGGCCGCGCGCCTCGGCGCCGGCGAGCTGCTCGTCACCAGCATGGACAAGGACGGCACCCGCTCGGGCTACGACCTTGAGCTCACCGCCGAGGTCGCGCGGCGCGTGCCGGTGCCGGTGATCGCCTCGGGTGGCGTTGGCGGGCTCGAGGATCTCCGCCTTGGGCTCACCGTCGGCGCTGCTGACGCCGTGCTCGCCGCGTCGATCTTTCATTTCGGCGAACAGACGATCCGCGCAGCGAAGGCCTACCTCGCCGCGCACGGCGTGCCGGTCCGCGCGCTGGCGTGAACGGCACGCGTGCTAGCGTCGGCTCCATGCCGATCCAGTGGGACGAACGCGGTCTCTGTCCGGCGGTGGCGCAAGATGCCGTGACCGGCGCCGTGCTGATGGTGGCGTGGATGAACGCCGACTCGCTGGCGCTGACGCGCACCTCGGGCACCGCTCACTTTTACTCACGCTCGCGGGGCCGGCTCTGGCAGAAGGGCGAGACCAGCGGCAACACGCTCGCTGTGCGCGAGGTCCGCTACGACTGCGACGCCGACACGTTGCTCGTCCTGTGCGACCCCGCAGGGCCGGCCTGCCACACCGGGCGGACGACCTGCTTTCACAACGTCCTCGGCAGTCTCGCCGACGGGGCGGTCATCCCGGACGACGGCCACCTCGGCGTCCCCGCTGCCGCGATCGACCAACTCGCACGCACGATCGAGGCGCGACGCGACGCCACCGCCACCGCCTCGTACACCCGCTCCCTCCTCGACGCCGGCATGCCGAAGATCCTCGCCAAGCTCGCCGAGGAGCAGACCGAGCTCGCCGTCGAGCTTGAGCACGGCACCGACGAACGCGTCGTCGCCGAGGCGGCCGACCTCCTCTACCACCTCCTCGTCGGGCTCGCCGCGCGTCGCATCCCGACGGCACAGCTCTACGCCGAGCTCGAGCGCCGCGCCGGCACGAGCGGTCACGCCGAGAAGGCTGCCCGCAAGCCGGGCTAGCTCGTGCGCGCGGCGCTCCTCGATCTCCTCGGCCCCGGCGGACGCCTCTCGCAGGCGCTCCCCGGCTACGAGCACCGCCCCGAGCAGCTCGCGATGGCCGGTGCCGTGCTCGACGCGCTCGACGACGCGCGCCCGCTGCTCGTCGAGGCCGGCACCGGCACCGGCAAGACCCTCGCGTACCTCGTGCCGGCCGCGCTGTCGGGGAAGAAGGTCGTCATCTCGACCGGGACGCGCACGCTGCAGGAGCAGATCCTCGCGCGCGACGTGCCGCTGCTCCGCGAGCGCCTCGGCCTCGAGATCGAGGTGGTCGCGCTCAAGGGGATCTCGAACTACCTCTGCCGCCGCCGCTTCGCCGAGCTTGGCGACACGGCCGATCCCGATCTCGTTCGCATCGCGGCGTGGTCACGCACGACGCAGACCGGCGACAAGAGCGAGCTCGCCTCGGTCCCCGAGGACGCCCCGGCGTGGCGCGTCGTCACCACCACGCCCGACGCACGGCTCGGCCCGCGCTGCCCGTACTGGGAGCGCTGCTTCGTCACGCAGGCGCGGCGTGCGGCCGCGCGCGCTGAGATCATCGTCGTGAACCACCACCTCTTCTTCGCCGACCTGGCGCTGCGTCACGCCTTCGCCGGCGCACAGGTCCTGCCCGCGTACGACGCCGTGATCTTCGACGAGGCTCATCAAGTGGAGGACGTCGCGACCGAGCACTTCGGCGTCGCGGTGTCGACGCACCGCCTCGCGACACTCAGTCGCGACGCCCTCAAGGAGCTCTCCGCGCTCGCCGCGCCAACCGATGAGCGACGCGCTGCCGAACGCCTGCTCGCAAACCTCGACGCGCGTGCCGACGAGCTGTTCGCCGCGCTGCGACGGCGACTCGGCGAGCTCGACGGCGCGCGCGCAGCGTCGGTTTACGAAGCGCGGCCCGGTGCGGCGGCGGCGGAATCGCGGCTCGCCTCGCCATCGGACCTCTTCGCCAGCCCGCGCCAGGAGAGCTGGTTCCGGCTCGACGCCGCGCTCGAAGAGCTCGCGCGCCACGCCGAGCGACGCGCGGCGGCAGCCCCGGATGGCGGCGAGGAGCACGAGGCGATCTGCCGCCGCGCCGAGGCGATCCGCGCCGACTTGGCCCAGCTCGCCGAGCCGCCGGGCCACCGGCATGTGCACTGGGCCGAGTTGCGCGGTCGACAGGTCCACCTGCACGCCTCACCGATCGAGGTCGGCCCGCTGCTACGCGAGCGCGTCGCCGAGGCGATCGGCAGCGTCGTCTTCACCTCGGCCACACTCACCACCGCCGGCTCGTTCGAGTTCACCCGCGCGCGCCTCGGACTCGAGCCCGACACCAGCACCGAGCTCCTCGTCGACTCGCCGTTCGACTTTGCGCGGCAGGCGATGCTCTACCTGCCGCAAGATCTGCCGCTACCGAGCGAGCCCGACTTCGCCGACGCCGCGCTCGCACGAATCCGCGAGCTGCTCGCGATCACCGCCGGCCGCGCGTTCGTGCTGTTTACCAGCCACCGCGCGCTCGCCCACGCGGCCGCCGCCCTGCGCGGCAGCGACGCGCCCTACCGCGTACTCGTGCAGGGCGAGCGCCCTCGCGGCGCGCTGCTCGACGACTTTCGCACCGGCGGCGCGGTGCTGCTCGCCACCGGCGCGTTCTGGGAGGGCGTCGACGTCCCCGGCGACAGCCTCTCGCTGGTGATCCTCGAGAAGCTCCCCTTCGGCGTGCCCGATGAGCCGCTCACCGCCGCACGCTCGGCGCGGCTGCTCGAGCGCGGCGAAGATCCGTTTCGCGACTACCAGCTCCCGCGCGCCGCGCTCGCGCTCAAGCAGGGCTTTGGCCGACTGATCCGGCGGCGCGACGATCGCGGCATCGTCGCGATCCTCGACCGACGCATCCTCGCGCGCGGCTACGGCGCCACCTTTCTCGCGTCGCTGCCGCCCGCAACGCGGACCTCGGCGCTCGAACAGGTCCGTCGCTGGTGGTAGCGTTTGTCGGTGGAACTGACGATCCCGGCGGGTGCCGCTGCCGTTCTCCTCGGCTACCTCGCCGGCTCGCTGCCGACCGGCGTGCTGGTGGCGCGAGCGCGCGGCGTCGATCTCACGCAGGTCGGTAGCGGGAACATCGGCGCGACCAACGTCGCCCGCGCGCTCGGCAAGAAGCTCGGCGTGCTGGTGCTGCTGGTCGATGCCCTCAAGGGCTATCTACCGATCGCGCTCGCCCGCGCCGCCTTCGCCGGCGACCCCGCGCTCCCGACGCTCGTCGCCGCCGTCGGACTCGCGGCGATCGCCGGCCATGTGTTCCCGATCTGGCTGCGCCTGCGCGGCGGCAAGGGCGTCGCGACTGCTTGCGGCGTATTCCTCGCGATCGCGCCGCTGCCCGCGGCGGCCGCGTTCGGCCTCTGGATCGCCATCTTCGCCGCCAAGCGGATCGCCTCGCTCGCGTCGCTCACCGCCGTAACCGTGCTGCCGATCGCGCTCGCCGTTCACAGTGAGCCCCCCGCGACACTCGCGCTCGGCGGCACGGCGTGGCTCGTGATCGTCGTGCGCCACCGCAGCAACATCCGTCGGCTGCTGCGACGCGATGAGCTGACGCTATAGCGGCCCGAGCCGACGGACCTGCTGCTCGCCGAGCCGCACGAGCAACGCGCCCGCGACACCGAACCCGGGCACGACGAGCTCGGGCCCGGCGAGCTCGATGAGCGGCGCCAGCGCAAACGCTCGCTGAAAGAGCCGTGGGTGCGGCACGATTGCGCGCGGCGGACCGGGGTCGTCGACGACGAGCTCGCCCAGCAGCAGCAGATCGAGATCGAGCGTGCGCGGCCCCATCGGCACCTCGCGCGCGCGCTCGCGTCCATACGCACGCTCGATGGCGAGGAGCTCGGCAACCAGCGCCGTGGCCGAGCAGGAGGCGAGCGAGAGCTCGGCGCACGCGTTGGAAAACTCTGGCTGCGCCGCGATCGGCCCGCACGGCGCGCTCGCCCAGAGCGACGAGAGCCGCACGCTCGTCACGCCGTCCACGCGTGCCAGCGCCGCCGCTGCGCCGAGGAACGCCGCACGCACCGCACCGCCGCCACCGACATTGCCCCCGAGGCCGACGTACGCACGGACCCGCACGTGCCTAGTGTAGACTGCGTCGGCCGTGGGCCCCCTGCTCCTCGTCGCCCTGTCGACCGGGCTCGCCACCGGACTCGGCGCGCTGCCGTTCCTCTTTCGCCCCGAGTTGCCGCGCCGCACCTACGATCTGGTGCTCGGTACCGGGGCGGGCCTGATGATCTCCGCCGCCACGCTCGGCCTGATGAGCGCGGCGATCGAGCGCGCGCACGGCCCGCACGGCATCGATTTTGGCACGCTCGCGCAGGTGCTCGTCGGCTTTGCGGCCGGTGCCGGCGCACTGATGGCGATGGACCGCGTGATCCCGCACCGGCACGCGGGCGGACACCACGAGCACCTCGCCGGCGAGCACCACCACGACCACAGCGAGCACCACCACGCTGGCGACGAGCGGCAGGGCCTGCTCGTCCTCGGCGCGATGACGATTCACCGCATCCCCGAGGGCTTCGCGATCGGCGCGGGGTTCGCCGCCGACGACGCGCACACGCACGCGCTCGGCTGGACCCTCGCCGCGGCGGTCGCGTTTCAGAATCTCTGCGAGGGCGCCGTCATGACCGCGCCGCTCCGTCGCGCCGGCTGGTCTCGGCTGCGCGCGCTCGCCACCGTCTCGGCGACCGGCCTCGCCATCCCGGTCGCCGCGCTCGTCGGCTACACCGCCGCGGCCCAGCTCACCGGCGCGTTGCCGTTCTCGCTCGCCTTCGCCGCCGGCGCGCTCATCTATCTCATCTCGAACGAGATCATCCCCGAGACGCACAGCCACGGGAACGAGCGGATCGCCACGCTCGGCCTGATCGCCGGCTTCCTCGTGACGGTCTGCGTCCAAGCGCTCGGCCACACGCATTAGTGCTACGACGTCGGCATGGCCGCGGACGACAAGGACGACAAGCTTGCCCGCGTCGTGCGGTCCCGCCTGCGGCTGCGCGAGCGGTTTGACGCAAAGATGCAGCGCACCCCGGCTGCGGTCGACGCTGCCCCGCAGGGAAGCGGGTCCGCGAACCGGCACGGCATGCCGCGGCTTCCGGTCGGACAGATCGAGACGCAGAAGTGGCCGGTGCTCGACCTCGGGTCGCAGCCGGAGATCGCGCTCGCCGACTGGCAGCTCGTCGTCGACGGCGCGTGCGAGCAACGCCTGTGCCTCTCGTGGGCCGACTTCCTCGCGCTGCCGCAGGTCGACGACACGAGCGACTTTCACTGCGTCACGACCTGGTCGCGGTTCGACGTCGATTGGACCGGCGTGCGCTTCGCCGATCTCGCGGCCCTCGCCGCGCCGACCGACGCTGCGACGCACGTGCTCTGCCACGCCTACGACGGCTACACGACCAACCTGCCGCTCGAGGAGGCGCTCAAGCCCGACGTGCTCCTCGTCCACCGCGCCGACAACGGCCCGCTGCCGCGCGATCACGGCGGCCCGGTGCGGATGATCACGCCGCAGCTCTACGCGTGGAAGGGCGCGAAGTGGATCTCACGCATCGAGTTTCTCGCCGGAGATCACCCCGGCTTTTGGGAAGTGCGCGGCTACTCGAACAGCGCGCACCCGTGGCGCAACGACCGCTACTCCTGATCGCGTCGCGCGCGGCCCTCGGCCCGTGTTCGGACCGTCGCGCCAAGTCGCGCTCGCTGCAGCACTCGCGCCAGCAGTCGCGCTAGCAGTCCCGCTCACGGCGCCCCTCGTGTGGTCAGCGCACGCCGGTTCGTGTGGCAGCTCCTTCGTTGTGCGTCCGGCCGGTGGCGGCGCGCCGCGCAACGCCGTCGTGACCAGCTACGTCGTGTGGGGCGGCCGGCCGGAGTTCACAGTCGTCGCGGCGGACACCGGCACCGCGATCCCGGGCACCGCCTCGGAGGAGGCCGCAACCGGGTTCGACCACCTCGTCACGTTTCGTCCCGACGCGCGGCTCGCCGCCGACACGCGTTACGAGGTGCGTGCCTTCGGTGAATCGATCGGCACGTTTACCACTGGCCGCTTGCTCGACGAGACGCATCCGGTCGCGCCGGCGCTGTCGACCGTCACCGCGCGCATTCGTCGTGCCGACCGAGGGCGTGCCTAGCCGGCGACCGACTCGTCGACCTCGTCGACCACCGGATTCGACAGCATGCCGATCCCTTCGATCTCGATCTCCACCACGTCCCCGGCGACGAGCGGCCCCACGCCCGACGGCGTCCCGGTCGTGATCACGTCCCCCTCCTCGAGCGTGCAGAAGCGGCTCGCCGCCACGATGATCGCCGGCACGTCGAAGATGAGATCCGACGTCGACGAGTCCTGTCGCACGACGCCGTTCACGCGGGTCACGAGCCGAAGGTTCGACGGATCAAGCCCCGAGACAACGCGCGGACCGACCGGACAGAACGTGTCGAAGCCCTTGGCGCGCGTGAACTGCACGTCCTTCACCTGCAGGTCGCGCACGGTGACGTCGTTGAGGCAGGTGTAACCGAGCACGTAATCTAGCGCGTGCGCACGGTCTACCCGACGCGCGCGCTTGCCGATCACGAGCGCGAGCTCGCCCTCGAAGTCCATCCGCAGGTAGCCGCGCGGCCTGACGATCGATTGGCCCGGCGCGAGCAACGCCGACGGCGGCTTCCAGAAGAAGAGCGGCTCCTCGGGGAGCGCCTTCTTCATCTCCACCGCATGCGCGCGGTAGTTGACGCCCACCCCCAGGATTTTCGTTGGCGCGACACAGGTCATGCCCGCCGGTCTATCACACGCGTCCCCTGGGGAGACCGACGGAGCGGCCGCATGCGTATGCTATCCTCGCCATGATGTCGTCGGTTCCTCGGTCGCAGGGTTTCCCTGGCGCCGCCGGTCGCACGCCTGTCGGTCCCTCGGGACCCGCGGGTGACGACGAGCTTCCGAGCGAAGCGACCGTGGTCGACCCGACGTTCGCGGCGCAGATTGCCGCGAGCTGGTCCAATCCAGCGGTGGCCGGGCGACCGCCGCTGCCGCCGCGTCGTGGGGACGATTCCGGGCGGCTGATCGCCGACACGGCCGATGACGGCGCGCCGACGGAGAGCGAAGAGATCCTCCGGCCCGTCCCACGGGCGCCGAAACCGCCAGTCTACAGCCGCCCGACCGCGCGGCTGGTTGCAACGGCGGGAAATGATCGCGGCCGCGAGTTTGTCCTGCTCTCACGGCAGACCTCGCTCGGTCGCGGCACGGACAACGACGTGGTGCTCGCCGACATCTCGGTGTCGCGGCGGCACGTCACCGTGATCTTCGACGGCAACCGCTACTCGGTGCAGGACCGTGGCTCGGGCAACGGCACGCTCGTGAACACGACGGAGATCGCGGGCTCGCGGCTCCTGCAGGACGGCGACGTCATCGAGCTCGGCAACACGACGCTGCGCTTCGATGACCCAGCGACGCGCGGGCTCCCGCGGGCACCGGCGCCCGTGGTCGCGCCGGTGCGGCCACCGGCGCAAGCACCGGCGCGACCGCCGGCCCCCCCAGAGGAGTGGTCGCCCGTGCCACCACCGGCGACCGCGGCGGCTGCGGCAACCGGGCCGACGTCGAGCGCGGGGTATGTGAACCCCTGGCCCCCCTCGGCCGGCCGCGACGCAGGCTACGCGAGCGGCTATCCGCCGCTTCAGGTTCCATACATTCCGCGTCGCGCCGCGCCGATGCAGCTGCCTAACCGCGGCGGTACCGGAAAGCGTCTCGCGATCAGCGCGGGGGTGCTGATCACGGCGGCGGGCGTCTTCACCGTGGTCTACAAGCTGCGCGGCGGCTCGGCGAACGACGCGGCACCGGCCTCCACCGTCGCAACGATCGCCGCCCCGGATGGTGGCAACGCTGCCTTGGTCGACCCGCGAACGGAGCCGCCTGCGGCAACAGGCACCGGCGGCTCGGCGCCGGGCGCGCTCGCCGGCTTGGGTGCCGTCGGAGCCGAGCGTGTAAGCGCCACACCCGCGGTCGCAGGCTCAGCCGCAGCAGGCACCACCGATTCCGTCGCACCGACGGTCGCGCCGACGGTCGCGCCGACGCCCATCAAGGTGGCGAAGACCTCGCCTCCCGACAAGGGGCGGTCGTCCGGTCCGCGCGGCGCGGAGCCTAGGCGCGGCGGCAAGTCCGCGGCCCCCGAGCGCCGCATGCTCGCGTTCGAAAAAACCGCGTCGGGCCTGTACAAGGATCGCAAGTTCGACCGCGCGGCCGAGACGCTGCGTGCAAACCTGGCCCGCGCCGGCGACGACGAGGATCGCATGCTCGCGCTGGCGCGTGACTACACCAACGTCGGGCTCATGATCGCCAAGGGAGACTCGAGCGGCGCAGGCAGCCCGTCGGTCGCGATGACAGCGTACTTGGCCGCGCTGGCCGCGGATCGCCGCGCTGGCGGCGCGCATGCGGTGTACCTCCGCGAGAAGCTGGCCGCGGTCGCTCCACGCGCGGCGATGGCGTTGTGGAACGATGGCAAGTGGGAGTCCGCGCGCAAGGCAGCCGACGTCGCCCTAAACTATGGCAACGGCGCGAGCGCTGTCGTCGTCAAGGTGCGCTCGAACCTCGAGAAGAAGGCCAAGGAGCTCTACGAAAAGGGGACGCGCGTCGCCAAGAACGATCCGGCCACGGCGCGCCAGCTCTGGGACAACGTGCTTGCGATCGTACCGTCGGACAGCGTCTGGTACAGCAAGGCGTACTCGGCGAAGAACTCGCGGTCGCGCTCGTCCCGCGACGACGAGGACGAGTAGGACGCGGCCCGCAGGTGGCGCGGGCGGCGGACTACTCGCCGCGCTTGGCCGTGCGCGCGTCGAGGATGCGCTGGATGCGCTGCTCGAGGTCGGCGAACTCGAACGGCTTGTCGAGGTAGTCGTCGGCACCATAGAGCGGCGAGCTGAGCTCGTTCATCGACTCGCCGATCGCGGTGAGGATGAGGATGCCGATGCCGCGAGTGCGCTCGTCCTTGCGCAGCTCGCGTGCGACCTCCCACCCGCTCTTCCCGGGCATCATGACGTCGAGCACGATCAGATCGGGCAGCTCGCGCTTCGCAGTCTCGACGGCCTGGATCCCGTCGGCCGCCTCGAGCACGTCGTACCCGCGCTTGCCGAGCCGCGTGCTGAGCATTGAGAGGATGTGCGGATCGTCGTCAGCGACGAGGACCCGCGTCTTCTCGTTTCCCATGATTTCTTATACCACGTATAAAACGCACCCCATGCGCTGGCACCGAGGCCGGTCTCGATGAGGTCGCTCTGGAGCCGCGTCGCCGTCGGCGTCGCGCTTGCGCTCGCGGCGTACGCGGCGTTCTCGTTCGTGGCCGACGTGCGCACGCTTGGCGACCGGCTCGCGCGCGTCGCGCCGGGCGGCGTGTTCGCGGCGCTCGCCCTCTCGCTCGGCAACTACTTCCTGCGCTTCGTGCGGTGGGATGGCTACCTGCGCCGCGTCGACGCCGTCGTACCGCGCCGGCTCTCCGCGCACGTCTTCCTGTGCGGGCTCGGGCTCTCGATCACGCCCGGCAAGGTCGGTGAGTTGGTGAAATCGGCGCTGCTGCGCGAAGCCGCGGGCATTCCGGCCACACGCACGATGCCGGTGGTGATCGCCGAGCGCGTGACCGACCTCATCGCGCTGGTGCTGCTCGCGCTCGTCGGCGTGGCGCTGTACGGCGTCGCGACCGAGCTCGCAGTGGCCGGCGCGATCCTCGTCGCCCTCGGACTCGTCGCGCTGATGGCGCGGCCGGTCGCACACCGCCTCCTTGCCCTGCTCGCGCGGGTGCCCGGGGTGCGACGATTCGCTCCTCGCCTCGCCGCGCTCTACGACGGGGTCGCGGCCCTGATGCGGCCCGCTCCGCTCCTGTGGGCCACGTCGCTCGCGATTCCGGCGTGGCTCTGCGAGTGCGTCGGATTCGCCCTCGTCGTGCGCGCCTTCCCCGGTGCGGAAGTCTCCTTCGGACTCGCCACGGCGATCTATGCCGCGACGACGATCGCCGGCGCGCTCTCGTTTCTGCCCGGCGGGCTCATCGTCACCGAGGCCTCGATGACGCTGCTGCTTGTGACCTCGGCCGCGGCACTCGACCAGCCAACGGCGATCGCCGCGGTGCTGGTCACGCGCGCCTGCACCCTTTGGTTTGCCGTGGCGCTCGGGCTCGTCGCGCTCGCGGTGCCGCGGTGTAAGCTGCCCGAGAGATGACTCACTTTCGCTTCGCCGCCGACTTCGCGACCGATGCTGAGACCTACTGGAGCGTCTTCTTCGACGAGCCTTACAACGTCGCGCTCTACCAGCGCATCGGCGTCAAGGAGCGCCGCATGCTCGAGCGGAAGGAGGACGAGCAGACGATCTCCTGGCAAGTGCGGATCATGCCGGACCGCGATCTGCCCAGCTTCGTGCAGAAGATCGTCGGCGGAGATCTCGGTTACGTGGAGATCTCGACCTACCGGAAGGGGCAGAACCGGATCGACACGCAGGTCGAGCCGACGCTGATGCGCGAGAAGACGAAGATCAACGCGGTCTATACGCTGACCGCGCACGGCGCGATGGTGCGGCGCGTGTTCGAAGGGGACATCGCGATCAGCATTCCGTTCATCGGGCGCAAGGTCGAAGAGTTCATCGTCGCCGACATGGGGCGCGCCTACGAGACGACGGCGCGGTTCACGACGGAGTGGCTGGCGAAGCGGCCGCGCTAGGGGACGGGGCGCGCGGGATGGAACGGGGCGCGCTGACGCTGGGCCTCGACGAGGCCGGGCGCGGTCCGGTGCTCGGACCGATGGTGCTCGCGGGTGTGGCCGTCACGTCGGCGCAGGCCGCAGAGCTCTCGCGCGCGGGTGTCGCCGACTCGAAGCGGTTCGGTGCGGGCGTGGCCGCGCACGCACGGCGGCTGGACCTCGCGGCGCGGATTCGTGCGGTGGCGACCGCGGTGCTGGTGCGCGTCGTCGATGTCGCGGAGATCGACCGGCGCGTCCGGCTCGGGCAGCTCAACGCGCTCGAGCGCGAGCATGGGGAGTGGATCCTCTCGCACGCGCCGTGCGCTGCGCGGATCATTGCCGACGGGGCGCGCATGTTTGCGCCGCTGACAGCGCGCTTCCCGCACCTCGAGGCGCGGGATCGTGCCGAGGCGGTGCATGTCGCGGTGGCGGCCGCATCGGTCGTGGCCAAGGCGCGGCGGGATGAGCTCTTCCTGCTCATCGCGCAGCGGTACGAGGCCGCGTTCGGTCGCTTCGCCGGCGGTGGGTACGACAATCCGCCGACGCGTGCGTTTCTCGCCGAACATGCGCGGCGGCACGGCGGACTACCGCCCGAGGCCCGGCAGTCGTGGGGCGCGAAGTCGCAGGCGCGTGCGATGTGCCCACCCACCCACACGGAGGCTGCGGGTGGCGCCTCCGGGCTTCACGTTCGCCCGCGCTAATACCCGCGCGCCGCGCCGCCGCGCCGCGGATCCGCGACGCCGGTCCAGCCGCCCCGACGTCGCAACAGCGCCGACACGCTGGCCACCGGCGAGTCGGGCAACGGCGACGCCACGACCACATGCCCGAGCGCGGTCAGTGCCGCCACGGTCTCGGGCAACAGCCCCCCCTCCTCGAACCGCAGCTCGTCGGGCAGGTGCTGGTGGTGGATCCGCGGCGCCGCGACCGCATCCCCGGCCGCCAGCCCATGATCGATCACGTTGGCGATCACCTGAAACACCGCCGTGATGATTCGTGACCCGCCACGCCCGCCCACCACGAGCAGCGGCGCACCCGTCGGCGAGAGCACGATCGTCGGCGACATCGACGAGAGCATCCGCTTGCCCGGCGCGATCGCGTTCGTCTCGCCCTGCACGAGCCCAAAGAGGTTCGCTCGCCCCGGTCGCGCCGCAAAGTCGTCCATCTCGTCGTTCAGCAGAAATCCCGCGCCGGCCACCGTGACCGCAGAGCCGTAGTTCGCGTTCAGCGTGTAGGTCAGCGCCACCACGTTGCCCATCGCGTCGGCGACGGCAAAGTGCGTCGTGTGATCACCCTCGGGTACGGACGGCACGAGCTGCGAAGACGGCGTGGCCCGCGCGGCGATTCCTCCGGCCAGCTCCCGCGCGTACGCGGGCGCGAGCAGCCGAGCGATCGGCAGCGCGAGCTGGTCGGGATCGCCGAGGTGCTGGTTCCGCTCGGCGTACGCGCGCCGAAACACCTCTGCCCGCTCATGCAGCGCCGCCGGCGTGTGCCACGCATGCCGTGGCCCACGCGATTCCAACATCCCCGCGATCAGCGCGAGCACCACGCCACCCGACGACGGCGGCGGCATCGCGATGATCTCGTGCCCGCGGTAGCGAAAGCGAATCGGCTCGCGCCACACCGCGCGATATGCGGCCAGGTCAGCCTCATCGACCAGCCCGCCGCCCGCGCGCATCTCGGCCGCGACGAGCGCGGCGGTCTCGCCCGTGTAGAAACCGTCGCGGCCCTTTTCGGCGATGCGCTCGAGCGTGCGCGCAAGGTCCGGGTTCGCGAGGCGCGTCCCGACGGCGGGCGGCGCCCCGCCCGGTAGCAGCCACGCCGCGGTCGCCGGAAACCTTGCGAGCCGTTCTTGCTCGCCCGCCACCGATGCGGCGAGCCGTTCGTCGACGACGAATCCGCCCCGCGCGAAATCGATCGCCGGTGCCACGAGGTCGGCCAGTGGCCGCGAGCCGTGTGCTTCGTGGAGCGCGACAAGCCCCGCGACCGTGCCCGGCACGCCCGCCGCGAGGTGCCCGGTAAGCGAGCGCTCCGCGTCGGGCTCGCCCGCTGCGTCGAGGAACATGTCGCGCGTCGCACGCGCCGGCGCGGTCTCGCGGAAGTCGAGCGCGCGCTTGCGATCGTCGGCAAGTCGCACCACCGCGAAACCGCCGCCCCCGAGGTTGCCCGCCTCGGGGTAGACCACCGCGAGCGCGAAGCCGATCGCCACCGCGGCGTCGACCGCGTTGCCGCCGGCCACAAGCACCGCAATCCCGACGTCGGTCGCGGGCGCAGCGTCGGTCACCACGATGCCGCGGCGCCCTTCGGCCACGGGGAGCGGCGCCGCGTACCGCCACCCGTCGGGGTAGCGCGGCGACGGCGACGCCACCGGCGCAGCGTCGGGACGCGGCGCGGTCTGCGGGCGACAAGCGACGACCAACGCCAGCGCGAGCGCCAGCGTGCACCACGAGCGAGCGAGCATGCCCGGACTCTACTTCGACTGCGTGCCGGCCGACGTCTGCTTCACCTTGGCCGGCACCGCCTGCTGCGAGTCCTGCTGCGCCTCGAGCTCATCGACGCGTTGCTGGGCCTTTCGCGCGGGCTCGTCGCAGCGCGCCAGCACCGGATCGCTCTTCACCTTCTTGCCGTAGTAGGCCGGATCGGCGCGAAAGATCTTTCGCTTGATCACGAGCGCGCTCGGACAATCGCCGCTCGCCGCCTTGGCGCGTGCCTGCCCGTGCAGCAACGCCGCGTCAACCGCCTCGCTCTTCTTGTTGGCGTCGTCCTTGCTCCGCGTCGCCTGCGCGCTCACGGTCTCCACCCCGCCGTAGCTTCGCCCTTCGTCCGCCAACGTTGGCGCCGGCTCGGCAAACCGCGGCGACCGCGTGGCGTCCTCCGTCACGACGGGCGACGTCTGCTTGGGCGCCGCCTTCGCCGAGGAGTCCTTGTCGGCCGTCGCTGTCGGCATCGGCGGCGACGCCTTGGTC
>SHYZ01000083.1 GCA_009692535.1 Myxococcales bacterium
CGGCGGCGGCGGCGGTGGGGCAGCGGGCGGCGGGGCGCGTGGGCCGGGCGGGGCGGTCGATGCCGCGCTCCACGTCGAGGCCCGGCGGCGCTATCTGAACTATGCGGTCTCGGTCATCACCTCGCGCGCGCTGCCCGATGTGCGCGACGGGCTCAAGCCGGTGCAGCGCCGCATCCTCTACGCGATGTTTCACGACGAGCACCTCTATCCCGATGCGCGCTACCGCAAGAGCGCGACGGTGGTCGGCGCGGTGCTCGGCCGGTATCACCCGCACGGCGACACCGCGGTCTACGACGCGATGGTCCGCATGGCACAGCCGTTCTCGCTGCGCGCGCCGCTGGTGGACGGGCACGGCAACTACGGCTCGCTCGACGGTGATGCGGCGGCCGCGTATCGGTACACCGAGTGTCGGCTCGCGCCGCTGGCGATGCAGCTGCTCGAGGAGCTGCGCACCAAGACGGTCGGGTATCGCGCGACGTTTGACGCCAGCTCGACCGAGCCGATCGTGCTGCCGGCAAGGTTTCCCAACCTGCTCGTGAACGGCGCGACCGGCATCGCGGTCGGCATGGCGACCAACATCCCGCCGCACCACCTCGGCGAGGTGATCGACGCGCTGCTCGCGCTGATCGACGACCAGGCGCTCGAGACCAAGGACTTGGTCAAGTACGTCAAGGGGCCGGACTTTCCCACCGGCGGGCAGATCCTCAATTCGCGCAAGGAGCTGCGCGAGATCTACGAGACCGGGCAGGGCGCGGTCAGGGTGCGCGGCGAGCACGAGCTCGAAGAGGGGAAGCGCGGGCAGCAGTTCATCGTGATCACGTCGATCCCGTACGCGGTGAACAAGGCGGTGTTGGTCGAGGCGATCGCGGTGGTGATCCGCGAGCGGCGGCTGCCGCACCTCATCGACGTCCGCGACGAGTCGACCGACGACGTGCGCATCGTGCTCGAGCTGAAGAAGGACGCCGATCCGCAGCTCGCGCTCGCCTACCTCTATAAGCACACGCCGCTTCAGACCAGCTTCAACGTCAACCTGACCTGCCTCATCCCGACGGAGAATCCCGAGCTCTGCGCGCCGGCGCGGCTCGATCTGCGCGCGATGCTGCGCCACTTTCTCGATTTCCGCTTCGAGGTGGTCACGCGGCGGCTCGAGTATCAGCTCGACGAGCTGTCGCGCCGGCTGCACGTGCTCGAGGCGTTTGCCAGGATCTTCGACCTGCTCGACGAGGCGATCCGGATCATCCGCAAGTCAGAGGGCAAGAAGGACGCGGCGCAAAAGCTGATGAAGCGCTTCGAGCTCGACGAGCTGCAGGTTGATGCGATCCTCGAGCTCAAGCTGTACAAGCTGGCGCGTCTCGAGATTCATCTCATCCAGCAGGAGCTGGAGGAGAAGTCGAAAGAGGCCAAGCGGCTCGGCGTGATCCTCAAGAGCGAGGACCGGCGCTGGAGCATGATCAAGGACGAGCTCGGCGAGGTGCGCACGAAGTTCGCCGACAAGCGGCGCACGCGCATCGGCGGTGGCGGTGACGAGGTGGAGTTCACCGAGGAGCAGTTCATCATCGCCGAAGACGCGCATGTCGTGCTCACGCGCGACGGCTGGGTGAAGCGGGTGCGCGAGCTTCGCGACCCGACGCAGACGCGGCTGCGCGAGGGCGACGAGGTGACCGCGGTGCTCTGCGCGTCCACGCGCGAGTGCGTGGTTTTCTTCTCGAGCCGCGGCTCGGCGTACGTCACGCGCGCCAACGACGTACCGGCGTCGACCGGCTACGGCGATCCGATCCAGAAGCTGTTCAAGTTCGCCGACGGTGAGCGGGTGGTCGCGGCGTTCTCGCTCGACCCGCGCGCCGGGCGGCCCCAGACGATGCTCGCGGTCACGCGGCGCGGCTACGGCTTTCGCTTCGCGCTCGGGCCGCACGCGGAGCTCACCACGCGCGTCGGGCGCAGGTTTGCGCGCCCCGGCGATGGCGACGAGGTGGCGTTCGTGTTGCCGATCGGCACCGCGGAGCACGAGGGCGACGCCGACACCGACGTGGTCTGCCTCGCGACCGAGAAGGGGCACGTGCTGCTCTGCCCCGCCGGCGAGGTCAACCTGCTCGAGGGCGCGGGCCGCGGCGTCACGCTGCTCAAGACCGACGACGACGACCGCGTGATCGGCGTGGGCGTGGCGCGCAGCAAAAAGGAAGCGCCGTTCACGATCGAGACCGAGGGCGGGAAGCAGTACGAGATTTCGCCGGCCAAGCAGGGCGTGGTGGCGCGCGGCGGCAAGGGGCACCAGCTCGCGCGGCGCACGACCTTCCGGCTCGTGCCGCAGCCGGTGAAGATCCACGCGTTCACGCCGACGGACGTGAACTAAAGGTGACCTGAGATGGCCAAGGGCTACAGCGGCAAGGACATCACGGTCCTCGAGGGGCTCGAGCCGGTGCGGGTGCGCCCGGCGATGTACATCGGCGACACCGGTTCGCGCGGCTACCACCACTTGGTGTGGGAGATCGTCGACAACGCGATCGACGAGGTGATCAACGGCCACGCTGACCGCGTCGAGGTCACGCTGCACGACGACGGGCGCACGATGACGGTGCGCGACAACGGGCGCGGCATCCCGGTCGACGAGGTCCCCAAGTACAAGAAGCCGGCGCTCGAGGTGATCCTCACGACGCTCCACTCGGGCGCCAAGTTCGACAAGGACGCGTACGTCCACTCGGGCGGGCTGCACGGCGTCGGCTCGTCGGTGGTGAACGCGCTCTCCGAGTCGCTGGTCGCGGTGGTCAGGCGCGACGGCGCCGAGTGGACCCAGTCGTTCGCGCGCGGCAAGGTCGCCACCAAGCTCAAGCGCGTCAAAGAAGCGCGCGGCAGCGGCACGACGATCACGTTTTCGCCCGACACCGAGATCTTCGGCGACAAGCTGCGCTTCGACGCCGAGCAGGTGCGCGATCGGCTCGAGGCCAAGAGCTACCTCCACCGCGGCATGACGGTGGCATTTCGCGACGAGTCGGCGTTGCCGGCGACGGTCGTTGAGTACCGCCACGAGGGCGGCATCAGCGACTACCTCGCCAAGATCGTCGCCGATCGAGGCAAGGCGGTGGTGCCGACCGGGTGGAGCGGGTTCGCGCTCGACCGCGACAACGGCATCCGCTGCGAGCTCGCGCTGATCTGGACCGAATCGACCGAAGAGTACGTGAAGTCGTACGTGAACGGCATCCCGACGCACGGCGGCGGCACCCATGAAGTCGGGCTGCGCTCAGGCGTGGTCAAGGCGCTGCGCAACTACATCGCCACGCACGAGCTCGCGCCCAAAGGCGTGACGCTCAACGCCGAGGACCTTCGTGAGGGGCTCACGGCGATCCTCTCGCTCTACCTGCTGCACCCGCAGTTCGAGGGGCAGACCAAGGACCGGCTCAACAACACCGACGTGGCCGCGCAGATCGACGGCGTGATCCGGCCGGCGCTCGAGCAGTACCTCAACGAGAACCAGAGCGTCGCGGAGGCGCTGATCGCACGCACGGTGCTCGCGGCGCGGGCGCGCGAGGCGTCACGTGCAGCGGCGCAGGCGGTGATCCGCAAGACCGCCGTGAGCCACCGGCTGAACCTGCCGGGCAAGCTCGCCGACTGTTCGTCGACCGACCCCGAGGAGAGCGAGCTCTTCATCGTCGAGGGGGACTCGGCCGGTGGCTCGGCCAAGCAGGGGCGCGACCGGCGCACGCAGGCGATCCTTCCGCTGCGCGGCAAGGTGCTCAACGCCGAGCAGGCGTCGGCCTCGAAGGTGCTCGCGAACAAGGAGCTGACCGACATCGTCAGCGCGCTCGGCTGCGGCATCGGCAAAGAGTTTGACGCCTCGAAGCTGCGCTACCACCGCATCTTCCTGCTGATGGACGCCGACTCCGACGGCCACCACATCGCGACGCTGCTGCTGACGTTCTTCTACCGGCACCTGCCCGAGCTGATCCGCGCCGGCAACGTCTACCTCGCGCAGCCGCCGCTCTACCGGATCGACATCGGCAAGGAGACTTGGTGGGCGCTCGACGAGCAGGAGCGCGACCGCGTGATCGCGCGCGCGCCGGCGAACGCCAAGCCGAGCATCCAGCGGTTCAAGGGGCTGGGCGAGATGAACCCGGCCACCTTGAAAGAGACCACGCTCGACCCGGCGCGCCGCAGCACGCTGCGAGTGCGCATCGTGGACGAGCTGCACACCGACACGGTGCTGAACGAGCTGATGGGGAAGGACGCCGGGGCGCGCTACCGGTTCATTATGGAAGGCGCGCGCGAGGCCGACGAACTCGACGTCTGAGCGGGGGGGGCGATGGGGGCGTGCTCCTCGCCTCTGGGCGTGCGCCCCTCAATGTGGCGCAGGCGCGACGGCGGCACGCCCAGCCGGCGCCATGGAGTTCAACAGGTTGGCGGCGCGCGTCCGGTCGGCGCAGCCGCCAAGCGGTTGGCGCGGAACGTGAAGGGAGTGTGCGGGGTGAACCAGGGCAACCTGTTCCGCGCGGCGCGCGAGCTCTTCGACCAAGGAAACCACCGGCAGGCGCTGGTGATCTGTCGCGCCGCGCTGTCGCGCGAACCGGACGACGTCTCGACGCAGCTGCTGCTGGCGCGGTCGCTGCTGGCGCTCCGGCACGATGACGAAGCGCAGCTCGAGCTCGCGTTAGTCCTGCGCGACCACCCGCGCGTGGGAGAGGCGTACGAGCTGCTCGCCGAGCTCGCGATCCGACGCGACGAGCTCTACGCCGCCGAGATCTTTCTCGCCGAGGCGCTTCGGCTCGGCAGTGGCGCCCACGCGGCGGACCTCTTCGAGGTCGCGCGCGCGCTGCGGCGGCGTGGCGGCAACGTCTCGGGCCGCAAGCGTACCCAAGTTGCGGCACCGGCCAGCGCGGCGGCAAGATCCCCGGCGACCTCCGCGCCGGCCGGTGCCACATTTACCAGCGCAGCCCCAGCGCGCAGCCACTCGCGACCGCTCGGCGAGCTGCTCGTCGCGGCGGGGGCGATCACGCGCGCGCAGCTCTTCGAGGCGCTGGTCGTCGCCGAGGGGGCGCGCGAACGGATCGGAGATGTGGTCGTGCGGCTGGGCTTCTCGGCGAGGCCACGGGTGGAGCACGTGGCAGCGTCGCGCGGGCAACCCTCGGCTCAGCCTCGCGCCTGAGTCGGCGCCCGCCGGTCGCCCGCCGGTCGCCCGCCGGCACGGCAACCCTTTGCCGCGCTTTGCGCGTCGGTGGTCGGCACCTCATAATCGGCTCTCGGATGCGTGGCGCTCGCCTCCTCGCGGTGCTTGGCGTGCTCCTCGCCCTCCACGTCGTGATGGACGGGCGACGCGGCGTGGCACGCGCCGATGTTGCGGTGCCCGCTGCCGCCGTCGCGCGCGCCGATGTTGCGGTGCCCGCTGCTCCACCATTCCCCGCCGCCGCCGAGTCGCCGCCGTTCTGGGAGGCGATCGCCGCGCCCCACCGGCGTGAACTCGAGCGGCTGCTCGCGGAGGCGCGCATGCTTCGCGATGTCGTCGCGCCGTCGTACCACGAGGTGCACGAGGCACCCGAGCGCGAGCAGGTCCTCGCCGCGGCGTTCACGCGCTTTGCGCAGGCGAGCGCGCTCGCACCGGAGCGCCGCGACCTTCTCGAAGACGCCGCGCACGTCGCGCTCGACGCCGGCGATCCTTGGCACGCCGCGAGCGCGTACTCACAGCTGCGCGCGCGGCGCGAGGGCGAACCCGACTTCCTCCTCGCCTACAACGAGGCGGAGGCGATGCTTCGACTCGGCGAGTTCGCCGCGGCCGGCGCGGTGCTCGAGCGGGCGCTCCCTGCCGCACAGAGTCCGCAGGATCGTCTCCGCGGCGCGGTGCTGCGTGGCTACGCGCTCATGTCCGAAGGTGCGCTCGACGACGCGATCGAAGTGATCGCACGCGCCACCGATTCGAGTCCGCTCGGGCCCGGCTCCGACGCGCTCGCGCTCACGGTGCTCGCGGTCGCGCTCGATCGCGACGAGCAGCTCACCCGCGCGGTCGACGTGCTCGCGCAGGTCCGGCAGCTCGACCCCGAGTTCTCGTTCCTGACCACCCCGTTCTTCACGCCTGTGACCACGCCGCCGGGGGCGCGCTACTCGATCCTCTTCGCACCAGCATCGGACCGGCACTACTTCGCGGCACTCGCCTACGAGGCGCGCGGACAGCTCGCTGCCGCCGCAGCAGAGTGGCGGCAGTACGCCGGCGCCGAGGAGCCGCGCTATCGGCATCGGGCGGAGGCCCATCTCGCAGAGCTTGGGCGCCGGCTTGCCGACGCTGCGCGGCGCGCCGGGCGGCGCTCGTCGATCGCGGGGCAGCCATGAGCTCTTCCTGCACACCGGCTGCAGGCGTGCTCGCCCGCCGGCCACGCGGTCGCACCGTGCGCGTGTGCGAGTGGCTCGCTTGCGCGTGGCTCGGGCTCGCTAGTTTTTTCCATCCGCTGGCTCACGCCGCACCGTGGGGTGGCTCGCCCGCCGCGCCGACGCTGCGCGACGAGGCGGTCGGCCGCGCCGACCTCGCGCTCGCCGAGGCCCGTCGCGCACACCGGGCCCAGGGTGGCGGCCTGCCGACGCTCGGTGCGGGTCGTCCAGCACGGCTCGCGGTCGCCGCGTACGAGGCCGCGCTCGCGCTCGCACCGGCGCCGGGCGACGATCTCGACGACGTCGACCTGCACCATCGGCTGTTTGTGGCGACGGTGTATCTGCCCGATGCCGAGGCACGCTGGCGCCTCGCGCTCACCCACTTTGACGCGATGCGCGCCGGCGATCCACGCGACCCACGCGAGACCGACCTGCTGCCCGACGTCTGCACCGCGCTCTCGAAGCTGGCCGCGCACGGCGGCCCGGGCACCGATGAGGTGCTCGAGCGCGCGGTCCGTGAGTACGCAACCTGGCGCGCACGCACCGACGAGACCGACCCCCAGCTCGCGGACAACATCGCGATGAACGCGAGCAACACGGCCGAGCTGCTGATGGCACTTGGACCCGAGCGGCTGCCAGAGGCGCTCGCGCTCTACGCCGAGAGTGTGGCGCTCTATCCGGGGGAGCCGCTCGGCTGGTATGGCCTCGCCGTCGCCGCCGACCGGGATGGACAGGTCGAGCGCGGCGAGTCGGCGATGCGGCGCGCGCTCGAGCTCGACCCGCGCATGCGCCGCCTGACCGCGGCAGGCGTCTACTTCGTGCCCCACGGCGACCTGCGCTATTACGAGGGCCTTGCGCACCAGGTCGCCGGGCGCAACGCTGCCGCACGCGACGCCTATCGCGCGTTTCTCGCCGAGGGGAAGACCACACGGTACGGCGCGCGCGCGCGGGCACACCTCACGGAGCTGCGTGCCCGGCCGTAGCCAGACGTGGTCGCCGAGTGGCGTAGTCGGCGTGCTGCTCGGCGTGCTGCTCACCGTGGTCGGCGTGCTGCTCGCTGCCGCCCCCGCGCACGCCGATCCATCGCGCCCGCGCCGCTCGCCATCCCGGGTCGCGCCCGAATCCACGCCGCCCGCCGACACACTCTGGGGCCGCGTGGTCCGACCGGTCGACCCGCGCCTCGACGAGCTGCTCTCCGACGGCCGACGCTTCCTCGACCTACACCACGCCGCCCGCGCATTGCCGTTGCTCGAGGAGGCCGCGCTCCGTGCGCCCGCCTCGGCCGAAGCGCACTACTGGCTCGGCCGCGCTCACCTGCTCGCACGCCAGTACGCCGACTGTGCGCGCGAGCTCGATGTGGCCTTCGCGCTCGATCCCGACTTTCGCCCCAAGGGTCGCGGCGCCGCGCTTGGCGATGTCGAACTTGGCCGCAGCCGCTGCCTCGCGGCGGTCGGGCGCCATGGCGATGCGGCGCGCATGCTCGCGTCGTTCGCTGACGACAGCGGACTCCCCGCCGACCTTCGCGCCAACGCGCTGCTCGGGCTAGGCGACATCTACCAAGCGCAG
The DNA here is from genome assembly GCA_009692535.1 of Myxococcales bacterium. Lineage (GTDB taxonomy): Bacteria > Myxococcota_A > Polyangia > Haliangiales > SHYZ01 > SHYZ01. The sequence continues at coordinate 7,912 of SHYZ01000083.1, forward strand.
GGGCGGCTCGACGAGGCCGTAGTCTCGTACCGCACAGCCGGTGCCCTCGTCGGCCGCGCCCGCGATGCCCGCGCGCACCGACTCGCCGCGCTCGCCGACTTCGGGCTCGCTATCGCCCACGATCGCGACGGCAGCGCCGGTCACTCCGAGGCCGCGCTCATGCGTGCGCTCGCGGTCGACCCGCAGCTCAACCTGCTGACCGCCGGGACCACGCAGTTCATGCCCGAGGTCGAGGAGGACTTTGCCCGCGCGCTCGCCTACGCCTTTGCGCACCGCGCGCTCCGCGACACGACGGCCCGTCCGTGCGCGCCCGCGCTCTGTCGGCAGCTCGCGCGGGTGCACCTTGGACGTTATGTCGATCGCGCGGTCGGCAGCCCGTGGCTCCGGCGCGCCCGCGAGCTCGTCGAGTCGCTCGGCGGCGCGGCGCTCGAGGCGAGGGATGTCACGGTGCAGACCGCGGTGCCAAAATTCGCTGCGGCGTGGGTCGCCGCGCTCGTCGCCGGCAGCGCGCCGCTTGCCGCCTGCCTGGCCGACCAACCGCACGCGCTGATGGCGGTCGAGTTGCACCTTGTCGCGCGGACCGACACGCGGCCCGACACGCGGCCCGACACGCGGCCCGACACGCGGCCCGACACGCGGCCCGACACGCGGCCACAAGGTGGCACCGTCGCCGACGCACCGTCGCCGCCCCGCCTGTTGGTCACGAGCGTGGGCCCGGTGGTCGCGTCGCCGAGCGCCACCGCGTGCGTGCGCGCCGCGGTCGAGACCCTCGTGGAGCGCGTGGCCGTGCGCGGGGTCTGGCTTCACTTTGCGGTCGCCGCCCCGCCGCCGCCGCGTTGACGTCACACCCGCGTGCGAGGATACCGCCATGCCGCCGCGTGCCCGCTACGTCGCCATCGAGGGCCCGCCCGGCGCGGGGGTCTCGGTGCTGGCTCGGCGGCTCGCCACCGCGACCGGCTCGCGGCTCGTCGAAGACGGCACCGCCGACAACCCGTTCCTCCAGGGCTTCGCCACCGATCCGCGCCGGTTCGCGTTTCAGGCGCAGGTCTTCTTTCTGCTCTCGCGCTACCGCCAGCAGGGGGAGCTCTCCCAGGGCGACCTATTCGCGCAGGGCGGCGTCGTCGCTGACTACTGCTTCGCGCGGGACCCAATCTGGGCCCGCATCGCGCTGACCACCGAGGAGCTCGCCCTCTACGAGCGGGTCTATGCCCTGCTCGAGCCGAGAGTTCCGGTCCCCGACCTCGTGGTATACGTAACAGCACGACCCGAGGTGCTTCGGGCGAGGATTCAGCGACGGGTGAGAGCAACGGACCGGGTCGTCGAGGAAGGTAGAATCGACGAGATCGCGAGGTCGCTCGGAGAGTACTTTTTTCGCTACGAGGCCAGCCCGCTGCTGGTCGTGAACACCTCGGAGATCGACTACAACGCAGGCGATGAAGGTGACGGCGACGAGGCTCGCCTGGCTGAAATCGTAGCGGTCATCCAGAGGACGAAAGCCGGGGTCAACCACTACGTCCCGGGCGATCGGCGCTAGCAGCAGCGGCCACATACGGGCGGGAGCCCGGCCCGGGAGGGTGGCATGAAGACAGAGAAGGTGACCATCCACACCTTGCGCCGAACGAAAGTCGACGGCGACAAGGTCACGATGTTGACGTGCTACGACGCCACGTTCGCGCGGCTGCTCGACGAGTCCGGCGTGGACATCCTGCTCGTCGGGGATTCCCTCGGCATGGTGATCCAGGGGCACGCGACCACGCTCCCGGTGACGCTCGACGAAATGGTCTATCACACGCGCGCTGTGGCCCGTGGTACGCGGCGCGCACACGTGGTCGGCGACCTGCCGTTCATGTCGTATCAGGCCTCCGAGGACGACGCGGTTCGCGCCGCCGGTCGGCTGGTGAAGGAGGGGGGCGCCGAGGCGGTCAAGCTCGAAGGCGGCGCCCAGCACCAGAGCCTCGTGCGGCGGTTGGTCGGAAGCGGGATCCCGGTGATGGGGCACATCGGGCTGACGCCGCAGTCGTTCCACCAGCTTGGCGGGTTCAAGGTGCAGGGGAAGGACGAGGAGGGCGCGCGCCGGTTGATCGAGGACGCGCGTGTGCTCGAGGCAGCGGGCGCGTACGCGATCGTGCTCGAGGGCATTCCGGCGGAGGTTGCCACTGCGATCACGGCGGCGGTGTCGGTGCCGACGATTGGCATCGGGGCGGGCGCTGGCTGTGATGGGCAGGTGCTGGTGATTTACGATTTGCTCGGCATGAATGACGAATTCAAGCCGCGCTTCGTGCGGCGGTATGAGCATTTGGCGACGAGGATTCGGACGGCGGTGGATGAGTACGTCGCCGACGTGAGGCAGGGGCGGTTTCCGACGGAGCGGGAGTCGTTCACGCTGGCGCCGGAGGCGGAGGGGCGCAATGCGACCGTGTCGGCGATTGCGCTGGCGGGCGGGTGTGCGCCGGCGCCGCGCGGGGCGGGGGGGCGGGGAATGGGAGGAGCGGCGGTGCCGTCGCTGTCGCCGTCGCCGACGTTGACGTCAGCGACTACGCCTACGAGTGGGAGTGGGGCTGCGTTGGGGGAGCAGGGACCGACGGTCGACCACGAGTTTTACTCCACGCCGCGCCGCGAACCGTAGCCGTGCCGCTCGAGATTGTGCGCGACCCGCGCGAGCTTCGGCTCCGTGTGGAGGATGCGAGGCGCGATGGGCGACGCATCGCGCTGGTGCCGACGATGGGCTACCTGCACGATGGCCACGTCGCCCTGCTCGCGGAGGGGCGACGGCGCGCGGACCTGCTCGTGCTGTCGATCTTTGTTAACCCGACGCAGTTCGGTCCCAACGAGGACCTCGCGCGCTATCCACGTGATCTCGATGGCGACCTCGCCCATGCGCGTGCGGCGGGCGTCGACCTCGTGTTCGTGCCCGAGGTCGCGGCGATGTATCCCGACGGGTACCAGACGTACATCTCGGTGCGCGGGCTCGAGCAGGGGCTCTGCGGTGCGTCGCGGCCGGGACACTTTGCCGGGGTCGCGTCGGTCGTCGCCAAGCTCTTTCACCTCGCGCAGCCGCACGTCGCAGTCTTTGGCGAGAAGGACTATCAGCAGCTCGCGGTGCTCCGGCGCATGGTCCGCGATCTCGACTTTCACATCGAGTTGGTCGGCGTGCCGATCGTGCGCGAGCTCGACGGTCTCGCGCGCTCGTCGCGGAATGCGTACCTCTCGACCAGCGAGCGGGTTGACGCGCTGTCGCTGGTGCGTGCGCTCGGCCGCGCCGAGGCGCTGGTGCGTGGCGGCGAGTGCGACACGGGGCGGCTCGCCGCGGCGGCGCGTGAGGTGCTCGCGGGCGCAGCGTCGGCGCGGGTCGACTACGTGGAGCTGCGTGACGCGGAGACGCTGGAGACTGTGGCGCGGATTGAGCGGCCGACGGTGCTCGCGCTGGCGGTGTTCGTCGGGAAGACGCGGCTCATCGACAATCGCGTGCTCACGACGACGTCGATCTGACAGCGCAGCGGCGCGCGGCGTGACGCGGTCGCCTCACGGCGCGGTGCGGTAGCTCGTGCCGTCGAGCAGCAGCGCGCCGTCGAGCTGCTCAAAGCGGTACTTCCGCGGTGCGCCGCCCGCTGGGTCGGAAATGACCAGCGTCGTGCCGTTCAGGTCGTAGGTGGAGAACGGCAGCCCAGCTTGAAACGCCGCCTCGAGGTCCCGCTCGACTGGCGTCGGCGCGCGCAAGAGCTCGAGCACATGGCCGCGCTCGTCGAACACGACGTATCGCCCGCCATCCGTGGCGTAGACGCCCGACAGGGCGACCTTGGGCGACCGCACCGGGAGCCGCTCGATTCGATCCCCCACGCGCAGCCCGGCGAGCACGCCATTGGCGATATCGTGGATGCCTCCGCCCTTCATTTCGCGCACGCCGCCGCGGAAGATCACGCCCACCGCCGCATTGCCCTCGGTCACGGCGACCACGTTGACGACCTCGTCGGTGCCGTGCTCGTTGCGGCCGGCGAGCTGCACCTCGAAGCCGCTGCCGCCCGGCAGGAGGAACCCCTCACCGTTGCCGACCTGCTTGAGGAACGGGAAGGCGGAGATGATCTCCTGTGCCTGCCGGAACACGATTCCTGGCGGCGGCGCGGCCTGCAGCTGGCGTGGATAGAAAATGAACGCGACGTAGCCGTCAAAGTCGTCGGGCTTGCCGAGAAAGATTGTGAGCAGGTCGACCTCGCCGCCCACCCCGGGGCTCGCGGCGATCGAATAGCGCTGTGAGTCGAGGGGCGGGAGCAGGAGCGTCGCGGTGTGGCCCTTGGCGCGGTAGAAGCGCCCGTCGTGGAGTGCCGGCGCGTCGGGCGCGAGTGGGCGGGGAGTTTTTGGCAGAGTCTTGTTTAGCCGACGCAGTCCGCCCGAAAAGAGCACGGCGCTCGCGACGAGGACCACGAGCAACACAGTACCGTGCGGGCGCCGACCCGACTTCGGCGCCGCCTCGCCCCCCACTCCCTCATGCTGCATGCGCGATGTGCGCAAGTTTGTCCTGGCCCCCCAGCCGATAGAAGCGACGCAGTTCGTCGAGCATTCCGGTCAACTCGCCGCGCCTTATGAAGCGCGCCTCGAGTGCGGCAGCATAGGCGCGGGCATTCGAGTTGGCCACTTCGTAGCGCTCCAGCTCTTCGTGGTCGAGGTCGGGCTCGAAGGCGACGCGCTCGAACAGCTGCGCGCGGAGCCGTTCGTGCTCGCGTCCGCGCCGCTCGGCGCCGCTCGGCCAGAGCGTGAGCAGGCAGGTGACGTACTTGTCGACCTCGGCCTGCAGCTCGAGCTCGAGCACGCTCACCTGGCGGCCGGCGTGTGCGCGCCACGCGAGGTAGACGAAGTGGCTCACGCCCTCGACGGCCAGCAGGAAGTCGCCGAGGTTGTCGCCGTCGAGCGTGATCGCCGGGTCGCGCTCGGCGAGGTTGGTCAGCGCGAGGGGATCGACGAACAGGCCGAGCTCGAGCTCACCGTCCCGCTCGGCCACCAGCAGCTGCTCGCGGGGGGCGCGCGCGAGCCCGAGCCGGTCGCGCGCGTCGGCCGAAACCAGAAAGTCCTCGACGTCGAGGTGGGTCTCGATGCGGTAGAGGCGCTCGAGCCCGAGCTGCACACGACCAAGCAGGCTCGGGGCAGCGCGTCGCGGCATCAGTGGCTTCCGCGTCGCGCCGCGGCCGGGTCGATCATGCCGGCCGCACGGAGTCGGCGCTCCATCCAGTCGCTGCCGGTCTCGAGCCACGCCTCGTAGAGACGCAGCAGGTTGGTCGAGCCGGCGATGTTCGTGCGGCCACGGATCTCGGCCAGCACATCCACGAAGCGCGTGAACTTGTCGGCCAGCTCGTCGTAGACCTCGCCGTGGTCACCGCCCGCGACATGTGCAAGCTGGCTGTACGCGCGCTCGCCGATCGACATGTAGTACTCGACGCCGACCATGCGCCGCGCGAGGCTGTCGGCGAAAAAACCGCTCACATAGAGCGAGGTGTCGCCGATCTCTTTCAGGCCACGGCGCCGCTCGGCCGGGCTCGCGGTGGTGGTCTCGGCCAGCCGCAGCGACAGCGGCTCGTCCATGAGCTGCGGCGTGGCGGTGAACTCGGTGAGCAGGTTGACCAGGTAGAACTCGGTCGGCTCGCCGGCCTCGACCTTCTGCGCCGTGAGCGCCTCGGTGAGGACCTCATGGAAGTACCCGCTGACCGAGCGATGAAGCTCCATACTCCGATCGTACGGTCAGGTTACGAGGAACTGTAGTTCCCTACGGGTTTCATGTCGTTGGTGTCACTCTCGCAGCGCAGGTTGGCGCCGCTTTCGGGCCGGTTTCGGCGTGGTCGCAACCCGGTCGCAGCGACCCACCGGGTGCCGGGGATTCTCTGTGCGCCACAGGCATTTACCCCCTTGCGCGGCGGAGCGAACTGCTTACTATCCCCGCGCCGCTGGCACTCACCCGAGGTGAGTGCTGAGAAACTTCACGCTACCGGTTTTCAAAATCTCAAAGAGGAGTCCCGCCATGAAGATCCGCCCGCTCCAGGACCGCATCGTCGTTCGCCGCGTGCAGGAAGAGGAGAAGTCCCGCGGAGGGATCATTATCCCCGACTCGGCCAAGGAAAAGCCGATCGAGGGCGAGGTCGTGGCGGTCGGCACGGGCAAAGTGCTCGACGACGGCAAGCTGCATCCGCTCGAGGTGAAGAAGGGCGACCGCGTCCTTTTCGGCAAGTACTCGGGCACCGAGATCAAGCTGGACGGTGTCGAGCACCTCATCCTCCGCGAGGAAGAGGTTCTCGGCGTCATCGTGAAGTAGTTCTGAACTAGTTCTGCGAACCGATCCCAAGCACACGCAAAACCACCACCAAGAAAATAGAGAGACGAGGAAACGAACATGGCTGCCAAAGAAATCCGCTTCGACGAGGCCGCACGCACCGACATCCTGAACGGGGTCAACGCGCTGGCCGATGCCGTCAAGGTCACGCTCGGCCCACGCGGCCGCAACGTGGTGATCGAGAAGTCATGGGGCTCGCCGACGATCACCAAGGACGGCGTCACTGTCGCCAAGGAGATCGAGCTCGAGAACAAGTTCGAGAACATGGGCGCGCAGATGGTGAAGGAGGTCGCCTCCAAGACCTCTGACATCGCCGGTGACGGCACCACCACCGCGACCGTGCTGGCGCAGGCGATCTTCCGCGAGGGGACCAAGATGGTCGCCGCCGGGCACAACCCGATGGAGATCAAGCGCGGCATCGAGCTGTCGGTCGAGGCGATCGTCGAGCAGCTGAAGAAGCTGTCCAAGTCGACCAAGGGCCAGAAGGAGATCGCCCAGGTCGGCACGATCTCGGCGAACGGCGACGTGGCGATCGGCAAGATGATCGCCGAGGCGATGGAGAAGGTCGGCAAGGAAGGCGTGATCACCGTCGAGGAGGCCAAGTCGATGGACTCCTCGCTCGACGTGGTCGAGGGCATGCAGTTCGACCGCGGCTACCTCTCGCCCTACTTCGTGACCGACGCGGAGCGGATGGAGGTCGTCCTCAAGGACTGCTTCATCCTCATCCACGAGAAGAAGATCTCGAACATGAAGGAGCTGCTCCCGCTGCTCGAGCTCGTCGCGCGCCAGGGCAAGCCGCTCTTGATCATCGCCGAAGAGGTCGATGGCGAGGCGCTTGCGACGCTCGTGGTGAACAAGCTGCGCGGCACGCTCAACGTGTGCGCGGTGAAGGCGCCGGGCTTCGGTGATCGCCGCAAGGAGATGCTCACCGACATCGCGGTGCTCACCGGAGGTCTTGCGATCACCGAGGACCGCGGGCTCAAGCTCGAGTCGATCACGCTCAAGGACCTCGGGCGGGCCAACCTGCTCACGGTCGACAAGGACAACACCACGATCATCGGCGGCTCCGGCAAGAAGTCCGAGATCGAGGGGCGCGTGAAGCAGATCCGCACGCAGATGGAGGACACCACCTCCGACTACGACCGCGAGAAGCTGCAGGAGCGTCTTGCCAAGCTCGTCGGCGGCGTCGCGGTGATCAAGGTCGGCGCGGCGACCGAGGTGGAGATGAAGGAGAAGAAGGCCCGCGTCGAGGATGCGCTGCACGCGACGCGCGCGGCGGTTGAGGAGGGGATCGTCCCCGGCGGCGGCGTTGCGCTGCTCCGCGGCGTGACCGCGCTCGACAAGCTCACGCTCAGCGCGGAGCAGCAGTTCGGCGTGGCGATCATCCGTCGCGCCGTCGAGGAGCCGCTTCGCCAGATCGCGGCGAACGCGGGCGTCGAGGGCTCGATCGTGGTGAACCGCGTGCGCGAGGGGAAGGGCTCCTTCGGCTGGAACGCGGCGACCGGCGAGTACGAGGACCTCGTCGAGGCCGGCGTGATCGACCCGACCAAGGTCGTTCGCACCGCGCTTCAGAACGCGGCGTCGGTGGCGGGCCTCATGCTCACCACGATGGCGCTGATTGCCGAGCGGCCGAAGAAGGAAGAGGCTTCGGCCGGCGGCGGCGGTCACGGCGGCCACGGCCACTAGGCGCTACGCACGCTCCATTCGGAGCGAGGCATGAACTGATTGCGAGAGCGGGCTCCCTCATGGGGGCCCGCTTTTTATTGCGGCGTGCAGCGAGTAGGTTGCGGCGTCGGTG
>SHYZ01000084.1 GCA_009692535.1 Myxococcales bacterium
CCGCCGCCGCCGCCGCCAGCGCTCGCCTCGTCGGACGAGGTCGAACTCGACGAACTGTTCGAGCTCGACGACGCGGTCGCGCCTGCGCCGCCAGCTCCACCACCGACGCCGACCGCTCCTGGCGCGCGCGCTGCTGAGCCGGCGCTGGTCGACTCGGTCGACGCGGACGTCGATGCACTGGTCGCCAAGGCGCTGGGCTTCGACACCAACGCCCGCGTCGCGGAGCTCGCGGCGGAGCTCGCGGGCGAGACGGTGCCGGCACGGGCCGCGCTGCTGCTCTGGCGGATCGGTGATCTCCACGAGTCCCAACTTGGCGACAGTGCCCGTGCCCTCCGGGCGTGGTCGACGGCGCACCGACTCGATCGCCGCTCGGGACCGGTTCGTTGGTCGCTGCGCCGCGAGCTGTGCCGCCGCGGGCTCTGGCCGCAGCTCGGCAAGTTGATCGATGCCGAGCTACGCGAGCTCCCCTCGGAGGCGGACGCCGCTGCCCGCGCCGACCTGCTCGTGGAACAGGCTGAGCTCCTCTTCGACCGACTCGGCGATATCGCCGGCGCGCGTGCGGCATGCGACGAGGCGCGCTCGCTCGCGCCGGAGCACCCGCGCGCGCTTGCGCTGGCCGAGGAGTTCGCGCGTCGTGCGGGCGATGAGGTCGCGCTCACGGCGCTGCTGCGACGCGGCGCGGATGCGACAGAGCACGCGCCGCGCCGTGCCGCGATCCTCGGCGAGTTGGCCCGGCTGCGCGCGCGCGATGGCGCGGTACCTGAAGCACTCGAGCTGCTCGCCGAAGCCGAACATGCCGGCGCTCCGGCGCTGAGTCTCGGTCGAGAGCGGGTGCGCATCGCCGAGCGGGCCGGGGACGCCGCGCTGATCGAGGAGGAGCGACTCGCGCTCGTGCGGCTGCTCACAAGCGCCCCCCCCGACGGCACCGACCGGTCCCGCGAGCTCGCGGCGGAGTTTCGTGCGCTGGCTTGGGGGCGGCTTTCGGCCGGCGATGCGGCGACGGCAACCAGCCGGCTTGCGGAGGCGGTTGCTCACGCGCCGGGCGATCCGTTGCTGCTGGGCGAACTCTACGAGGCTGCGGTGACAGCCGGCGATCACCGACACGAGGCAGCCGCGGCGGCTGCGCTCGCCCAGCGCTCGTCCGACGGTGAACGCAAGGTTGCATGGGAAGCCCGCGGCATCACCGCGCTCCTCGCGGCGGGCCGGAGCGAGGAGGCGGAGGAGATCTTGGGCGCGGTCACGACGCGCTCCCCCGGCGCGTGGCCTGCGGTTGCGCTGGCCACCCGAGAGGCGGTGCGCACCGGTGCGTGGGAGCGCCTCGCGCTGCTCTGGCTGGGAGCGGCAACCGCCGCGGCGAGTGGCGCCGCTCCGGTCGACGACGGCGCGCCTGATCCGGCATGGGCCGCCGACCTCGCGCTCAGCGCCGCCGATCTCTACGCGCGGCTCGGGCAGCTCGAGGCGGCCGAGGCCTCGATTCGGCGCGCGCTCGCCTGGGCACCGGGCGACGTGGGCGCGGTCGAGGCGCTCGCGCGGGTGCTCGAGCGGGCGGGGCGCACGGGCGAGGCGTGCGAGCTGCGCGAGGGCCAGCTCGCGCGCGCAAAACCGGCAGCACAGGCGCCGCTGTGCGCCGAGATCGCGCGACTCGCCCAGCTCGCCGGGCGCGCGGATTCCTTGGTCGCCGCGCTCGTGCGCTGGGTTCGGCTCTGCCCGGAAGTTCGGGAGCTGCCGGCTGAACTCGACCACGCGCTTGCCGCTGCAGGTCGGCATGGCGAGCGCGCCGAGCGGGCCCAGACGGACCTTGCGTGCGCGACCGATCCGCTGCGGCGCGCGGAGCACGCGCTGGCGCTCGCGCACCTGCTCGACGAGCACCTCGGGCGCACCGACGAGGCCATCGTCCGCGCACGTGAGGCGCTCGAGCTTGGCGATGCCAGCGGTGCGGCGCGCGGCTATCTCCACGAGCTGCTCTGGCGCGACGGTCGGCTCGAGCCACTCGCCGAGGCACTCGAGGCCGCCGCACGACAGAGCGGCGCGTCCACCGAGCGGCGTGCTGCTTGGTTCACCGAGGCTGCCGATCTGCTCGCGCGCGATCTTCACCGCGCCCCGGCGGCGGAGCACCTGTACCGCGAGGCGCTCGAGCTTTCGCCCAACCACGCGGTCGCGCGGGCCGGGCTGCTCGCCGCGCTTCCACGACAGCCTTCGCGTGGCCGTGCGCTCGAGGAAGCCGCCCGCGTCGCGCCGCCGGGACTTGCACGTCGGCGGGCGCTGCTGGAGCTCGGAGAACATCACGAAGCGCACGGTTTCTTCGACGACGCGGCACGGACCTTTCGAGCGGCCGCCGAGGGCGCGGGCGCGTCCGAGCTTCACGCGAGCTGGGCCGCACTCGAGTGCACGCTCCGGCAGCGCGACGGTGCCGGCACGCCAAGCACGATCGATGCGCTCACCACGCTCGCACGCGAGGCGCAGGGGGAGGCGATGGAGGGCGCGCTACTCGAGGAGGCAGCTTGGCTCGCGCTCGGCGAGAACCAGCCGGCCCTCGCCGCGGAGCTCTTTGCGCGCGTGATGCGTGCGGTGCCCGACTCGCGAAGTGCGCCGCTCGGTGCGCATCTGGCGCGTGAGCTTGGGCCGGCGTCGGGGGTCGGTGCGCGCCCGGCGGCCGCGCTCGATCCAGCGCTCGAGGCGGCACGGCTGCGCGGGCAGGCGGTGCGCGAGTTGGTGGGCGCGGGCGCGGCCGCGGCTGCGCATGACGCGCGCGCCGCAGCTGCGCTGAACGGCGATGTCGCGTCGCTGCTGCTGCTCACCGATCTCGCAGGTGAGTTGGCAGATCCCGACGCGCTGCTTTACCACCGTCGGCTCGAGCTTGCGCCTCAGGAGGCGCGGGAAGACTTCGCGCTCGAGCGGGGCTGGGCCCTTTGTGGCGGTGGACACGCGGGCGCTGCGCTCGAACTGCTGCTCGCGGAGGGCGCGTCCAGTCGAAGCATCGAGGGCCTGTTGGCGGTGGCTGACACAGCGCGTGCGACGGGCGATCTGCGCACGGCGGCCGCCGCGGAGCTCGAGCTCGCCGCCAGGCTCGGTGATCGCGAGAGTGCGGTCGACGCGCTGCGCGAAGCTGAGCGTCTGCTCATGGCAACGCCTGGGCTCGACGCCGAGGCTGCGATCGTGCGCCGCCACCTCGACCTCGCAGGCGCTGCCCCGGGGCGTGCGCGATGACCCGCCAGCGACGACGAGGACCCACTACCCCTCCCGCCGACAGCGGACGGGATCGTGGGGGCGAGTCTGAGGCGGCGGCCGACGACACGGTCGTGGAGTCGATCGAGTTGGTCACCGGGTCCGACGTTGCGTTGGTCATCGAATCGCACAGCGGGGTCGTCGACGACGGCTCGCGCACCCGGATCTGGTCGGAGCGCGGCGAGTCGTCGGGGGCGCCGAGCAGTCCTGCCGACGACGAAGACCTCTTCGGCGAGGCCGATCTCTTGAGCGAGAAAACGCTAGCCTCGCTCACCGGCGCGCTCGGCGTTGTACCGGTACGCCACGCACCGCTGCCCGCGTTGCCGAGGCTGCCACTCACGCTTGATGCGCTCGGGCCGGCGGCGCCCGACCGGGCGCGCGCGTCCGATCCGGCGCGGGCGCTGGCGCTCTTCCTGCGCGAGGCGGAGCAGGCGTCGAGTCCTTGTGCGCGCGCCGCTCAGCTGCGTGCCGCAGCGCGCGCCGCTGAGCGACAGGGCGATGCGCCGCGGGCCATCGCGCTCCACGAACGCGCCGTCACGTGCGACCCAGCCTCGGCCGCCTCGTACCGGGCGCTGGCGCGGCTTGGCTTCGCCAGCGGAGCAGCGCACGCAGCACTCGAAGCGCTCAGCCAGCTGAGTCTCGTCGCGGGGCGCAATGAACGCGGCGCGTTGGTCGCGCTCCACACCGAAGCGCGTGCTGCCCTCGCCGTGCGCTCCGCCACCTCACACGACGCGGGTGCCACGTCCGACGGGGCGACAACGGGTCCCCGTGCCACGTGGCGTGACGCGCTCAGGCGCACGCTCGCGCAGCTCGAGGCCCAGTCGCCCGATCCCGCGCTCCGCACCGCGCTCGACGGAGCGGTCCAACGTTTTGCGTTCGGCCGCGTGGATCGGCCCGCGCGCCCGGCTGCGGCGGTCTCCCCGCTCCACGCGCTCAAGCTCGCGCTGCAGGCCGACGATGTCGATGCTGCCGACGCGGCTCGTGCCGCGCTTGCCGAGCTCGCTGCGCGCGACGAAGACAAGGTGCTGCTCGCCACGGTCGATCGGCGACGTGCGATCGCGCTCATCGCCGCGGGGCGAGCAGCAGAGGCCCGCGGGCTGCTCGAGGCGGGGAGGGTGTCGACGCTGCGCGATGCCCGGTTGCTCGAACTTCGGGCGCTGCTCGCCAGCGGAGTGCAAGACCACGCGGCTGCGGCACAGGGTTACGCCCGGCACGCGGAGGCCGAAGAGGAACCGACGCTGCGTGCGCTCGCACTGCGGAGCGCGGCCGAGGCCACGGCCCACGCGAAGGGCACGACCGGAGCAGCGTGGGCCCGCGCCGCTGCCGCGCTGCCGGACGATCGCCGCGTGCTCGAGCGCGCAGTCGCTGCGCTGCTTGCGGCAGGCGAGCGGGCGGCGGCCGACGAGCTGTTGCTCGCGCATGCCGCAAGAGACGCCGAGGCTGCGGACCTGCTCCGTGGGCGCGCGGCGCGGTTGCGGGGGGAGGCAACCAGCAGCGCAGCAGCGCCTCCCCCGCGCGCGTCGGTGCTCGGCGAGCGCGCGCTGGCCTGTTGGGCCGATCCCCGCGCACTGGGGGACACCACGCTCGGCGCACTCGGCGCGCTGCTCGTGCGCGATGGCGCAGCGCCGCGGGTGGCGCGCGCCAGCTACCTCGCCCATGCGCGCCGTGAAGATCATGCCGGGGCGGCCGCCGCGCTGCTGGCCCGCGCCGAGGCCATCGGTGAGCGTCGTGAGGCGACGGCGCTGCGCTATGAGGCCGCGTGGCACGAGGCCGCGCGCGGTGCGTCCGCCGAGGCGGCGCTGCTGCTCGAGCGCGTGGTCGAGGCCGAGCCGGAGTTTGCGGCAGCGTGGGATGCACTCGAGTCGCTGGCCCGCGCTTCGGCGGACGCGACGGCTCTCGCCGAGCTGCTGCCCCGACGCTGGCGAGCGACGGACCGCTCGGCGACCACGCCATTTCGCATCGCGTTCCTGGCCCGTCGAGCGGCACTCGAAGAGGCCCGGGGCGAACCTGCCCGGGCCGCACGCTTGCTGGGCGAGGCCCTCGACTCGGCCGTCGGAGATCCGCTGCTGCGCCAGACGCTCGAGCGGGTGTGCGGGCGCGCGGGCGACTACAGCGCGCTGGTGCGGGCCGGCCACGCCGAGTTGGCGCGGCTGGAAGCTGAGCCGGACGGGGGGGGCGCGCGCGCGGCGCGACTCGAGGCACACGAGGAGTTGGCTCGGATCGACGGCGAACTTCGCTCGGATTCCGCGGCTGCGGTGCTCGCGCTCGAGGCCGCGCTCGCACTCGCGCCCGATCGCGTGGCCGCGCTCTGGGCGCTCCACGCGATCCATGCCGCCGAGGGTGCACACGTCGAGTTGGCCGGCGTGCACGCACGACTCGCCGTAAGCGCGCGGGGCACGGAGGACGAAGCGACGTTCTTCCTGCTCGCCGCACGACACGAGCGGCTCTCGGGCACCGCCGGTGCCGGTGAGCGCGCGCTCGAGCTACTGCGCGCCGCAGCGGCCACGGCACCCGGTGACCGTGCGGTGCTTTTCCACCTCGAGGCGCATGCGCGCTCGCACGGTCCGCAGATCGAGCGGTTCGAGCTTGAGCGGCAGGTTGCTGAGCTCTTCGTCGCCGACGGTCCGGCCCACGCCGCCTATCTCGCTCTTAGCGCAGAGAACGCGCCCCCCAAGCCGGATCCTGCCGTGGCCGAGGCAGCCCTCAACCGACTGGCGGCCGCAGCGGCACTCGATCCCGGCTCGCGCACGATTCAGCGCGCGCTGGGGCGTCTGGCGCTCGCGGCGGGTCACTTCCCCGAGGCGAGCGACGCGATCGAGGCCGAGGCCGCGCTAGCCTCGAGTGCAACCGAGCAAGCGCGTCTGCTCGAGCTCGCCGGTGGCGTGGCGATGACCCGCGCCGCCGACCTGCCGAGAGCGACGCTCCTCTTTGCCGCGGCGTTCGCGCTCGATCCCACGCGCGACGCCTCGTTCCTGCGCGCGCGTGCGTTGCTTGGCGCGAGCCAGCGCCACGCCGATGTCGCCCGGCTGCTCGCGCGGCGCCTCGACGTGGAGACGTGGCCACGCCGTCGCGTGGAGCTGTTGCTCGCCCAGGCCGCGCTGCTCGCCGGGCCGCTCGGCGACGCCGAAGGAGCGAGTCGCTCGCTCGACGCCCTGCTGCAGCTCGAGCCCTCGCACCTCGCTGCAGCGCGCGATGCTGCCGAGCTTGCGCTCGCGCGTGGCGCTTGGCGCGAAGCCGAAGCAGCGCTGGTCCGCGTGGTGCGCCTCGAGCCGGAGCGCGGCCGCAGGGCGGCGGTGCTGGGCCAACTCGGCGCGTTGCTGGCGCATGATCTGGCCGAACCGGCGCGCGCGCTCGCGCCGCTCGAACAGGCGCTCGAGCTCCGGCCCGACGACGTCACGCTGTTGGAGACGCTCGCGACCGCAGCGGAGGCAGCCGGAAGGCCCCGGATCGCGCTCGACGCCAGCGAGCGACTGGCAGCGCGCGCCACGGGACCGAGCAGCCGGGTACCGCAACTCCTGCGCGCGAGCCGCGCACGCGAGGCGCTCGGCGAACTGCCGCGCGCAGGCGAGCAGGTGCGACAGGCGCTCGAGCTGGCGCCGTCGGACGTGCGCGCGCTCACCCAGCTTGCTGACTTCTTCGAGCGACGCCGTGATCTGACCGGACTTCGCATTCAGCTCGACCGCGCGATCGCCGCGCTGACGCGCCGCACCACCGCGGATGCCTGCGATGGCGAGGCGTGGCGGGCACTCGCGACCGCGCTCTCCCTCCGCGTGCGCGCCGGCGTCGCTGCCAGCGAGGGCACGGCCCGTGCCGCCGCGGTGCTCGCCTGTGCGCTTGGCGCCGGCGGGGATGAGGAGCTCGCGCTCGCGAAAGGAGCCGCGACACCAGCAGGACTCGCCAGCCTCTTCGAAGTCGAGGGCCTGATTCACCCCGCGCTCGGTGCCGGCGCGCGCAACGTCCTTGCGCTGCTCGAGGAGCCGCTCGATCGCCTGCACCCGCTCGACCTGCGCCGCTTCGGCCTTACCAAACGCGACGCGCTCTCGCGCACGGCACCGCTCGCACGACTCGCCGAGCCGCTCGCACGCGCGCTCGGCCTCGCCGACGTTGCGATCTACGTCTGCGCACAGGACCCACTCGCGCTCGTCGCGGCTGCTGACGGCACGATCGTGCTCGGGAGCGCGCTCGCCGAGCCGAGCCGCGAGGGCGAGGCCCGCTTTGTCCTCGGGCGCGCGCTTGCTGCCGTGCGGCTCGGCGCAGCGACGCGCCTCGGCGTTGACGAGCTCGCGGCACTGCTGTGCGCCGCGGTCCGTCTGGTCGAGCCGCAGTTCAATCCGCCCGGCGTCGCCGCCGACCTCGCCGCCGACGCGACCGTGCGACTCGGCAAGCTGGTCGCCCGGCGTACGCGCGACGAGCTGCGGCCGTTCGTCCCCGAGCTCACGCAGTCGTTCGAGCCGCGCAGCCTCCACGCCGGGCTGCTGCAGACCACGCTCCGTGGCGGTTTGCTCGCGGCAGGCGACCTGCGTGACGCGCTCGCGGTGCTCACCCGGCTTCATCAAGGGAAGTCGGCAAGCGCGCTCCTGGGCCTGCCGGTCTGCGCCGAGTTCGCGCGCTTCGCGACGAGCGAAGAGCACCGCGAAGCACTCGCGCTGGTACACTCCGCCTAGTGTCGAGCTTGCGCAGCGTCACAGCCGTGCGGTCACGCAGTCGCTTGGCGAGGAGCTTGCTCCTCTTCGTTTCGCTCGCGCTCACGCTCACCGGCTGTGGTCCCGGCGGCGCCCCCCCGCGCCTCGACCCCGTCGGCGACCAACTCGCCTATGTCGGCCTCGAGTTCGCACTCGAGCTCTACGCCACCGACGCCGAGCACGCCCCGCTCAGCTACGCCTACTCGACCACGCTGCCCGACCTCGCCGGCCGCGCCGAGCTGCGCCGGTATGGCGACGGTTCGCGCGCGGTCTTTCGCTTCACGCCGCGCGGCGCGGATGTCGGCGTCTGGACCTTCGACTTCACCGTCAGCGACGGCGGCAACGAGGTCACCGAGACCGTAACGATCGAGGTTCGATCCTCGATCGGGGAGGGTGGCCTGCCACTCTTTCGCCGACCACTCGGCCAGGGCACGACGCTCGATCTCGCGGTCTCAGCCTGTGTCGACCTCGACATCCTCGTCGAGGACTCTGACTCGGGCGAGGTGACGATTGCCGAGGACGAGCCGCGCATCGAGGGCACTCAGTTTCAAACGACCGGGCCGTTCACCGCGACCTGGCGCTTTTGCCCCACCGCTGCTCAGGCCAGCGCCGAGAATCGCTACGAGCTGCTGCTCTCCGCCTCCGACGACGTGAACCAGCGCACCGTGAAGCGCTACCTCATCGTCCTGCGCACCGATCCGCTGCGCGCCTGCGCGGGTGACGGTCCGGTCATCGACCACGCGCCCGCCGACGAGAACACGCTCAACGGCCTCACCCCCTACGCCCAGATCGCCGACGACCTCGGGCTCAAGTCGGACCCGCTCTTCTACTACTCGACGACGGCGCCGGGACCGAACCCGAACCTCTCGGCGATGACCCAGCTCACGATGATCCTGATCTCGGGCGACATGCGCGATGGCCTCTGGGCCGCCGACGTGCCCAACCCCGTGGTCGGCACGCCTACCGGTACCGCCGTGGAGCTCTTCTACGTCATCGTCGCCGAGGACAACGACGATGCCGACGGGGCGTGCGACCACGTCACCGAGTCGCCCATGTCGGGCGCCCACGCCATGCGCGTGACGAACCCCGGCGGCTCGGGTGGCCTGCCCCACTGCTCCCGCTGCACCGCCGACGTGCAGTGCGGCGACGAACTCGACCTCTGCGTGCGCCTCGGCAGCGGCGACGATCACTTCTGCTTCACTTCGTGTGCGAGCGACACCGAGTGCCCGATCGACACCTACTGCTCGATCTCGACGTTGACCTCGGTCGACGGTGGTCGCGGCCGGCAGTGCATCCCCGAGGACTACTCCTGCGGACCGCCACCGACCGCGCTCTGTGTGGACGACGACTACGAGGAGAACGACAGCCGCACCGCCGCCGCACTCTCGGCGGTGCTGCCCCCGGGATTTTACGACCTCGTCAGCTGTCCGGCGAGCGGTGGGGGCGGGGGCGACGACGAGGACTGGTTCGAGCTCGACCTCCCGACCGCGGCGCAGGTAACCGCCGTGCTCGAGGGCGGGGCGACGACCGATCTCGATCTCACGCTGGCAGACGCATTCGGCGCGGTGCTGATGCGCTCCGAGTCGTTCACGTCGTCGGAGCGGATCGCCGGTTGTCTCGGCGCGGGCCGCTACTACCTGCGGATCCGCGCGGCAGGAAGCGGCGAGAACGCCTACCTCCTCGAGTGGACCCGCACCGCCACCAGCTCGTGTGGCAGCTGCGAAGAGGACACGCGCGAGCCCGACGACGGTGCCTCGACTGCGCGCGCCGTCGAGCTCGACTTCGGCTCGCCGTACCACACGTACAGCAACGCCATCTGCGCCGACGACGACGACTGGTTCGGGGTGCTGCTCTACAGCGGCGAGCGCGTGCAGGTGTCGCTCGAGTTCCTCCAGACCTCGGCGAGCGAGGATCTCGACCTGCACTTCTACTCAGGCAGCACCGACCTCACCCCGTGCAGCCCAGGCGAGGTCGCGGAGTGCGACACGTTGAACGGGCAGGGCTCAAACTCCAACGAGAACATGACCTACACCGTCAGCGCGACCGGCACCTACTACGTCGTCGTGCGCGGCTGGAACGGCGGCGAGAACTTTTACGATCTCTGCATCGGGCTCACGGCAGCGGATTGCCCTCGGCTGCCGTGAGGCGCGTGCTCATGCTGCCACGCACCTTCGGCGTTGCGCTCGCGCTCTGCGCCCTTGCGTGTGACGCCGCGCCGCCCGACGAGCTCGCCGGCTTTGAAGATCTCGCACTCGCCAGGCTCGACCCCGGCACCGTGCTGCCCGGTTCCGAGTTGGTGCTCGCCGGCGCCGGCTTCGTCGAGGCGCGCACCGCCGAGAGCCGCCTGCGCTTCATCGGCATGATGGCCGGCCATGAGGTCGACCTCGTGCTGCCGGCGCGTTTCGTCGCCGAGCACGAGCTGCGCGTCGACTGGCTCGGCGGCTTCGCGATGGGGTTGCCGGCCGACGATGGCGAGCTGGTTGGCGAGGCGTGGGTCGAGGTCGTCACGCCCGGCGGCAGGGCGCAGTCGCGAGCGCTCTTGGTCGCGCTCGAGCTGCGACCGGCGCTCGCGCCGCGCTTCGAGTTCGTCCAGTCCGGCCTCGCGTTCGTAAATGATCCGATCGCCATCGAGGGCGCAGGCCTCCTGCTCGGCGGCGCCGAGGGTTTTACCGTCGCGGTGGTGGCAGGCTGCTTCATGCCCAACGGGAGCGGCGACTGCACTCCGGTCGGCCCGGTCGAGCTGCCGGTTACACCGGAGACGCGCTTTGATCGCGCCCACGGGACCTTCCCATTCGGCCCAGCGCTCGCGGGGATCCACCCGGGGCGCTTCGACGGCGTGGTGTCGCTGCTGAACCGGCACGGCAGCAGCGACGTGCTCGAGAGCGCGTCACTCGGCTCGGCGATCGAGCTCCTGCTCCCGACGATCACCGACATCACGCCTGAAGCGGCGAGCCTCGGCCAGTACGTGGACTTCATCGGCGGCGGCTTCATCGGGCCGACTGCCGAGGACCCCGCCGCGCTGACGCTGCTCGAGTTCGACGGCGAGTTCACCCCGTTCGGTGCTGGCTCCCCTGCACGCGTCCGGCTTACGCTCGTGCCCGAGTTTGTCGCAGGGCCGCTGGTTCGCTATGTGTTGAGCGAGGAGGATGAGCTCGGCCAGCTCGTCGATCTGCGCCGCATCGCGGGCCGCTTCGACGGTGACATCCGCCCGATCGTGCAGCACGGCACCGACACCGTGACCGGCACGGCGTCACCGGTGCGGCTCGAGCTCGCGCGGCTACGGCAGGTCGTCTGGCTCTCCTTCCTGCCGTCGTACGTCGACAGCCTGCGGCACTTTGGGCTGCGCGCGGTCGACCGGCTGATCCGCGAGCGCGTGCTCGAGGTCGCGCGACGCGACTACGCCGGCGTCAACGTCGACTTCCGGCTCGACGAGCCGACCGACTTCGCGCTCTATGCGCGGGTCGATCTCGGCGGGCAGGATCCGAACGGCCTCGGGCTGCTCGGCTACGACAACTCGCACGGCAAGGACCGCGGCAACGAGCGCCTCTACGACCGCATCGGCGGCGTGAACGCGACCACGCAGGAGGATGGCTTCCCCGGCTACGGCGGCGTCTTCGTCGAATCACTCTTCGCGTTCTCCGAGCACCCCGGCAGCTTCGCGACGCGGATCGATGGCGCGCACCCGCTGTTCGACCGAGTGTTCGATCCGTTCCGCACCGATCGTGACGGCCGCGCCGTGCGTGGCGATGAGGCGGGCGCGCTCGCGCGTCGATCGTCGGGAGCGGGCTGCGACGCCGTGAGTGAGCGCGGGGAGCGAATCGCCTGTGCGATCTGGGTGCTCGGCAGCATGATCGGGACGATCATGACGCACGAGGTAGGGCACTCGCTCGGGCTCGCGAACCCCGAACAGGAGGACGCCTTCCACAACCCCGGCGACCAACCCGCTCGGCTGATGGACACCGGCAGCGCTCGCTCCTTCCTCGAGCGCGCCGAGCTGCTCGGCGAAGGCCCCGCGCGCTTCTGCGACGAGGAGATGGTCTACCTGCACGACCTGCTGCCTTCCGACCAACCGCTGCCTGACGTCGCGCGCCCGGGGTGCAACTAGCCACCATGACCGGCGCCGTGACCCGCTGGAGCTTCATCGCGCTCGACCTGCTGTTCGCCGCGCTCTATTTGGTGATCGGCCGGCTGGCCCGCACGGCGGACGGCTCGTTCGAGCTGGCGTCGTTCGTGGTCGCGGGCGCGATGCTGCTCGCAGCTGTCGGTACGTTTTCGAAGCGACGCTGGGGCCGGCTGCTCGCAGCGGTCGCGTGCGGCACCGTGCTGCTCTTCGCGTTCGGCCTGTTCGCGCTCCTGGTCTCGTCGGCAGCGTTTCTCCGCGGCGTGTTTGGTCCGCTCGGGCAGGGCGCGTCGCTGGTCGCGCTGGTGATGGCGGCGCTCGCGCTCGAGCTCTACGTCCTGCTCCCGCTATTTCAGCTGGTGCACCTCCTGCGTGCGCACCGCGCCGCGCGCGAGTCGTGAGCCGCATGCCGCGAGCCGTGCTTCCGGTCGCGGCGGTGTTGTTGCCGACCGCGCTGCTCGCCGCGCTCTTCTTCGGCGTGAGCAGCCACCTGTCGCTCACGCCCCCACCGCGCGTTCCGGCCGAGACCCGCGCCGCCGTGCTCGAGCAGCTGCGTGCGGTGCTGCGGGATCCGGCGAGCATCCCCGCTGCACCAGCGTCGGCGAGTCAGCCCCTTGCTGCCGGCGGCCCGGTCGTGGTCACCGTCTGGCTCGACGGCCGACGCGCGCTTCGCGTCGAGGGGCGCGGACCGGTCGTGGCCGATGCTGTGCTCGACGCAGCACGCAAGCTGGCATCGCTCGCCGCTGTGCTCGGCGAGAGTGATCGCGCGCGCGCCCGCCTCCAGGTCGACCTCGTCACCGCTCGCGCTCCCTTCCTGGAGCGACTGCTGCTCACGCGCCTGTTCGGGTTGGTCCCCGGCGTCGACGGCTTCGGCGTGGTCGCGGACGGGCGCGAAGCACTCCTGGGCGCCGACGAGTTGGTCCAAGAGCAGATGCTCTCCGCGCGCGCGCCGATCTCGATGATCGCCGAGCTTCAGGTCGGCCTCGACTTTGAGCGCGCCGACGCCAGCCTCGCGGGCCGCGCGGGGCTCCCGCCGGGCGGCTACGGCCGCGCGCAACGGCGCTACTTCCGGTTTCGTGCCGACAGCTTCGTCGAGGCGCCCGCAGCCGCGCGCGGCGAACGCGCTGCGCCGCTGCCGTTGATCCGCGGCCTGCCCCCCGGCCCACCGGTCACGCCGGGCGCGCTGCTCGAGGCCGCACACGCTGGCGGCCGCTACCTCGTCTCGCGCCTCGGTGCGAACGGGCGCTACGCCTACGAGGTCGACCTCGCGACCGGCCGGAGCAGCGACCCCTACGATCCGACCGGACCCTACAGCCTGCCGCGCCATGCCGGCACGACCTATTTCCTCGCCGAGCTCTTCGGTGTCACGCGCGATCCGAAGCTGCGTGAACCGATCGAGCGCGCGCTCGACCACCTAGTGGAGCTGGTCGAGCGGGGCGGATGCCACGGCAAGACCCGCGACGGCCGCCCCTTCGCGTGTCTCGTCGAGCAGGGCCAGCGTCGGGCGAACCTCGGCTCGACCGCGCTCGCCGTGATCGCGTTTGCCGAGTATCGGCGCGCCACCGGCGACCGCCGCTACGACCCGGTCCACCGCGCGCTCGTCGAGTGGATCCTCGCGCTGCAGAAACCGAACGGTCGCTTCGCCCACCTCTACGATGTCGCCAAGCGCGCGATGGATCTCAAGACCGAGCTGCTCTACTTCGACGGTGAGGCCGCGCTCGCGCTCGCACGCAGCCATCCGCTCTTCGACGAGCCGCGCATGCTGGTCGGTGCCGAGCGCGCGCTCGACGCGTTGGTGGCCTGGTACAGCAGCTTCTTCGCCGGTCGCTTCTTCTTCGGCGAGGAGCACTGGACCTGCATCGCCGCTGAGGCTGCGTGGCCGGGGCTTCGGCACGATCGCTACCGTGAGTTCTGCACCGACTACGCGGCGTTTCTTCGCGACCAGCAATTCGGCGCGGAGGAGGCGGCCGGGCAGGAGGGGCTCGCCGGCTCCTACGGCGTCACGCCGTTCCTCGTGCCGCACAACACGCCGGCGGGGAGCCGCACCGAGGCGATGCTCTCGGCGTGGGAGCTCGGCCGCCACCACGGCAAGCCCGACGCCAAGATCCTCGGGCAGATCCGCGCCGCCGTCGGCTATCTGCTGGGCCAGCGGATCACCTCGGAGAATGACTTCTTCGTCGGCGCCCCCGATGCGCACGGCGCGATGCCCGAGAGTTCGATCCGGCGCAGCGTGCGGATCGACTTCGTGCAGCACGCCGGCTCCGCGATGCTGCGCGCGGCCAAGCACCTCTAACACTCAGCCCGCCGGCGGCCTCCCTCCGGCACTGGTGTAGGCTGCGCGCCGTGCTGCTCAACGACCTTCCCGCGCGCGAGCTCGCGGTCGCGCTCACCGGCGTGGTGCCGGAGGAGGTCACGCGTCGGCTGTTCGCGCGCGTACACGACCGAGGCGCGCCACCCGAGGTCGACCTTGCTGCCGTGCGTGGGCTGTCGAAGGTTGCGACGGCGGCGCTGCGCAAGCTGGGCGCACGCGCAGGGCGGCTCGAGGTGATCGCACGCCATCGCTCGAAGGTGGATGGCTTCGTGAAGTACCTCTTCCGGCTCTCCGACGGACAGGTGGTGGAGGCGGTTGCGATCCCGCTCCCCGCCGGTCCCGACTCGGTGCCAGAGAAGTACACGCTCTGCATTAGCTCCCAGGTCGGCTGCGCGCTGGCGTGCGCTTTCTGCGCCACCGGTCGGCTCGGGTTCTCGCGTCACCTCGAGACGTGGGAGATCGTCGACCAGGTGGCCCGGATCCGCGATGAGCTCGATGTGCCGGTGCGCGGCCTGGTGTTCATGGGGATGGGCGAGCCGTTCCTGAACTACGACGCTGTGCTCCGCGCCGCGCGGATTTTCTGCGACCCTGCCGGCTTCGCGATCGGCGCCAAGGCGATCACGATCTCGACGGCGGGCATCGTCCCGGCGATCCGTCGCTACACCAGCGAGGGGCACAAGTTCCGACTCGCGATCTCGCTCACCTCGGCGATCGAGGAGAAGCGGCGCCGGCTGATGCCGATCGAGCGAAAGTATCCGCTCGACGAACTGCTCGACGCCGCCCGCGCGCACTCACTGGCCACGCGCGATCGGATCATGCTCGAGTACGTCGCAATCTCGGGCGAGAACGTAGGCGCCAAGGACGCGGCCGCGCTCATCGAGCGACTCGCCGGCATGCGGGTGCGGCTGAACCTCATCGACGTCAACGACGCCACAGGGCGCTTCGCACCGCCGACCGAGGCCGAGCTGGCCCACTTCCGGGATCTGCTCGCGCCGCTCGGTCAGCCGATCGTGCGGCGCTACTCGGGAGGTCGCGAGGTACACGGCGCTTGCGGCATGCTCGCCGGCACCTCGCTCCCGATCGTTGCGTGACCGCTAGCGGCGCGCGCGCTCGATCTTGAGCTCGCGCTCACCGACCTTTTTGCCCTCGGAGGCGGCGATCAGCGCGTCGGCTACGGCGTCGGTGACGACGACGTAGCAGTGCGTGTCGCGCAGCGAGATCTCGGGCAGTGCGCCCGCTTCGCCCGCGGTCGTGTCGATCGTCCCGGTCGTGCCGGACGCCGTCAGCTCCGCGAGCAACTTGGTCACATCCTCCTCGACGAGCCCTTCGCGCTTCCCGACGCTGACGTAGAGGCGCGCATGCCCTGCCGCGACCTCGGCCTCCTGCGTGCGTGCGCCACGCCGGGACCGGCTGCGGCGCGGGGTGTCGGAGGTCGGCTCGGTCGCGCTTGCGTTGCTCGACCTGGACTCGGGCCCCGCGGCCACAAGGGCAGTCGTGGCGGGCGCTGCGTCGGTTGGCCGCGGCGC
>SHYZ01000085.1 GCA_009692535.1 Myxococcales bacterium
GCCCGTCGTCGACCAGCAGCGCGTACGTATCGTCTTCCAGATCATCCGCGGCCCGCGCGATGCCGTCTACCTCGGCGAGCAGCTCACCGGCGGCAAAGTCGCGCGTCGCGACGACGCCATAGCCATCGATGCTGGAGCGGATCACGCGGAGACCTGAAAGGAGCGGCATGGCGCGCGAGTATGCCCGACCGCGCTGCCAGCGGGGAGCCTCACTACGGGGTGCGAATCCGTAGGGTCGGAGCGGCGGTGCGGGCGGCGAGCTAAGGGCGAAGAAGCAGCGGAAGCGCTCCGCAGCATCGCGGGAGTTCCGCCACGCGGTGACACACTTCGAGTCTGCACTGCCAGGAGCACGGCCGCGCAGGAGGGGTGACAGATTCACTGAGCTACGACACAAGCGGTGCGCTCCGCTTGCCTCCCTCGTCGCTGCCCCCGATACTCCCCTTGCTCATGGCGACGCGCCGCATCGGCATCCTCACCGGCGGTGGCGACTGTCCGGGTCTCAACGCGGTGATCCGCGCGGTCACCAAGCACGCCGGCGGTAGCTACGGCTGGACCGTGGTCGGGATCGAGGACGGCTTCCAGGGCCTCTACCTGCGACGCTGGCGTGAGCTCGCGCAGGACGAGGTGCGCGGGCTGCTCGTGCGCGGCGGCACGATCCTCGGCTCGACCAACCGCGCCAACCCGTTCCACTACCCGGTCAAGCTGCCCGACGGACGTGAAGTGGTGCGCGACGTGTCGGACGTCTGCTTGCGACACCTCGACGAGCTCGAGCTCGAAGCGCTCGTTGCGGTCGGCGGTGACGGCACGCTGCAGATGGCCGAAAAGCTCGGCCAGCGGGGCGCACGCATCGTCGGCGTGCCGAAGACCATCGACAACGATCTGTCGGCCACCGACTACACGTTCGGCTTTCAGACCGCGGTCGAGATCGCGACCGAGGCGATCGACCGGCTGCACACCACCGCCGAGAGCCACGACCGGGTGATGATCTGCGAGGTGATGGGCCGCACCGCCGGCTGGATCGCGATGGCCGCGGGGCTCGCCGGCGGCGCCGACGTGATCCTGGTGCCCGAGATCCCCTACCAGCTCGAGCGCGTGATCGAGGCGGTCGCGACCCGCAGCCGGCGCGGCATCAGCTTCTCGATCATCTGCGTCGCCGAGGGGGCACGCCCCGTGGGCGGCGAGCTGGCGGTCGAGCACGCCGGCGACGCCACGCGGCAGGCGCGACTCGGCGGCGCGGCGCAGCGGCTCGCCGCCGCACTCGAGCACCGGATCGAGCACGAGGTGCGCGTGACCGTGCTCGGCCACGTCCAACGCGGTGGGACACCGACCGCGTTCGATCGTCTGCTCGGCACGCGCTATGGCGTCGCTGCCGTCGACCTCGTCGCCGCGGGCCGCTTTGGTCACATGGTCGCGCTGCGCGGCAATCGGCTCGAGGCCGTGCCGCTCTCCGAGGCGACCGGCCAGCTCAAGCTCGTCGATCCCGCAGGCGAACTCTGCGCCACCGCGCGCGCGACCGGCGTGGAGCTCGGCGCACCCGCTGGCGCCTAGCCGCGTACGCACCCGCACCGCACGGCCCCACTCTTCCCACTCCCCCGAGACAGGACCTCCCGCATGACGACCCGCATTTCCCGCATCGGCATTCTCACCGGCGGCGGCGACGCGCCCGGCCTCAACCCGGCGATCCGCTCCGTCGTCCACCGTGCCGCCGACGACGGCATCGAGGTGGTCGGGATCTACGACGGCTGGGAGGGAATGCTCGACGGCTTCTGCGACCAGACCTGGCCGCTAGACATCCACACCGTGCGCGGCTGGGACCGCGAGGGCGGCACGATGCTCGGCTCGTCGCGCACCAACCCATTTCGCCACCGCATCGGCGACGATCGCCTCGATCGCTCCGGCGAGGTCATCCGCAACCTCGAGAAGCTCAAGCTCGACGCACTGATCGCGATCGGCGGTGAGGACACGCTCGGCGTCGCGCGCCGGCTCGCCGATCTCGGCGCTCCGGTCGTCGGCATCCCAAAGACCATCGACAAGGATCTCTCGGCGACCGACTACACGCTCGGCTTTGACACCTCGGTGCGCACCGTGGCCGACATCATCGAGCGCTCGCGCACCCCCGCCGGCTCGCACCACTGGGTGCAGGTGGTCGAGGTGATGGGCCGCCACGCCGGTCACCTCGCGTATTGGGCCGGGCTCGCCGGCGGCGCGAACCACATCCTCATTCCCGAGCACGCCTTTGAGCCCGCGCGTCTCTTCAAGCTGCTCGACGAGCGGCTCTCCGTGCCCGGGCTCGACCGGCGCCATCCGCGCTACGCGGTGATCGTGATCGCCGAGGGCACCGTGCCGGCAGGCGGCGGCGAGATCACGATCGACAGCCAGAAGGACGACTTTGGCCACACGCGCCTCGGCGGGATCGGCGGCTGGCTGGCCGAGCGGATCCGTCGCGACACCAGGCACGACGCGCGCTCAGTCGCACTCGGGCACCCGCAGCGTGGCGGGCCGCCGTCGCCGACCGATCGTCACATGGGCTGGCTCTACGGCATCGCTGCCGTCGAGGCGGTGCTCGCGCGCCGCTTCGGGAAGATGGTCTCGGCGCGCGGCGTCGCCCCGGCGTGCGACCTGAGCCTCGTGCCGCTCGCCGACGCGGTCGGCAAGCTCAACCTGCTCGACGTGCCGCGCTACTACGACACCAACCTCTACGCGCCGCGCCGCTCGGTCCTGAACCTCACCTGACACCGCGTCGAGCGCGTCCCGAAAATGACTGCGGCGCGGTGGTGAGCGCGGCGGTGCGCGCCTCGCCGGAGAGCGCCTCGACCATGAACACGTTCACGGCGGCCAGCTCCTCCTCGGTCGGCCCGAGCGCCTTGACGCTCATCTGTTTGCTGCCGGTGAAGCCGTCGGTGGCGCCGCCGTCGTTGTAGTGGTTCATCACGTCCTCCCGCTCATCGCGCCGCCACCTGGTTTAGAACCTGTCCCTATTGCCCGGGACAACTGAAGCAATAGGAACCCGTGGTGCGCACTTTAGGGCGATGTGCGCTTTTTTCGGTCACTCGGCCCCGCAAGGCTAGGGGCATCGGCGGGCTTGGGCGTAAGTCCGGGATGCAATGAAGCAGGCGACCGTGCCCGGGCTCGCCTTCTCCTGACACGAGCGGACGACTTGGTCGCGGGTCGCGTCGAGCGCGGCCGGGTCCTGCCCCTCGTCGATCTTGAACTGGCGCAGCCGCATGTAGAAGAGTTCGCAGTCGGCGAGCGTGACCTCGTCCTGCGTGGCGAGCGTGGCGGGCACCTGTCGGCGGAAGCGTTCACAGGCCGCCAGCGTCGGTAGATTGGGCGCCTTGGCGACGCACTCGGCCTCCTCGAGGGTCGCGCTGGCGAGGCAGAAACCGAGCCGGGTGTCGCGCTCGGCGGCGACTCGGGCGGCGATGGCGGCACGGCCGGCCTCGTCGGGGGCGCGTGCGGCGAGCGACGCGCCGACCAGCTGGCCGAGGCGGTCGGCCACCGTGGCGCAGAGGGCGGCCGAAGGACCGTCGACGCGCGGCGCCGGCAGGGCAGGGGCGGGGGCAGGCGGCGTCGCAGGCGGCGTCGCAGGCGGCGTCGCAGGCGGCGTCGCAGGCGGCGTCGCAGCGGGCCCGTCAGTCGCGATGGTCGGCGGTGCGGGGCGCGTGGCGGTTGCGCCCGGCTCGCGACACGCGCTTGCCGTCAGCACGAGCGCCGCGGTTGCGAGCGCCCTCGTGAGCCCATGCGGCAAAGGTCGGGCGCGGGTCACAAAAGCACGCGTCGAGGTCATCGGAGACTCCACGCATACCACGCGAACCGCCCGGCTCGCGTGCCTCGGTTTGCTCGAGTGTTGCGTCATCCTCCGACCTTGTTGTGGGCCGGGCGTGCGAGCTACCATCCGCCGGCTCGTCCCTCGATCTCCCCCGAGAACCCATGACCCAATTCCGACAGCACCTCGCTGCGCTCGCCACCGATCCCGAGCACGCCGAAGCACTCGCCGCGCTTGGACAGCTCATGAAGCCCGCGAAGAAGAGCGCGCCTGCCACGCTGTCGGACGACGACCTCACGGCGCTCGCCGCAGCGCGCAAGGCGCACCGGGAGCGCGGCGATCTCGACCTCGCGGCGCGGCTCTACGATGTCGACCTCGCGCTGGCAAAGGATCCGTCGCGACGCGCCGACCTGCTGCTCGAGAAGGGGAAGCTCGAGGCCGACGAGCGGCTCGACGAGGCGGCAGCGCTCGCGTGCTTTCGCGAGGTGCTGAGGCTCCGCCCCGCCGACGCGGTGGCGAAGGAGACGCTCGAGCAGCTCGAGTTGGTGAGCGCGAACTGGGAGAAGATCGTCGCGAAGTATCTCGCCGAGGCGAAGGCCGCGACCGACCGCCAGCTCGCCACGTCGCTCTATGTGTCGGTGGCGGAGATTCATGCCCGGCAGCGCAGCGAGCCTGCCGAGGTGGAGCAGTACCTGCGTCGCGCACTCGAGGTCGAGCCGAAGAACCGGCGGGCCGCGAGCCACCTCGAGCGGTTGCTCAGGCAGCAGGCACGCTGGGCGGACCTCGGGCGTCTGCTCGAGCAGCGCATCGACGCTGTCGGCACGCGCGACGAGCGGGTGGCCGCGCTGTTGGCGCTCGCCGACCTGGCGGTGAACCGGCTCGATGACTCCAAGCAGGCCATCGCCTGCATGCAGAAGGTGCTTGTGCTCGATCCGGCGCACACGCGCGCCTTCGAGTACCTCGTCGCCGCCTTTTCGGCCGAGGACAACTGGCTCGCGCTGGTGAAGCTCTACGAGGCGGCGCTCAAGTCGCGGGTGCGCGCCGGCGATCCCCGCGAGGAAATGGCGACCGCGCTGCAGATCGCGATGATCTTCCACACGCGACTCGGCCAACCCGACGCTGCCGAGGTCTATTTCAGGCGGGTCCGCACGGCGGATCCGGCGCACCCGGCGATGCTCGACTTCTATCGCGGCTGGCTGCGCGGTCGGGGTGAGGGGGTCAAGTTGCTCGCGGTGCTGCAGGCCGCACAGCGCGCTGCCACCGACGCGGGCGAGCGGGCGGCGCTTGCGGTCGAGTTGGCGAATGTGGCCGAGAACGATCTCGGCAACGCGGAGAAGGCGATCGAGGCGTGGAAGGGGATCGTGCGGCAGGAGCCGGACAACGCCGATGCGCGCGCGGCGCTGCACCGGCTCTACGAGCGGACTGAAAAGTGGAACGCGCTGGTCGACCTGCTCAAGGAGGAGATCGAGACCATCTCGCTCGATGCGCCCGACGGCCGCGAGCGGCGTGTCGAGCGGCTGCGCGACGTGTGCGCGGTCTATCGCGACCGGCTGCGGCTCGACGTCATGGAGATCAACACCTGGAACAAGATCCTCGAGCTCGCGCCGGGGCACGTCGAGGCGCTCGACGCGATCGCGGCCAAGTACGAGACGCTTGGGCGGTGGAACGATCACGCGCAGGCGCTGCGACGCAAGGCGGACGCACCTGACCTGTTGATCTCGGAGCGCGCCGCCCTGCTGCGTCGCGTCGCGGCGGTCTACCTCGATCGGCTGGCGAGCGCGCAGCACGCGGTGAAGCCGCTCGAGGACCTGCTGCTGCTCGATCCGCGCGACACCGAGGCGCGCGGTCGGCTCAAGGAGATCCACGTCAAGCGCCGGCAGTGGCGCGCGCTGCTCGAGCTGCTCGGGCAGGAGGTGGAGGTTGCCGAGCCCGACGCTCGACGAGCGCTGCTCTGCGAGATGGCGCAGCTCGCGACCGAAAAGCTGGCCGACCTCGCGGCGGCGACCGACCTCTGGACGCGTGTGCTCGACGTGAGTCCGGGCGACACGCAGGCGCTCTCAAGCCTCGCGACGGTCTACGAGAAGGACAAGAAGTGGCCGGCGCTCGCCGAGGTGCTGCTGCGGCAGCGCGCGGCGATCGGCGCGGCCGACCCGCGCGCGGCGGCCGGGCTGCTCGAGCGGCTCGGGTCGATCTATCTCGAGAAAATGAACACGCCCGCCGACGCGGCGGTGGTCTATCGCGAGCTGGTCGAGCTGCAGCCGCAGCACACCAAGGCGATGCGGACGCTGCGCGATCTGCACGCGCAGGCTGGCGACCTCGACGCGCTGGTCGAGCTTTTCGGCGCACGCGGTGGCTGGGACGAGCTGATCGACGTGCTGCACGCCGTCGCCGACAAGGCGGGCGATCCCGACGCGAAGCGGGCCGCGCTCGACCGCGCGGTCGACATCATCGCCGATCACCCGGTCGGCGCCGATCGCGCGACGCGGGCCTACGAGCGCTTGCTTCAGGTCGACGCGGCGAACGTCGACGCGGCGCGCGCGCTCGTGCCGCTCTACCGCAAGGCGGAGAAGTGGCACAAGCTGCTCTCGACCTGCGAGGTGCTGGTCGGTCACGCCGAGGGGGCGAGCGGCGTCGACGAGAAGCGCGAGCTGCTCGCGCAGATGCAGCGGCTCGCGGAAGAGCGGCTCGGCTCCAAGGCGATGGCGTTCGACTTCTGCGCGCAGGGCTGGGCGCTGCCGCTGCCCGACGGGGCCGAGGCTGATGTGGGTCTCGCAGAGTTGTTGCGGCTGGCGCAGGAAGCGGACGGCTGGGCGCGGGTCGCGGACCTCGTCGAGGCGCGAGCTGCACGGGCGTCGGGCGCAACGCAGCTCACGCTCACACGCGAGCTCGCCCGCGTGCGCGCAGTCAAGCTCGGCCAGGCCGACCTCGCGCTCGCCGCGTGGCGCCGCGTGCTCGACCTCGCGCCCGATGACGAAAGCGCGATGTCGGCGATCGAGGAGCTGGCCGGACAGGCGGGCGAGTGGGGCCAGGTGGTCGACATGGTGCGGCGCCGCTCCGAACTGGAGGGCGATCCGAAGCGCGCCACCGAGTTGTTGTTCCGTGTGGCGCAGCTGCAGGAGCAGCGGCTCGAGGACGGCGCGGCGGCCGCGCTCACCTACGGCGAGCTGCTCGCTCGCGACCCACAGTCGCTGCGCGCGGTGCGTGCGCTCGCGCGTGCGCAGGCGGCGGCGGGAGATTTTTCGGGTCAGGTCGATGCGCTGGGGCGTGAGCTCGAGCTCGTCGGCACCGTCGACGAGCGAGTGGAGCTGCGGCTGCGCGCGGCGGCGGTCTGCGCCGACCGGCTCGACGACACGGCGCGAGCGTTCGAGCTGATAAATGGCGCGTTCGAGGCCGCGCCGCAGAGCGCCAAGGTTCACGCCGCGCTCGAGCGGCTGCTCGGTGCACCGGGGCCGGAGCGGATCGATGCGGCGCGGCTGCTCTGTCCGATCTACGAGCGTGCCGATCAGGCCGATCGGCTGGCAGCGGGACTCGAGATCCTGCGTGACGGGGATGAGGATCCCGAGACGCGCGCCGCGCTCGACCGTCGGCTCGTCGCGCTCTATTCGCGTCGACTCGGGGATCCGTTCGCCGCCTACACCGCGGCCACGCGCGTGCTCCACGCCGCGCCCGAGGACGAAGAGAACCGCCGCGCGATCGCCGCGTTGGCGGGTGAGCTCGAGGCGCACGACGAGCTGGCGCGCGAACTGGGGCTCTGCGCGACCGCCGCTGCCGACCGGGCTGATGCCGTCGAGCGCGTGCTCCGTACCGAGCTCGCCGAGCTGTTCGAGGAGCGGCTGGCGCGTCCCGAGGACGCCGAGCGTGAGTGGCGGCGTGTGATCGAACTCGACGCTGCCGATGTGCGCGCGTGGGCGGGGCTCGAGCGGCTGCTCGGCGCCGCCGGGCGTTGGCAGGATCTGTGCGCAACGCTCGAGGAGCGCGCACTCGAGGTGGTCGACGCCGACAAGCGGCGCGAGATCCTGTTCCAGCTCTGCGATCTGCACGAGGGCGTGCTCGAGGACGGCGCTGCGGCGCGTGCGACCTACCTGCGCGTGCTCGATCTCGATCCGGGCGCGATGCGCGCGTACAAGGCGCTCGAGCGGCTCACCGAGGCGGCGGGCGATCATGCGGCGCTCGAAGAGCTGCTCACGCGCGAGCAGGCGTGGGTCGGCGAGTCGGAGGCCCAGGAGCTCCGCTGTCGGCGTGCCGAGCTGCGCGCGACGCTGCTTGGCGACGAGTCAGGCGCGCTCGATCTCGTCGAAGAGGTGCTGGCGCGCGAGGCCGATCGTGGGCGCGCACGCGCGCTGGCCGAGTCGCTGTTCGAGCGTCCCGAGCACCGCGCGCGTGTCGTGCTGCTGCTCGCGCCGCTCTATGAGGCCGATGGTGCGTGGGTCGATCTACTCCGCATGCTGCGCGCCGAGCGTGAGCTCGCGGGTGGTGGCGCCGAGGCGCTGGCGGTGCTCGCGCGCATGGCGAGCGTGGAAGAGGAGCGACTCGGCGACGAGGGCGCGGCGTTCGGCACGTGGCGCGAGGCGCTCGCGGTCGAGCCGGTCGACCCGACGGCCCGTGAGCAGCTGCTGCGGCTCGCGCGGCTGCTCGGCCGATGGGACGAGGCGGCGACGGCGCTCGAGGGGACGCTCGAGCGCGCCGCTGGGGACACGGCCGTCGTGACGGCGGTGCTCGGCGAGCTCACGCGGATCTACGAGCTCGAGTTCGGCGACGACGAGCGCGCGATCGGCGCGCACGAGCGGCTGCTGCTCGCGGCGCCTGATGATCTTGAGGTCGCCGCCGCTGCGGGCGCGGCGCTCGAGCGCCTCTACGAGCTGCAGGGCGCGTGGGCCAAGCTCATCGAGCTGCTGCGGACGCGGGCCGACGCGAGTGGCGGCGACGAGCGCCACGCGGGGCTCGAGCGGGTGGCGCGGCTGCTCGAGGAGCGACTCGGCGATGTCGACGGCGCGCTCGCGACGTGGCGCGAGCTGCTCGCGGGCGACGGTGAGCACGCGGGGGCGCTGGGCGCGCTCGAGCGGCTGCACCTGTCGCGCGGGGAGTGGCGCGACCTGGTCGAGATCCTCGCGCGGCAGGTCGCGGTCGCCACGGTGCCGGCGGCGCAGCGCGATCTCTCGGCGCGGATCGCGAGGCTCTACGAGCAGGAGCTCGGTGAGCCGGGCGACGCGATCGCGGCGTGGCTCGGTGCGCTCGATGCCGTGGCGGAAGACGGCGAGGCGCTCGGCGCACTCGCACGGCTCTACGCGGCGGCGGAGCGCTGGTCGGATCTGCTCGATATCGACGAGCGGCGACTTGCTGCCGCCAAGGACCCGATGGTGCGCGTCGCGCTCGCGGCGGGGCTCGGTCAGCTGCTGCGTGACCGGCTCGAGCGGCCCGAAGAGGCGCTCGAGCGTTTCGGCGAGGCGCTCACCGGTGACCCGACGCACGCAGTCGCCCTCGCGGCGATGGAGACTTGGCTTGCGCACGACGATCTGCGCGTTCGGGCGGCGGCGGTGCTCGAGCCGATCTACGACGCGTCTGGCGATGCCGAGAAGCTCTGTGCGCTCTCCGAGCTGCTCGCGCAGCACGAGGGGGATGCCCGCGAGTTGGTGTCGCGGTGGCGCTCGGTCGCGGTGCTGCGTGAGTTCCGTCTCGCGGATCCGGGCGGCGCGTTCGTGGCGTGGGGCAACGCTTGTCGCGCGGGCGTGGCCGATCCCGACCTCGTGGCGATGCTCGCCGAGCTCGCGCGCGTCGGTCGCGCGAACGGGAAGGAGGCCGAACTCCTCGCGCTCTACCGCGAGATCGTGGCCGACATCGCCGATGGCGAGCTGCAGCAGCGCGTGCAGCTCGACACGGCAGATCTCGCCCGCGCCGGCGGTGATCTCGAGGTCGCACGCGAGTACTACCAGCGCGCACTCGACGCGAGCCCCGACGACGAGCGCGCGCTTGCGTCGCTCGAGTCGCTCTACCGCGAGACCGAGAATTTCGCGAGCCTGCGCGAGATCCTCGTCCGTCGCGCAGATCGCGCCGAAGGGGATCCGGCAGTGCGCCGCACCGCGCTGGTCGAGATCGCCGCGCTCTGCGAGGACCGACTCGGTGAGAAAGAGGAGGCGTGCGCGGCGTGGGAGAAGGTGCTCGAGCTCGAGCCGACCGACGCAGCAGCGCACTTCTCGCTCGACCGGCTCTATGCCGAACTCGAGCGCTTCTCGGATCTCGCCGCGCTGCTCGAGCGTCGCGCGGGGTTCGCAGAGGACCTCTCCGAGGCGGTGGAGCTGCGCTTCCGCGTCGGCGAGATCTTCGCCGACCGACTCGAGGACAAGGCACGTGCGATTGAGAGCTTCCAGTCCGCGCTCGGGGGCGACGGGCAGCACGCCGGCTCGATCACCGCGCTCGAGCGGTTCCTCGACGATCTCGATCTGCGGCTCGTCGCCGCCGAGACGCTCGAGCCGATTTATGTCGGCCGACAGGACTGGCGTCCGCTGGCGCGGCTCTACGAGATTCGCGTCGACGCCGAGGCTGACGGCCCGGCGCGCTTCGCGCTGATCTGGCGCATCGCCCGGCTCTATGAGGAGCAGCTCGAGGATTTCGAGGGCGCGTTCTCTTGGTACGGGCAGGTGTTTCGCGCCGCACCCGAGGACATCGAGGCGCGCGAGCAGCTCTCGCGGTTGGCGATGGTGCTCGGCAAGTGGGAAGACCTCGCGACGCTCTATCGCGGCTGGCTCGATGGAGATGGCGCCGGGTCGACCGAGGCGGTCGAGACCTGGCGCACGGTGGCCGACCTCTATGACCGGCGGCTCGGGGACGTCGACCGCGCGCGGGATGCGTGGCTCGGCCTGCTGGCGATCACGCCGACCGAGGTGGAGGCGATTTCCAGCCTCGAGGCGCTGCTCACGCGCGCGGCGCGGTGGTCGGAGCTCGGCGCGACGTACGAGTTGGCGATCGAGTCGGCACTCGAGCCGGAGCGGCGCAAGGAGCTGTACGGCAAGTTGGCGCGGGTGCAGGAGACGCGGCTCGATGCGCCCGACCGGGCGATCGAGACCTGGCGCGCGGTGCTCGACCTCGATCAGGAGGACGACGCCGCGATCGCGCAGCTCGACCGGCTCTACCAGCTGCGCGAGCGGTGGTCCGACTTGGCCGAGCTGCTCAGCGCGGCACTCGTGCGTGCGGTCGATCCGCCCGAGGCGAACCGGCTCAGGGTGCGGCTCGCCGATATCCTCGAGCACCGGCAGGGCGAGGTCGCTGGTGCGATCGATCTGCACGACCAGGCGCTGGCCATCGACCCCGGCTTCGCGCCGTCGTTCATCGCGCTCGAGCGGCTCGTGGTCCAGCCGGAGCACCGCGAGCGGATCGCGGCGTTGCTCGAGCCGGTCTACCGCGAACAGGATCAGTGGCAGAAGTTGGTCGTGATTCTCGAGGCGCGGCTCGAGTTCGTCGTCGGCGCGACGGCGCGTGCCGAGCTCCTCCGCGAGGTCGCGCGGCTCCATGCCGATCGCGGCGGGGATCTCGTGCGTGCGTTCGATGCGACGGCGCGCGCCTGGCGTGAGGATGTCTCGTCGGAGGATGGCTACCTCGAGCTCGAGCGGCTGGCCGAACGCGATGGTGCTTGGGAGCGGCTCGCCGAGGCGATCGACGCTTGCGTCGAGGGGATGTACGACTACGACCTCGCGGCCACGCTGCTCGCGCGGCTCGCGAAGGTGGAGGAGGAGCGCCGCCACCGTCCCGACGCTGCGATGGACGCCTACCGGCGCGTGCTCGACGTGAAGGAGGACGACGCGCACGCGCTCGCCCAGCTCGACCGGCTGCTCACTGGCGCTGGTGATGCGGCGGCGCTGCTCGCGGTGCTCGAGCGGCGCGTCGAGTTGGTCAACGACCCGATGGAGAAGAAGGAGCTGCTCTACCGCATCGCCGACCTGCACGAGCAGGCGCTCGCGCGGCGCGAGGCGGCGGTGGCGACTTGGCGACAGGTGCTCACGCTCGACGATCAGGATGCGGCGGCGCTCGACGCGCTCGAGCGGATTTACCGGGCGGCGAACGAGTGGCGCGAGCTGGCGGAGATTTTGGCGCGGCGGATCGAGCTGGCGGGCGATCCCGAGGAGCGGCGCATGCTGCGCTACGTGGTCGCGGCGGTGGTCGAGGGCGACCTTGGCGATCTGCCCGGTGCGATCGAGCAGTACCGCGCGGTGCTCGACGACGAGCCGCGCGACGCGATCGCGCTCGAGTCGCTCGAGTCGCTCTATGAGCGGCAGCGGAGCTGGCACGAGCTGATCGAGGTACTCGATCGGCGCGTGGAGCTCGAGGAGGAGCCGGCGCGGCGCGCGGAGCTCGCGTACCGTGCCGCGCGCGTGACGGCGGTCGAGCTGTCCGAGCCCGAGCAGGCGATCGAGCGTTACCGCAAGGTGCTCGACGACGCGCCGACGCATGAGGCGACACGCACCGCGCTCGGCGAGTTGATGCGTGGTGACAGCGGCACCGAGGCGGCGGCCGATGCGCTCGAGCCGTTGCTGCGTGCGGAGGGGCGGTTCGCCGAGGTGGGCGACCTGCTCGCCAGGCGGTTGATCGCCGCGGGCAGCGATCCTGATCGGCGCGCGGAGCTGCACGCGCAGCTGGCCGAGGTGCAGGAGCAGGGGCTCGGCGATCTCGGCGCGGCGCAGGCGGCATGGGGCCAACGGCTCACCGAGGCACCCGAGGACGAGCGGGCGCTCGCCGAGGTGGAGCGGTTGGCGGCGGCGCGTGGTGCGTTCGTCGAGCTCGCCGCGCTGCTCGAG
Source organism: Myxococcales bacterium (assembly GCA_009692535.1). GTDB lineage: Bacteria > Myxococcota_A > Polyangia > Haliangiales > SHYZ01 > SHYZ01. The sequence continues at coordinate 12,553 of SHYZ01000085.1, forward strand.
AAGGTGCTGGGCGACACGCTCGACGGGCAGGCACAGCGGCGCCACGCGTCGCGCCTCGCCGCGCTGTGCGAGGGACCGCTCGCCGACATGGATCGCGCGATCACGTTCCACCGCCGCGCGCTCGATGTGGGCGGCGACGGGGATCGCGAGATCCTGGCCGCGCTCGACCGCCTGCTCGAGGGCGCGGGTCGGTTCCCCGAGCTCGCCGAGATCCTCGTGCGTGAGGTGGCCGAGGCGGCGACTGAAGACGAACAGGCGGCGCTCTGGGTTCGGCTCGCCGAGCTGCGTGAACTCGCGCTGGGCGATGTGGCCGGCGCGCTCTCGGCCTACGCCGAGGCGCTCGACCGCACGCCTGCTGACTTCGCCGCGCGTGCCGCGCTCGAGCGGATGCTCGACGACGGGGCGCGCGCTGGTGACCACGCGCGCATCGTCGCGATCCTCGAGCCGCTCTACGAGGCGGACGCGGATCACTCGAAGCTCTGCGACCTCGCCGAGGCGCGAGCCAAGACCGCCGATCGGGGCGACCGGGCGCAGCTTCACGCGCGCGTGGCCGAGCTGGCGGAGCGGCAGCTTGGCGACGAGGCGCGTGCGTTCGATGCGGTCGGGCGTTGGCTGGCTGAAGACGCGTCCTCCGAGGAGGCCGCAGAGCTGCTCGAGCGGCTCGCGCGGTCGCTTGGCCGATGGGCCGATGCGGTGGCGTGTCTCGATGCGGCAGGCGCGGCTGGTGGGAACGAGAGTGCCGGGCGCGCGTTGGCGCGACGGCGTGGGCGGATTCTCTTCGACGAGTTGGGCGATCCGGCGCGCGCCGAGGAGGCGTACCGGAGCGCACTCGAAGCGGACCCGCGCGATGGCGACACGCTCGCGGCGCTCGAGCGCGTCTGTCGCATGCTCGGCGATCCGGCGCGGCTCTCGAGTGTGCTGGCCGCGCGCGTCGAGGCCGAGCTCGATCCCGGCGTGCGCAGGGAGCTGCTCTCCGAGTTGGCGCGGTTGCGCGAGGAGACCGCGGGACCTGGCGATGACGAGGCGGCAGTCGCCGCGTGGCGTCGCGTGCTCGACACCGACGAGACCGACCAGACCGCGCACGAGCGACTCATTGCGCTGCTCGAGCGGCTCGGGCGTTGGGAGGAGCTGGCGACCGCGCTCGAGGGTGCGGCACGAGTGGCACCGAACACCGACAGCGAGTGCGCGTTGCGCAGGCGGCACGCTGAGACGTTGCTCGATCGTGTGGGCGATGCGGGGCGCGCGGCTGCCGCGTGGCGTTCGGTCGTCGACCTTGCGCCCGACGACGTGAGTGCTCTCGTGGCGCTCGAGGACGTCGAGCGGGCCCGTGGCGAGTGGGCTGCCGTCGAGGAGGTGCTGTCGCGCCGCCTCACGCTCACGACCGGCGCGTCTGAAAAGGTCGTCATCCTCGTCGAGCTCGCACGCGTGGCCGAGGTCGAGCGTGGGGCTTCGTCCGACGCTGCGTCCTATCTCGCGCAGGCGCTCGAAGAGGAGCCGGAGAACGCCGACCTCTGCGCCACGCTCGAGCGGCTGCACACCGCCGCAGAGCGTTGGTACGAGCTCATCGACATGCTCGACAAGCGCATCGAGCGCTGCGCACAGCGCGGCGACGCGGCAGGCGAAGTGGAGTTGCTCGTGCGCGCCGCTGGCGTGTGGGAGGAGAAGCTGAATTCGGGCGACGCGGCCGCGGAGCTTTGCGAGAAGGCGCTCGCGCGCGACCCGCGCTGCGTGCCCGCACTCGGCCGCCTCGCGCGCATCTACGAAGGGAGCGGCGATCACGCCCGCTGCGCCGAGACCCTCGAGCGAGCGCTTGCACTCGGCCCGACCGGGCGCGAGGCGGCGGACCTCCACCACCGCATCGGCTGTCTCGCCGAAGCGCAGGGCGCCGAGCCCCCGCGTGCCGCCGAGAGCTGGGAGCGTGCGCTCGAGTACGATCGCGGCCACGTCGCCGCGCTGCGCGCACTCGAGCGGCTCGCACGGGACGCCGGGGATCACGCGAAGCTCGCGTCGCTGCTCGAGCGTCGTGTCGATGCCGAGACCGAGGTGCCGGCGCGGCTCGCGTGCGCGCTCGAGCTCGCCGACCTCTGGCGCACCAAGCTCGCGCAACCGCTGCTCGCGCTGCCCGCGCTCGAGGCCGCGTTGCGCCTCGCGCCCGAGGACGCTGCGGTCGTCGAGGCGCTCGCTGACCTCTACTTCGCAGCGGGGCGCTCCGCCGACGCCGAGCCGATGTACCGGCGGCTCGCCGATCAGGCCCGCGCGGCACGTCGCCCACGTGATGTCGCACGATTCGGTTCGCGGCTCGGCTCGATCCTCGAGCGCGCTGGCGACGAGCAGGGCGCGCTCGCCGCGTACGAGGACGCAAGCAAGGCCGATCCCACGAACGGCGGCACGCTCGCCGGCCTCGGGCGCATCTACTTTGCGCGCAAGGACTGGGAGACCGCACGCAAGGCCTACCGCGCGATGCTGCTGCAGAACCTCGACGCGCACGCCGGCGTCACCAAGGCCGATGTCTACCTGCAGCTTGGGCGCATCCACTCGGAGCTCGGCGAGAAGGCCAAGGCCAAGGGGATGTACGAGCGCGGGCTCGAGATCGAGCCGGCGCACGCGGGGCTGCGCGGCGCGGCCGAGCAGCTCGGCTAGCGGTGCGAGCGGGGCGGAGCGGAGGGCGCGTCGTCGCGGCTGCGGCTGCGGCGGCATGCGCGCTCGTGTGGGGCTCGGGCGGCGCGTGTGCTGCAGCTGGCGACGGCGGTATCGACGTCGATACGCCCGGCGGCCTCGCGCTCGTCGCGCTCTACGTCGCGCCGCTCGGGACCGCGCTGGTGTCGTCGACGCTGAACCTGGGCTACGCCGCGTACGACCAGCGCGCGCCCGTGGAGCTGCGCGTGACCGGCTACGTCGCCGCAGCGGTCGAGGTCGCGGTCGGGGTCGGCACGCTCGTCGTCGCGAGCGAGAGCTCACCGGGCCGCGTGCTCGGCGTCGTGCCGTTCGTTGCCGCCGCGCTGTCGGTCGGCGCGGCGTGGTGGGGCGGGCGCGCCGGCGAGGCGTCGCGCTTCGCAGTCGTGCCGCTGGCGAGCGACGGCAGGTGGGGTCTCGTCGTCGGTGGCGTGCTGTAGCGCCTGCTCGGCGCGACGACCGAGTTCACGAC
>SHYZ01000086.1 GCA_009692535.1 Myxococcales bacterium
CGGCATCGAATCGGCTAAGGTGCGACTGGCCCTCGGCGGACGCCATGACGATTTGGGTACCCGCGTTGGCGTGCTCGACGGAAGAACCGACTGGAAACATGTCACGCCTCCTCATTCACCTAGGTGGGGGTGAAGTCGCAAGTTGCCCGAGCCTTCATGATGTACTCCGTCTGGTCGGGCAGTGCCAGCCGTGAACACTTCTCGCCCCAACCGGTGCACCAGCCGGGCGGTACCGGCGTCGGGGGAACTCATCCCAGCGCAGTGAGCGCGGTGAGCGCAGCCGACAGCCGCGTGAGGGCGATCGGCGCACGAGCGTGAGCGCGTAGTGCTGCGGATACCGCGCACGCATCTCCGCGAGGAAACGCCTCAGCTCCTCCGGTTGCAGCGAGTTCGACTCCTCGCGCTCCACCGCGTCGGGGAACTGCACCCGCAGCGTCGGATCGCGGTACCGTTCGGGTTCCCTCGCCAATGGTAGGACACCGCGCACTACGCGCTTCGGGCTCGCGGACCTTGCCTTGGAACCACGTTGACCTCGGCGGTGACTGAATGAGCGTAAAGAACATCGTCGACCTCGGCCTCGACTTCCTCCGTGCCGTCGAGGAGACCCTCCATCCCGGCACCGCTACCGTCCTCGACCGATTCAAGCGGAGCGTGCAGCTCGACGACTATTCGTGCGGAGCCCAATCCGCGTACGCCATCCTCCGCTACTACGGCAAAGCAAGGTCGCCACAGGCCATCGCCCGCATTCTGAAAGTCAAGGCCGACGGGGTTTCGCAGGGGCCCATCCTCGCACTCTTCCGTCAGCGCGGCCTACGGCCCGTCATCAAGCCTCGCGCGACCGTGCGCGATATCGAACGCGCGATTCGCGTGGGCGCTCCAGTCCTGGCTTCCGTCGATGCCGAGCAACACTGGGTGACCGTCTATGGCTACTCAAAGACGCACATCTTCGTTGCCGACCCGACCCTCTGGGCTCCATTCTGCATCGTCCCCCGCAAGGCGTTCCTCCGCCGATGGGACCGATGGGCCATGATCGTCCCGAAGTGAGCACGAGGAGGTGACGCACGGGTGGGACATCCTCTGACTCATAGGGTGTCGAGGTCTCCTTGAGCGCGGCGCGCTTCTCATCGAGCCGCACCGTGGTTCAGTGCAGCGGGCGGCGGCGCTCGTGGAACCAGGGGCGGAGCTGTTGTTCCATCCTCGCGCGCTGATCGGGCGGCGCCGCACGTTGACAGGGGCTCCCCTCGGGCGATGCGGCGGGTGCACCCCAGCGGACCTCGATGCAGTCGTTCGGGTTGTAGCCCAGCTCGAGGGCCGCTTGCCGTTTGATCAGCTCGTGGAGCGTGACCGTCTGCTCCGACCCGTCGGAGCGCAGGTACGTGAACATCCGCGCGGCCAACAGTTTGTCGAGGGTCTGTTCGAGGTCGGCGATCACCGCGTCGAGCCCAGCACCTTCGGTGAATCCGAAACGCGTCGGGTTCCGTCGCACCGTGGCGGGGAGAGCGACAACTGCATCGATCGCGATCAGGAGCCGAAGGTCGCGCGACGGCGTGGCGAAATCCTCCCAAGGCCCCGACGTCAGGAAAATATCGGCATTGGGGGGCATCGCGATCAGCGCGCCTTTGTGCAGGGCGATCCAGTCCTCGCCGTTAGCGACCGAGATCACCCGCAGCCTCGCCTGTTGGTGGAGCGCGTCGGCCAGCGCCGTGAGCGCAGCCTTGGCCTCAAGTGCGCGCGGGTTAATCAGCGCCTCGACGCTGTCGTAGAACGCGTCCGCGGTCTCTGCGACCGGCTGCAGTGGCAAGCGCGGCCAACTTTTTACGCGGGCTAGCTCGCGGTTGCCCAGGAGCGTGATCGCTCGCGTGGCGCGATCGACGACAGCGGGCCTGAAGGCCTTGAAGCCCGGCCCGCTCTCCGCGGTCTCCGCGGCGAACAGGAAATTTCCGCGCCAGAAGCGCTTGCGCCCCACCGTGCCGTCGGGCTGGGCGTCGGCCGCCATCAGGATGCCGTAGCTCGTGGTCTGCGGCAGCCAGGCGGTGAGCACGAGGACGTGGCCATAGGGATCGATGTAGACCATGCCGGGTCGCAGCGCCTCGCGGGTCAGCGGCACTGGGTAATAGTCGCTGCTCTCGTCACTCCGCACGCTGCGCCCGGACGCAGCGTGCACCGCGCGCCCGACATGGTCCCGCCAGAACCGCGCGAATGCGTCGACATCGGAGACGGTTGCGGAGTGGGTCGGCGCACCGGGCGCGGTTGGAGTGGCGGACGCAGGAGACAATGTCGGCGCGGCACCAGCGGCACCAGCATTGCCAGCGAACGGGTCCGCGTCGCGCTGGTCGAGCATGGCGCGGGGCATGAGGTTGGAAAATGCCGGCTCGCGGCAGTCGGGCGCCCGGCTCGCCGAACCGCGCGAGCAATGGTGGTAAGCGAACGGGAGCCCGAGCTTCCATGCGAAGTAACTGCGCAGCAGATACGGCAGGTCGGCGCAGTCGGGGACCAGGCGCAGCTTGACGTCCTCGCCACGCTGAAGGTGATCGAAGAGCAGGTTGTGCGTGGGGTCGCCCAGCAGGGCGTGTAGGTTCGGCCACGTCACCTCCGGCTCGAGCGGGAAGTCGAATAGCCGCTGCACAAAGGTCGCGTAGAGGTTTTCGGTGGCACGGCCCCACGCGCGCTGCACTGCCCAGACCGGCTCGGTTGCGGACCGCGCACCGAGGGACTGCCGAGGGGGGCGTGCGGCGACGACAAATCGTCGGCAGGCCTCGACGCGCTCGCCATCGCCAAGAATCGCCGTCCACTTGCCGGCCTGCGGCGCGTCAACGATTGCAATGAGTGAAAACGGCGGGCCACCACGCAGGCGCGTCAGGCTGGTAGGCGCCACGCGACGGCCTGCGGGATCGAGCAGCGTCAACGCAACCGGGCCGGGATCGCGCGAGGCGGTTACAATGACGCGCATCGGCTGTGTGCTGTTGGGCACGCGCGGCGACACGAAGGTCGTCGCATCGTCGCCGTCCTTACAGGTCTGGCCCTCGGGCGTGCTCGAGCGTGCGGCAGGGCGAGGCTCGACGACGCCGGCGAGGTCGGGGCCCGGCGGTCCGCCGAAGAGGGTGACGTGCGTCAAGCGCTCGAGCAGCGACCTTCGCGACGAGCCGCGGCCGAGTTCGAGGTCACTCACCTGGATCCGATCGATCCGGGATAGCGTCTCGCCGCCGGTCGCGCACGGAGTCACGTACTCAGCGATCGCGTGCAGAACCTTGGGGGCGCCGTTCGCGTCACGTCCCAGGTACAGCATGACGTGGCCGGGGAAGCTGAGCAGCACCACGCTGGTTCGCGCGGCCGCGTCGATTAGCTGTAGCCGCTCCCGCTCCGACGCAACCGCGGCAAGGTCGATTGAAAAGCTGCCGCTGTGGGCCTGCCAGCTCGAGTGGCGCGGCAGCGCAATGGCGAACCTGGCGAAGAGGTCCATGACGAAGCTCGAGCAGTCGTGCCCGCCTGCAGCGCCGCCGCCGCCCCAGCCGTACGGCGTGTCGAGAAACGCGAACGCCTCGGTCAGCAGGGTGCGCCGCGTGAGCGGACGGCGCGTCGTAACCACTGGCTCTGCGGGTTCGATCTCGTCGAAGCCAGTTGCCGTTGCCAACCGGAGTCGCGGTGTCGGCCCGGCAATGATCGGCACCAGCGTTCCGCCAGGGCAATGGGCTCTCGAAGCAGGCGCGGTGCCCGGGAGCGATGCCCGTGGCCCGTGGAGGATCTCGGTAAGCAGCGCGTCGGGCACGACGGGCGAGAGCAACGCCGCGCGGTCGGCGGCAGCGATCCAGCCGGTCGCGTAGCGGGTTCGCGCGAGGGTGAGGCCGCCGGGCCACTCGGCGAGCAGCTGGACCGGCTCGTGCGGGTGGATTGTCGAGCAGCTGTTGCGATCAAAGCGGAGGTCTACCGCGGGCGTGGCGAAGAGGGGCTCGGCGCGCGGACCGCAGCGTAGCGGTAGCGCGTTCAGAGCGACGCGCAGCTCGGGCCGCAGCTCGCGCAATCGCAGCTCGAGCGCCGCCGGGTCGAAGCTTGCGACGACCTCCGGTGGCGCCGGCAAGCCGCTGGCGGTGACCAGCGTGCCCGCCACGAGCTTTTCGTGCAGGCCCGCGAGGCGCCCCCGTGCCTCCTCGGTTAGCGACGCAAGGTCCGGCGCCACAGAGAGATCGTTCTGCACATGCCAGTCACCGCGCCGCGGCTCGGCCATCGAGCGATTCAGATCGGCAATCGCCGGCTCGTCGAGCAGCGGCACGTCGAGATCCTGGGTGCGCGCCAGCCAGTAATCGAGGCTTCGATGTGCGGCATCGACGCCCGGGAGCAGCAACGGCGCGGTGACCGAAGCGGGGCAGTTGTTGGGCGCGGCAGCATCGGCCGGCATCTTGGGCGTCAGCTGCGGCGGCTCGGTTCGGCCCGAGCGCTGCGGGCTGTCGGACTGGATTGTCGCCTGCGAACTGCCGCCGCATGCAGCCAAGTAGACGGGCAGCAGGAGGGCTCCGAGGAGCTGCCGCAGTGGATGTGGTTGCCTTGGGGCTGCTCTGAAATCGACCACAGCGACGGTTTCACCGTACAGGACTCTCGCCGACGCGGCGAATCGGCCACGGCCTCGGGTCTTCCTTGACGCGTGCCCACGCCGCCCCATAGCGTTGCCGAGCATGCGCCACAACCTTCGCCGCTTCGCCACCTTCGCCATCATCGTTGCCGCAGGTGTTGCCGCATGCAATGACGACGCAGCGCCACCTGCGGCTGGTGACGCTGCAGCGGCCGGCGTGGCCGATGCGGCCGATGCGACGGCAACCGCGCCGGACGCAGCCCCATCCTGTACCGAGCGCGAGCCGCAGCCGAGCGAGTCGGTCTGGATGCTCGAGGTTGGCGGGCGTGAGCGGCGCGCGCGCGTGCGAGTGCCGGCGAGCTACGACCCCCGTGTACCGACGGCGGTCGTGCTCAATTTCCACGGGCTCACGATGGACGGCGCGGCCGAGGAGGACCTCTCGCTGATGACGCCGGTGGCCGAGGCGCGGAACTTCGTCGTCATGTATCCCGACGGAACGGGGATGCCACGGAGCTGGAACGCCGGCGCGTGCTGCTCGCCAGCCAACGGCTCTGGCGTGGACGACGTTGCGTTTGTCGCGGCGCTGCTCGACGAGGCCGGTCGGCGCCTGTGCCTCGACGAGCGCCGCATCTTCGCCACCGGCATGTCGAACGGCGGGTTTCTCTCCCACCGTCTCGGTTGTGAGCTCGCCGACCGGATCGCTGCGATCGCGCCGGTTGCCGGCGTGAACGGCCTCGATCGCTGCACGCCGCCACGCGCAGTGCCGGTGCTCCACTTCCACGGCACCTCCGATCTGCTCGTGGCGTACAACGGCGGCGGGCTCTCGGGATTCCGCTCGGTCGCCGCAAGCACCAGCGGATGGGTCGAGCGCAACGGCTGCGACGCCACTCCGCAGGTGACGTTCGACCGCGAGGACACGCAGTGCGAAACGTGGTCGGGATGCCGTGATGGCGCCGAGGTCACGCTCTGTACCGTCGATGGCGGCGGTCACACCTGGCCCGGCGGCGCGCAGCTCCCTGCTGGCGGCCACACCACCACGGCGATCTCTGCGTCGGACGCGATGTGGGACTTCTTCTCGCGTCACCCGCTGCGCTGAGCACGCGGTCGAGCTGGCGTCAGCTTGGCGGGTCGCCGTCGCGCGTGCTTGCACCGCGCACGCCGGTTACGCGTGCGCCGGCACCGAGCCGCTCGGCTACGTCTTTGAACGCGCCGTCGATGCGCATCACCTTCTCAAAGTAGTAGTGGCTCTCGTGGAGGTCGCCCTGCGCCTCGTAGGTGCGACCGAGCTCGTAGTAGAGCTCGAGTGCCTGCGCGTTGGTGACGTGGTCGACGTGGAGCCCGCGCTTGAACCGGCGGACGGCTTGGTCGTGCCGCCCGCGCCCAGCGTGACACCGACCCATCTCGAGCAGCGCGGCGGCACGGTGCGGCGAAGTCTCCTCCACCTGCTCCAGCTCGACCAGCGCCTCGTCGAACAGCCCCATCTGCTCGAGCGCGACGCCCGCGTGAAAGTGCGCGTCGGGATCGTGGACATCATCGAGGATGGCGCGCTCGGCCTGCGCAGCCACGCCACCGTCGCCTGCGTCGTCGGCCGGCACCCCTGCGTCGTCGGCTGATGCACCCGCGTCATCGGGCAGCGCCCCCGCGTCGGCGGGCAGCGCCGCCGCGAGGTCCTCGATCTTGGCCGCGACCAATGGGTTGCCCGGGTGCCGCGCACGCAGCCCTGCGAGCAGCCGGTGCGCGTCCTCATGCATGCCCTGCGCGATGAAGAACTCCGCCTCCTCGAGATCGTCCTCGAGGCGATTGGGCACGCGCGCCACCATCTGCTCGGTCGCGACCCTGCGCCACGGACCCGATGCGTCGGTCTCCTCGCCAAAGTCGTCGGCACCCGCCTCGCGCTGCAGCGCGAGCAGTTCAGCCTCGATCTGATCGGTCCCGTCCATGACGGACGCTGGCTGCACGTCGGCTGCGCCTTCGGTCCGGTCCAGCTCGAGCGCGAAGTCGAGCTCAAGCGCCTCTGCCGAATCGCCAGCAACCGGCCCAGCTGCTGCGCGCTCAGCGACGGGCGCCACGACGTGAATCGGCGCCGGCGCGGCCCGCGGCGCACGAACGCCGTCGTACGCTGAGGCTGGTCGGCTCGCTTTGATCGCCGGCTCCACCCTGCGCGCGCGCGGGTCTTGCGGCGCGAGCTCGCGCAGCTCGGCGAGGAACCCGCGGGAAGCCACCGCGTCGGTGTGTGCAGTGAGTTTGACGAGGTCCGCCAGCTCCGCGACCACGTCGTCCATCCGCTGCGCCGACTGCAGCAGCGCCTTGCGCTGCACGCGAGCGCCGACATGTCCCGGGTCGAGCACCAGCACGCGCCCGAGATGCTCGATCGCGCGGTCGACGAGCCCGTACTTTGTGTACACAGCCGCTTCGGAGAGGATGCGGGCGATCTCCGGTGCCTGCAGTGCGTGCGCTACGTGAGCCGCGACGCTGGCCTCGGTCTCCTCGGCATGGAGCGCGAAGTTGGCCCCGGTCTCCTCGGCATCGAGCGCGAAGTTGGCCCCGGTCTCCACACCGCCCGGCCCACCGTCCACGGCGTCGTCCAACGCGTAGTCCATCGCGCCGTCGCCAGCGCCGTCCATCGGATCGTCCAGTGAGACATCCATCGCGTTGACCGACTCGCCGAGATCAACGTCGAACTCGCTCTCGCCAGCCGAACCGTACGCGCCCGTACCGCCCGCTTCCTCCGGGGCGCCGACAGCACCCGCGCCCGACTCCGTCTCGAACGGATCGGTGAGCAACGGCACCGAGCCCGTGACGCGCCACTTGGGGCCCGTGGTCGGCAGCGCAACATGCACGGCAGCCACCGGCCGACTCCCTGCATGCGCAATCGGCGCCGGCGCAGCACCGCGCAACACGACGGTGGGAATCCCCACGACCGGCTCCGGCGCACGCGCCCCGGCGCGCGGTTGCCGCCCAAGCGCGTCGAGCGCCTCTTCGTCATCGGGCGCGACCAACAGCACCTGGGCGTAGACCTCATCGGCCCGCGCGTCGTTGCCATCCTCCACATAAACCTGCGCCAGCTCCTTCAGCACACTGGCGACCTTGGCCAGCTGGCCGAGCGCTTGGAACGCCTGTGCGAGCATCGTCAGCGTCTCCACATCGCGCGGGTTCGCCTGGAAGCAGACCTGCAGCTTCTGGAGCGCTCGCCGCCAGTCCTGTCGCGCGAGGTAGATCGCCGCGAGCTCCCGGCAGGTCGCGAGGTCGTCAGGCCGATGCCACACGAGCCGCTCGGCGACCTTGATGTAGTCGTCAGTCCGGTTGCGATCCTTGAGCAACGTCGCCGCCTGCTCGAACTGCGCGATCGCCTCGGAGATCAGCCCGTCCTGCGAGTAGTACTCGGCGAGCCGAATCCGCGGCGCGACGTTTTGCGGGTCGATCTCGACGAGGTCCCGGATGGTCTGTCGTGCCTCGGCGGTGCGCCCGTCCTTGAGGTACGCCGCCGCGACGAGGTCGTACTGCTGGCTCGCCTCCGACATCTGGCCAAGCGAGCGATAGACCTCGGCGAGCTTGAGGTTCACGTCGAAGCGACGCGGATCGAGCCGGAGCACCTGCTTGTAGACCGCGACGCCCTTCAGGAAGAAGCCCTGCTCGCCGTAAAACTGCGCGACCTTCAGGTACGTGTCGGTCGCGTCGGACTTCGCGCCCCGCTTCGCGTGCAGGTCGCCGATCTTCAGCCAGACGCGAACGTCCTTCGGATCCTCGGCAACGACGCGCTGGTACTCCTTGATCGCTTTGTCGAATTGCCCTTTTTCGACGTACTTCTGGGCCGCCTCCAAGAACTTGTTCTTGTTAGAGGCCACAGCGACACCTCGACCGTCGGGGGACCGACAGTCTCATCTGCGGGTCAATCGAGATTCCCTAGGGTAGAAAGCGTAGCCGGCAGGGTCAAGCCCGCAGTCCATAGCGCCCCGAAAACCAGAGTCCAAGGCTCGCCCGTGAAAGCCGTCGCTGCTCAGGCGGCCCGGTCCTGCTCGGCGGTCATGCGTGCGATGAAGCCGGTGTCGAAGTTGCCGGCCACGAAGTCCGGGTGCGCGACGAGCCGACGGTGAAAGGCGACGTTCGAGCGGATGCCCTCGATCACGAACTCGTCGAGCGCGCGGCGCAGGCGACAGACCGCCGCAGGGCGATCGGTGCCGTGGACGATGAGCTTGGCCAGCAGCGAGTCGTAGTGTGGCGGGACCTCGTACTGCGAGTAGATGTGGGTATCGACGCGCACCCCGAGTCCACCGGGGATGTGGACGGCGGTGATCTTGCCCGGCCACGGCGCGAAGGTGACCGGATCCTCGGCGTTGATGCGTACTTCGATCGAGTGTCCGCGCGGCTTGAGCGGGCCCTCGAACGAGAGCTTGTCGCCGGCAGCGATGAGCAGCTGCTCGCGCACGAGGTCGAGGCCGGTGACCATCTCGGTCACGGTGTGCTCGACCTGGATGCGCGTGTTCATTTCCATGAAGTAGAACGCGTCATCGCCGCGCTCCGGCTCGTACAAGAACTCGAGCGTCCCGACGCTCTGGTAGCCTATGTCGCGGATCGCCTTGACGGCAAGGTCACAAAGCTTGGTGCGCGCAGCGTCGGTAAGCGCGACCGATGGCGCCTCCTCGACGAGCTTCTGGTGGCGCCGCTGGATCGAGCACTCGCGCTCGCCAAGATGCGCGTGCTGGCCGTGGCGGTCGCCGATCACCTGCACCTCGATGTGGCGCGGGCGGTTGACGTAGCGCTCGACGTACACATCGGGGTTCGAAAACGCGGCCTGCGCCTCGGAGCGCGCGGCCTGGAGCTGCGCGGCGAAGCGCTCCGGGCCCTCGACGATCTTCATGCCCCGCCCGCCCCCGCCGGCAGTCGCCTTGATGATCAGCGGGTAGCCGATCCGCTCAGCGGCGGCGAACGCCTCGTGCTCGGTCTCGAGCACGCCGGTGCCGGGGAGGATCGGCACGCCGGCGGCCGACATCGCGGCGCGGGCGCGCACCTTGTCGCCCATGAGCCGCATCAGCGCCGGCGGCGGGCCGATCCAGACCAGCCCGCAGCGCTCGACCACCTCGGCGAACTCGGCGTTCTCGGCGAGAAAGCCGTAGCCGGGGTGAACCGAGTCGGCGCCGGTGATCTCCGCGGCGCTGATGATCGCGGGGATGTTGAGGTAGCTCTGCCGCGACGGCGGCGGGCCGATGCAGACACTCTCGTCGGCGAACCGCACGTGCAGCGCGTTACGATCGGCGGAGGAGTGGACCGAGACGGTCTTGAGCCCGAGCTCGCGACACGCGCGGATCACGCGCAGCGCGATTTCCCCCCGGTTCGCGATTAGCACCTTTTTGAACATGTCGCGGTCCGCGCTTCAGCCCGGCGACAGCTTGAACAGCGCCTGACCGTACTCCACCGAGTGCAAATTCTCGACGAGGATGGCGGCGATCACGCCATCAGCGTCGGCCTCGATCTCATTCATCAGCTTCATCGCCTCGACGATGCAGAGCACCTGCCCCTTGCGAACCCGCTGGCCTACTTCGACGAACGACGGGGCCTCGGGGCTCGGCGAGCGGTAGAACGTGCCGACGAACGGCGAGTTGACGATGGCGAGGTGGTCGTTCGCGGGCGCGGCGGGCGCGGTGGCGACGGCCGCGGTGGCGACGGCCGCGGTGGCGACGGCCGCTACCGGCGACGGCGCATAGACGGGTGGTGCGGCGTAGCTCAGCGCGACCGAGCTGCCCCGACGCAACTCGAGCGTCTCGTCGCCGAGCGTGAGGCGCAGCTCGGTGAGGGCGTGCGCGTCGACGATTTCGGCGAGCTCGCGCACCATCGCGACGGTGAAGACGACCCGGGCATCCGGCTCGTCGGTTCGGTCAGTCGGCTTGTCGGTTTTTCGGGTCATGGTCTGGATTCCTTGCGGCGCACGGGGCGATGGAGGTGCTCCAAGATCGCGTCGAGGGCGGCATAGTAACTCGCAGGCCCGAAGCCCGCGACCATGCCGACACACGCCCCGGCGATGAGTGAGTTGTGGCGGAACGGCTCCCGCCGCGCGACGTGCGTGAGGTGTACCTCGACTGCCGGCAGCGCGACGGCCTCGAGCGCGTCGCGGAGCGCCACGCTGGTGTGCGTGTACGCCGCAGCGTTGATGAGGATCGCATCGGCGCGTCCGCGAGCCTGCTGGATCCGAGTGACGAGCTCCCCTTCCACGTTCGATTGGTAGCTCTCGATGAGCGCGCCCTGTCGCGCCGCACGCACGGCGAGCTCGCGATCGATCTCGGCGAGCGTCGTCCTGCCGTAGCGGGCGGGATCTCGCTCGCCGAGCAGGTTCAAGTTAGGTCCGTGCACCACCAGCACCACCAGCACCGTCGAGCGCCGCGTGGACGCCGGCGGTCGCGCCGCCTTGGCGCTCCGGCGCGTGGCCACTACAGCTCCTGCTGGAGCCGTGGCGCGGCGAGCCGCATGAGGTAGCGCCCCTTGCCGAGGTTGCCGTCGGGCGCGAGCACCAGCGCTAGAAAGTACTGCGGCGTCAGCACCCGCACGACGAGCGTCATGCGCTCAGTCCGGATCGAGACCTCGCCGAGGTCGCCAAGCTCGAGCACCTGCGCGGCCTTTCGTACCTGGCCAAGCACGAAGCTGAACTCCATCCCCATCGTGTTCACGTCGACGCCGGGCTGACCGCGCCCAGCGCGCGTGAACGAGTCGACCGCGATGCCGTCGAAGCCCATCACGAGGCCGGCCAAGCCCCCATCGACGTTCTCGACGATTCCCTGCAGCGCCTCCTTGAACATGGGGACTTGCGCCTCTCGTATCACATCATCGCGGGCGGCGGTGCGGGGCAAACGCGCATGTCGCCGTTGTCGCAGCAGCTGACCGGCTGATCCTGGAAGATGTTGCAGGCGCCGCCCTGCTTGATGACCACCTCGAGATCGATCGCGTTGCACGCGCCGAGATCCTCCACGAGGCACCCTTCGCAGACGGTGATTGGATAGTCGAACGGCGGGGTCCGAACGTCGCGCGAGCCATCGATCACGCCGAACACCTCGATCCGCGCCACCAACGGCACGCTCTCGTCGCCGAGCAGATCGCGCAGCACGCGCACCTGATCGACGTCGATCGCGGGAAACGCGACGCCGGCACTGCCGCCACCCACGATGGAGGCGCTAAAGTAGTGCGTCCGAAGGTGCTGCTGCATCGCCGCGAGCATCGTGACGACCTCGATGCTGCGCGCGGTCGACGCGACTCGGAGCTCCACGTCGGCGCCGCTCACGAGCACGACGTTCTGGTTGGGGCTGATCTCGTCGACGCTGGCGCCATTTTGGAGCACCGGGCTCACCACATAGCCGCGCTCGCCCGAGAGGTCGAGGAGTCCAGTCGACAGGAACGCCGCCTCCACGCCCGAGGGGATGACGCACCCCTCCTCCGCCTGCTGGTTCTGGAAGACGATCAGCGTGAGATCTTCCGCGATGCAGCCCGCCGACAGCACGGCCATGAACGCGAACCAACAAGCTCCAATGCGTCTCATTCTGCGCCTCCAAGGGAATCGTACATCGGCCTCACCGGGGGACCAAAATCGCTAACATCCGGTGACCAGGGTAGTGAGCTCGGCGAGCGCCAGCTCGACGGAACGGGCGCGACCGGGCGTCTCAGGGACGATGAACCGGACCCGGCCGCCAGTACGCTTCTTGTCAGCGCCGACCCACGCGAGCACGTCGTCGCGCAGCCAGGGCTCGAGGTCGGCATCGAGTCCGGCGCGGCGCACTGCGTTGGCGACCCGCTCCTCGAGACCGAGGTCGGCGACGCCGAGCGCGCCCGCGACCCGAGCCGCCGCCACGAGGCCGAGTGCGACCGCCTCGCCGTGCAGTACGGCACCGTTTCCGGCGGCTTCGATCGCGTGTCCGATCGTGTGCCCGAGGTTGAGCAGCACGCGCTCACCGCCGGTCTCGCGCTCGTCGCGGGACACGACCTCCGCCTTCCACCGAGCGCAGCGCACGATCAACTCCTCGGCAGAAATCGATCGCGGGTCACGCTCGAGCCGCTCCCAGAGCTCCGCGTCGAACAAGAGCGCGATCTTGAGCGCCTCGCCGTAGGCCGCAGCCAGCTCACGCGCCGGCAGCGTGCTCAGCGTCGCAGGGTCGGCAAGGACGAAGCGCGGCTGCCAGAAGGTGCCGACGAGGTTCTTCCCCTCGGGCAGGTCGACTGCGGTCTTGCCGCCGACGGAGCTGTCGATCATCGCGAGCAGCGAGGTAGGAACCTGCGCGCAGGCGATGCCGCGAAAGAGGACCGACGCGACGAAGCCGCCGAGATCACCGACGACGCCGCCGCCCACGGCAAGGAGGACGCTATTTCGATCGAGTCCTTTGCGCACGAGCGCGGCGGCGACGCGGCCCACTTCGGCGAGCGACTTCGACCCCTCGCCGGGCGGCACGACCTCCACCAGCGTCGGGATCCCGCTCGCCTCGATTGCCGCACGCACCGACTCGGCGTGCCCTGCGGCGGCGACGTTTGCGTCGGTGAGGATCGCCACGCGGGTGACGCCGGCGCACAGCTCGCGCACGAGCAGGCCCGCGCTCGCGAGCGGAGCGACATGCACGGGATACGAGCGCGCCCCAAGGCGCACGGCGAGCGCGCCGAGCCGGAGCAGCGCGCGCCGCTCGAGCTCGGCCGCCACGTCATCCGGTGCCACGCCGTCGGTGTCGACCACCGCGTCGGCGGCCTCGTAGACCGCCGCACGCGCACGATAGAGCTGCTCTGCCGCCGCGAGCGGGTCCACTGCGCCGGCCAGCAACGGCCGCGACAACACGTCGGCGCGACGGACGATCTCGCCGAGCGACGCACGCAGCGCGAGCACCACGCCCGCCGCACGCATGCGCTCCAGGTTGTCGCCAAAGCAAGGCGTGCCGCCGCCACAAGCGACGACGACCTCGCGCCGGTCGAGCACGGCGGTGAGCGCAGCTCGCTCGCGCGCGCGAAAACCGCCCTCCCCTTCGGCGCGGAAGATTTCGGGCACCGTCAGGCCCGAAGCCGCGGCGATCTCCTCGTCGAGGTCGACGAAGACGCGCCCCATTCGGGCCGCGAGGCTCCGCCCTGCGGTGCTCTTCCCCGTGGCCATGAAGCCGACCACGAACACCGGGCTGGGTTCGACCGAACGCACCTGGTGGCTAGCGGGCGCTGCGGTCCTCACAACGGAGGAGCGAGCGGTTGGTGATCTTCGGCGTGAGGAAGATGAGCAGTTCGGTGCGGTCGTCGTTCTCGCGCGTGCTGCGGAAGAAGTAGCCAAACAGCGGCAGGTCGGCGAGGAACGGTACCTTGGTGAACGAGTGCCCCGAGTTGCGGGTGTAGATGCCGCCGATCACCGAGGTCTCACCATCGGCGATGAGCAGCGTGGTCTCAGCCTGCTTGGTCAGGATCGTGGGGTCGCCCCTTGAGCCGGTGTTCACGAAGTCGGCCTCGTTCTTCGTCACCGAGATCGCCATCTGGATCGAGCAGTCACGCTGCGAGACGTGCGGCGTCACCGTGAGGCTGAGGTCGGCCGGCACGTACTGGGTCTGAGTACCCTGCGCCGACACGACCTGAATCGGGATTGACACGCCTTGGCTGATCTTCGCCTGCTCGGCGTTCACCACCGTGATGCGCGGGGCCGACACCAGTCGCACCGAGCCGGAGTCCTCCGCCGCCGAGAGGCGCAGCGTGAGGTTCAGGTTTCCTCCGAGCGAGCCGAACGTGAAGCCGACCGCGCCGCCGGCCCCGGTGCCCACGGCGGCCGGAAGATTCACCGCAAAGTCGGGCGAACCGACGATGCCCCCAGACTGGGTGTTCGTATCACCAGCGCCGCCGCCGACCCCGACCGTCGACGGAAATACGAGCCCGGTCGGGTTCCCACCGGTCGGCGACGCGAGCGCGTTCATGCCCCACTGGACGCCGAGCTCCCGCGTGAAGGTCGACCGCGCCTCGACGATGCGCGCCTCGATCTGCACCTGCGGCGTCTGCGTGTCGAGCTGCTTGAGGAGCTGGATGATGCGCTCCCGGTTGCCGCGGATGTCGTTGATGATGATGCTGTTGGTCCGCTCGTCGACCTCCATCTTCCCGAGGGGCGAGAGCAGCAGCTCGACATCGCCGGCCGCGTCGGTCGCGACCATGTAGTTGAGCGTGAACACGACCGGCTCAGGCGTCTCGGCGCGGCGTGCCGCCTCTTCGCGCGCGCGACGCTCCTCATCTTCTGCGTCGAGCTCGCGGCGCGGCGCCACACGAATCACGTTCCCCTCGCGGCGGTACCAGAGCCCCTTGGAGGCGAGGATTACCTCGAGGGCCTGATCGGCCGGCACGCGCGCCAGCCGGACCGTCACGTTCCCCTTGATGTCGTCGGGGACGATGATGTTGACGTCGATGATCTTGGCGAGGAGGCGGAGCACGTTGTGCATGTCCGCGTCCTTGAAATCGAGATCGATCTTCTGACCGCGGTAGACCTTGCGCTTCTTTCCCGCCGTCTGCGCCACCGTCTGTGCCGCAACCGGCGTCGCCGCAGCGCCATAGCCGCCGACAACCGGCGGTTCCCACGCGCCCGTACCGCTCGAGTCCTCGTCGTGAGCTGCGAGCGGCTCGGACGCGCCAGGTCCACTTGCTCGCGGCTTCTCGAACTCCCACGTCCAAGTGTTGCCGCTGCGGCGCAGCTCCGAGCGCACCGGCTGCGCGAGCTCGACGACAATGCGCGTCACGCTTGCATCGCGACGGTCACGGTAGGCGCTGACCTTCTCCACCGGTCCGCCGAGCTCGCGGGTATCGAGCGTGCGCTCGAGACGGCTCGGCAACTCGACGCCGCGGAGCTCGAGCACCGCACGCTTGCCCGACGCCGAGACGATTTTTGGCTCCACTGCGCCAGCGAGCTTGAGTACGACTCGACCTGAGGTCTTGTGCTCCTGATAATCCACGTCGGAGATCGCGACCCGCTGC
>SHYZ01000087.1 GCA_009692535.1 Myxococcales bacterium
AGAGCTGCCCCGAGCCGAGGCGCTCGCCGCGATCTACGCGCTCGCCACCACCGCCGCGCTCGACGCGCACGCGGTGGGCGCGGCGCCCGGCGCGCCCGCGCACGACGCGACCGGCAAGGGAACGCCGGGGCTTGGAGCCTCCGCGTACCGCGTGACCTTGCCGAGCATCGCCCCCGACGCGCACGCGCAGGTGACCGCGCACGCGCAGGTGGCCGGCGCCGCGCCGCGTCCGCGTGGCCAGACGATGCAGATGAGCGCGGCCGGCGCCATACACAACCAGGCGGTCACCGGGGCCACCACGTATCGCGTGCCGCAGCATTCCGGCGCGAGCTCGCCACTTGGGGGCGAGGCCGAGGCGCTCGCCGCGGCGCACGTTCGACGCCAGACGGGGCCGGTCGGCGGTGCTGTTGCCGGTGGCGTGCGGCCGCGGAGTCAGACGATGTCGATGCCGGTCGGCGGTGCTGTTGCCGGTGGCGTGCGGCCGCGGAGTCAGACGATGTCGATGCCGGCCGAGACCGCGCGTATGACCGGGGCGCATGCGGTGGCGACAGCTACCGGACCCCTCGACCCGGTGCAGGCGCTGGCCTTTGGCGTGCAACTCAACGCCAAGCTCGCAGCAGTCGACAGGGGTGCCGATCACTTTGCGCTGCTCGAGGTGCCGCGCACCGCTACGCGCGCGGAGATCAAGACCGGCTATTTCAACCTAGCGAAGCTCTACCACCCCGATCGGCTCGCCGTGGTGCGCATGCCCGAGTTCCGCTCGAACGCCGAGCGGATTTTTGCGGCGCTGTCGACCGCGTTCGCGACGCTTGATGACGACGTCAAGCGGAAGGGCTATCTCGACGTCCTCGGCGCCGGCGGCACGGCGGCGGTGCGGCGCAAGGAGGACGAGGACGGTGCGCGTGCAGCGCGTATCCTCGCGGCCGAGAGCACCTACCACCAGGGCGAGATGGCGTTGCGGCGCAACCAGATCCCGCAGGCGCTCGACCACTTCAAGCGCGCGCTCGACTTCAACGGCGAGGAGGCCGATCACCACGCGATGTACGCGTGGTGTGTCTGGCTCAGCGCCACCGACAAGGCGCGTGTCGCCGGCGAGGTGCGCAAGATGCTCCTCAATGCGGTCGAGCTCTCTGAGATGTGCGTGCAGGCGCACTACTTCCTCGGTCATGTCGCGCTCGAGCTCGGCCAGCACTCGCGCGCGCTCGCCAAGTTCAACGAGGTGCTCGAGAAGAACCGCAACCACGTCGACGCGCAGCGCGAGGCTCGGCTGCTCCAGCGTCGGATCAACCGCGGCGAGGTCGGCCAGGACAAGGGCGGCGCCGAGAAGAAGCGCGGCCTGTTCGGCTGGCTGAAGAAGTAATCGCCGCTAAGCGGTACTGGGGCCCTCTGGCCGAGCCGCCCCGGTTGGTGTTCGGCGTGGCAGCGCGCGGCGCTTGGGAGGCCAGATCGAGCGACGGGGCTCGTGCGTAGGCAGCACGACGATGCGAGCCGACCGACGATGAAGCCCGATCCGCACGAACTCGAGGAGCTGGTCCGTCGCGCGCAGGCGGGTGACGGGGCTGCATGGGGCGAGCTCTACCGCCGGTTCCACACGCGGATCTACGCGCTGGCGCTGCACGTCTCCGGCTCGCGCGCCGAGGCGGAGGACATCACGCAGGACACGTTCCTGCGTGCGTGGCGACGGCTCGACACCTTCGCGCATCGGAGCGAGCTCTTCACCTGGCTCTACCGGATCGCGCTCAACCGTGCGCTCAACGTCCGGCGCGACGGCGCGCGGCGGCGCACCTCGAGCCTCGAGGATCCACGCGTCGAGGTGGCGGTGGCGCGCGACGCCTACGGTGATCCGGCGCGCGCGGCGGAGCTTCGGCAGCGTTACCGGCTGCTCGTCGTCGCGCTCGATCGACTGTCGGAGTCCTTGCGGAGCGCGGTGGTGCTGGTGACGCTGCAGGGGCTGTCGCACGATGAGGCCGCGGTCGTGCTCGGCTGCTCGCCGGGGACCATCGGCTGGCGCATCCATGAGGCGCGCGTTCGGTTGCGCGCCTCGCTCGATGGGGAGTCGCCGGTGCGTAAGCGTGGGGCGGCGTTGCGGATGCGCTTGCTGCCCGAGCCCGCGAACTAGCGGCACGATCACAGCGAGGCAGAACCTCGCGCGCGCCAGGTTCTGCGGGCGGGCTACTTGGTGCCGAACAGCCGGTCGCCGGCGTCGCCGAGGCCGGGGACGATGTAGCCATGGTCGTTCAGCCGCTCGTCGATCGCGGCCGTGACCACCTGCACGTCGGGGTGGTGCTTGGCGAGATTGGCGAGGCCTTCAGGGCAGGCGAGCAGGCAGACGAAGCGGAGCGAGCCGGGCCTACTCTGCTTGATGCGGTCGAGCGCGGCGATCGCTGAGTTTCCCGTCGCCAGCATCGGATCGCAGACGATGACCGAGCGGTCCTCGAGCTGCTCGGGCACCTTGTAGTAGTACTCAACCGGCTGCAGCGTGGCCGGGTCGCGGTAGAGCCCGACGTGTCCGACGCGCGCCGACGGAATTAGCTCCAGCATGCCGTCGAGGATGCCGAGGCCGGCGCGCAGGACCGCCACGAGCACGACCTTCTTGCCGTCGAGCAGCGGCGCCTGCATTTCGCAGAGCGGCGTGTGGATCGTCTCGTCGCGGAGCTTCATATCGCGCGTCGCCTCGTAGGCGAGCAGCATCGAGATCTCGCGCAGCAGGGCGCGGAAGCTCGCGGTGCTCGTCTCGCGACGCCGCATCAGCGTGAGCTTGTGCTGCACCAGCGGGTGGTCGACGACGGTGCAGTTGGAGAAGGTGCTGGGCATGAGCGTTCCTACGGTGTCACTGGGGGGGCGGGCGTCGGGGCGGGCGTCGGGGCCAGAACAATGTTCGCGGTGCACGACTGGATGCGCTTCGTGGCAGCGCCGATCTTCGCCTTGTCCGACGACGTGCCGGTGGCGTCCTTGTGCTTCGTCGCGAACGCCTCGACCGCGTTCTTGGCGCAGAGGAGATCCTTGCATGCGCAGACCTTGTCGGCGGCCTCGTCGGCGTCCTTCACGGCGGCAGGGTTCGCACAGCCGCCGGCGAAGCAGGCGAAGCAGGCGAAGGAGAGCAGAGCCGCTGCGGCGAGCCTGTTCATCGACGGAGCCATGCTTGGGACCGGGCTCACGCTACGGCTCGGTCCCCGGGCTGTCAATCCGCACGTCCGTCGAGGGCGATGAGATACGCGACGAGATCGTCGATATCGCCGGCGACGAGTTGGGTCGTGCGGCCATGCCGGTCGTCGGAGTTTCGCACCGTGAAGATCTCCGCCAGCGTCGCGGCAGAGCCGTCGTGAAGATAGGGCGCCGACGAGAAGAGCCCGATCAGCGTCGGCGTGTCGATGCCGGTGAGCGTGCCGCCGAGCCGTCCGCCCGAGCCGAGGCCTAGCGTGCCGACGTCGTGGAGGCGCGGCGCGTTCGGTGCGAGGAAGGCGCTGTCGGTGAAGCGCGGGCCCGAGTGGCAATCGGTGCAGCCGAGGGCCGACGATGCGAAGAGCAACTCGCCGCGACGGGCCGCTGCGCCGAGCGTGCCGTCGGGCTCGCGATGCGGACTCGGCGGGTGCGAGACGAGTGAGCTGACGTAGGCCGCGAGCGCGTCGAGGTCGACGCTCGTGCCGGCCTTGGGGTCGCCGAGCGTCTGCGCGCGCGTGCCGGCGGCGAAGTCGGCGTCGGCCATGAGCCCAGCGCCACCGAAGGCGTTGCGGATGTCGTTCTCGAAGTCCTGCACCTCGTCGAAGTTTGCGCTCCAGTGGATCGGTCCGTCGCCGACGCCGGCGCGACCGAGCAGCGAGATCGTGTTGCGCAGGCCCTCGCCTCGGTCGGAAAAGTCCCAGACGCGACCGTCCGCCTCACCGTCGAGGTGGCAGTGCGCGCAGGCGATGTAGCCGTCGCGCGAGAGGCGCGGGTCCTCCGAGTCGCCAAAGAGGCGCTTGCCGACGAGCAGGTCGGGCGCGAGCGGCTCGTCGGTGACGAGCGGGAGCCGCGCGAGGGCCACCGGCGTGGTGGCGAAGCTCGTGACGTCGTAGATGACGAGCTCGCGCGAGAGCGAGGCGTCGACAAAGAGGAAGCGGTCGTCGGCGGAGAGCGCGAGGCCTTCGGGAGCCCAACCGATGGCCGGGATCGCGCCCGACTGGTTTTCGGCGAGCACGTCGAAGCGCTCGACGCCGCGGTTGCCGCGCATCGCCACATAGAGGTAGTCGCCGTGGGCGGAGTAGATGGCGGCGCTGGCAAAGCCGCGATTGTCGAACTGTTTGCGTCGAGTGAACACCTCGCGGGGACCGTCGCCCGGCGCCGCGCCGAGCTCGACGAACGAGGCGATGCCGCGCACCGTGGTCTGGAAGGTGAGCGCGCGGCCGCTGCGAAACGCGCCCTCGAGCACGTTTGCCTGCAGCGACGCGACGGCGAGCTCGCGCCCGGTGGGCGAGACAGCGAGGCCGGCGAGGTAGCTCGGCACGCCGCCGAGTTCGGTGTCGGAGCCGGCCTGCTCGTCGAGCGCGAGCGGTACGAGCTCCGTCGGTGCGCCCGCCGGATCGACGAGTGCGAGCTCGCCCTGCGTGTCGGGCGAGCGCAGCCGCGACACGGCGAGCCGTCCGTCGGGCAGCGCGGCGACGGCGCGTGCGTCGGGGAGCGCGGGGAGGAGTGCGTCGAGACGCGGGCGACCGTCGGGCTCGAGCACGACGCGCGCGAGCTGACCGCTGGCCTGGAGCGCGACGTAGAGCGCGGTGCCTTGCGCGCAGACGCCGTGCGGGCGCGAGCCGGTCGGCAGCGCCAGCAGCGCCGGGGGGCCGGAGCCGTCCCGACGGTGAATGGCGAGCGCGTCGGCGTGGCAGGCGACCGCGATGTACTCGCCGAATGCGGCCAGCGTGGCCGGCTCGTCGCACGTCGGCACGCGGAAGCGCACGGTGAAGTTCCCGGCGGCGTCTTGCTCGATCACCGTCAACTCGTCGGCGTCGGCGCTCAGCGCGGCGACGAGCGCGGTCCCGGGCAGCACGGCCACGCTCGACGACTGGCTCGGCACGAACCGCGCGGGGTGCGTCACCGAGATCGTCACGCGGTCGGCGCGCGTCTGTCCGCGCGCATCGAAGATCGTCAGCACGGCGCCGTAGCGCCCGGGCGCGGCGTAGCTCGTCTGTGCGACCGGCGTTGGGCGCGGCGTGTCCCAGCCGGTGCCGTCGCCGAACGACCACTGGTATGAAATCGCGCCCGACGACGCGGAACCGTCGAGCACGACCTGCGCTCCGACGTCAGCGTAGCGTGCGGCACCGGCCTCGGCGACGAGTGCCGGCGCGGCGTCGCCATCGGGCGCCGCGTCGGGAGCGGCAGCCGGCGTCGCGCACGCGGCGAGCGAGGCTGCCGACAGCGCGCACGCCGCGAGAACCCACACGCCGAGCGCGGCGACACTGCTCACGGTCCGACCGTCGTGAACCCGAAGCGCACCGTCTCGGCCGCCGCGTTGCCGTTCCAGTCGGTCACGCCGCCCGCCGGCAACTCGACCGTGTACTCGACGCCCGCGCGCAGCGGCGCATACGGAAAGAAGCTCACGACCGAGTCCTGCGCGCTCACCCAACCGTTCACGCGCGTCGCGGCGGGGTCGCTCCCCGTCGGGTAGACACGCACCGAACCCGCCCACGCGCTCGCCGAGTCGACCGCCTCGCTCCACATGATGCCGATGCGCGAGGTGAGCGGCAGTCCGGTCGCGCCGTCGGCCGGCACCGTGTGCGTCACGCGCGGTGGCGTGCGGTCGGGCTCCGCCTGCCACGGCACGATGGTGGAGGCCTGGTCCGGCTCCGAGTCGCCGTCCACCGACAGCACCACGACGTTGCCGATCGGTACCGCCGTGTCGAGGTCGCCGACCATCGTGAGGCGACCGACGTCGGTGATCGCGGTCAGATCGCGCACGTCGTAGACCGCCGCGAAGCTCGACTCGCCGGTGAACGCGAACCCCTCCTTGATGAAGACGTAGCCGCCGTTCCCCTCGCTGGTGATGCCGCCAGCACGCGTCGGCCGCGTCGGGTCGCGCAGGTCGTAGACGATCAACCCGCCGCCCCCTTCCTTGCGCGCGAACCACGCGTAGCCGTCGGCGAAGTTCGAGAAGTACGTCTCGCGCGGGTTCCCGTCCTCGTCAGCGGAGACGAAGTCACCGCCGGGGATCGGCTGCGGCGCGGCGGGGTCGGAGACGTCGAGCAGCACTGCACGCGGACCCTCGGCGGAGCTGGTGAAGAGCAGGTTGCCGACGACGACGACTTGCCCTGCGCGCATCACCGGATCGAACACGACCTGCGTGACGAAGCGTGGCTGCGTCGGGTCGGTGGCGTCGACCACGTAGATGCCGTTGTCCGCGCCGGCGACGTAAACGTAGGGCGCCTGCCAGAACACCGAGAGCGTCACGCGTGCATAGGCGTCGGGATAGCCGAAGCCGGGCAGCTCGAGGTCGGCGATCGCGACCGGCGCTGTCGAGTCGGTCACGTCCCAGAACTGAATGCCGCCGTTGCCGGTGCCCTGGCTGGTGAACTGGTTCACCACCGCGTACGTGCGTCCACCGAGCCGCGCGACGCCGACCGAGTGTGTCTCGCGCATCGTGACCGACGTGCCGCGACCGACCGCGACCGGCGCACAGGGATCACTCACGTCGAAGAAGGTCAGGCCGCCGGTGCCGAACTCGGGACTCCACGGGAGCAGCAGGTAGCCGTCGAGCATGAGCACCAGGTTGTGGTGGTCGTAGTCGGTCGGTCCGCCCGAGAGGAAGGCGCAGCCGGCTCGTAGCTCAGCATCGGTAAACGTGCGCGTCGGGCCACCCGGTCCGCGGTTTTGCGGAAACGCGCCCGGCTCGGGGTAGGCACCGCCACCAATCGCGAGCGGGGCATCGGGCGTCGGGACGGCGGCATCGGTCGCGGCCGCGCCGCCGTCGCTGCACGCACCAATAAGGAGAAAACTCCACGAAGCCAAGCGCGCAAGCGACTGCATGGCCGGGATGATACGCGCTTCCCCGACGGGGCCGCGCGTCACTCGCCCTTCGGGATCTCCTTGCTGCCGACCACGATCAGGTTCATGCCGATCTGTACGGTGAGCGTCTTGCCGTCGACGGTGACCGGCGCTTTGCCGCTCACGTACCAGCCAAAGCTCCCGGTCGAGAACTCGCGCGGGATCGCGATGATCTGCGAGCCCGCGAGATCGAAGCGGAGTGGCTCGGCCTTGGCCTTGAAGTCCTCGCGTGAGATGGGGCAGATCGTCTTCGTCGGCATGTTCGCTCCTTGGGTTTTCGTTCGCGCGGAGGCTAGCACCTTGGGTAGCCTCGACGGATGGGCTTCTTCCAAGATCCGCCGCGCCTCGGTCATGCGTACCGCGAGGACCCGATCCTCGCGGACTGGCTCGCACGACGCTTGCCGCACGACATGCTGCGCGAGCTCTCGCCGGCACTCGATGAGCTCGGCGCCGAGGCGGTCGTGCTGCACGAGGCGCAGCTCGCCGACCGCGAGAACGAGCCGCGCCACACGCCGTGGGACGCGTGGGGCAATCGCGTGGACCGGATCGAGCTCACGCCGCTCTGGCAGCGCGCCCGGGTGCTCGCGGCCGAGCGCGGGCTGGTCGCGCTCGCGTACGAGCGGCGCCACGGCGAGCACTCGCGCGTGCACCAGTTCGCGCTGAACTATCTCGTGCAGGCCTCGCTCGACGTCTACTCCTGCCCGCTCGCGATGACCGACGGCGCGGCGCGAACGCTGCTCGACTCGAAGAACGCGGCGCTCATCGCGCGCGCGGTGCCGCGGCTCACGGCGCGCGACCCGCTCGCGATGTGGACCTCGGGGCAGTGGATGACCGAGCGGACCGGTGGCTCCGACGTTGGGCTCACCGAGACGGTCGCGCGGCCGGCGCACGATCCGGCGTGGCCTGGTGCGTACCGGCTCACCGGGACCAAGTGGTTCACCTCGGCGACGACCTCCGAGATGGCGCTCACGCTCGCGCGTCCCGAGGGAAACGGTCCCGGCGGGCGGGGGCTCGCGCTCTTCTACGTCGAGACGCGCCGCGAAGACGGCGGGCTCGCGCCGGGCCTCGTCGTGAACCGGCTCAAGGACAAGCTCGGCACGCGCAAGGTGCCGACCGCGGAGCTCGCGCTCGACGGTGTGCTCGCGCATCCGGTGGCCGGGCTCGACGACGGCGTGCGGAACATCTCGTCGATGCTGAACGTCACGCGCACCTGGAACGCCGCGGGGGCGACGTGGGGCATGCGGCGCGCGGTGGCGCTGGCGAAGGACTACGCGCGTCGCCGGGTGCAGTTCGGCGCGTCGCTCGCGCAAAAGCCGCTGCATGTCGAGACGCTCGCCGGACTCGAGGCCGAAGCGGAGGGTGCGTTCTGTCTGACCTTCCGCGTGATCGAGCTGCTCGGACGGATCGAGGCCGGCATCGCCACCGACGAGGAGCGGATGCTGTTCCGGTTGCTCACGCCGATCGCCAAGCTCACCACCGGCAAGCAGGCTGTGGCGGTGGCGTCGGAGGCGCTCGAGTGTTTCGGCGGCGCGGGCTACGTGGAGGACACCGGGCTGCCGCTGCTGCTGCGCGATTCGCAGGTGCTGTCGATTTGGGAGGGGACCACGAACGTGCTCTCGCTCGACGTGCTGCGCGTGGTGCTCAAGGAGCCGGGCGCGCTCGCCGCGTTCGAGGCCGAGGTCGGTCGGGCACTCGCGAGTGCCGACGATGCCAGTCTCGTCGCGCCGGTTGCCGCCGTGCGTTCGTCGCTCGCGCACGCTCGCGCTTTTGCCGGCGCGGCGTCGGCGTCGGCGGATCCCGCGCGGCTCGAGGCTGGCGCGCGCGGCTTCGCGCTCACGCTCGGGCGCGCGCTCGAGGCGGCGCTGCTCGCGGAGCACGCTAGCGAGTGCCTCGCGCTCGGGCGCGGACCGCGCGCGGCGGCGGCGGCACGGCGGCTCGCACGGAACGGGCTCGACCTGATCGCACAGACCGATCCCGCCGACGCCGAACTGCTGCTCAGCTGAGGGTCAGCTCCGCCGTCGGGGCGCGTGGGGTGCAGGCGTCGGCGGCGTGGCGGTCGCGCCGTCTTCCGGCCACGCGTGGCGCGGATACCTGCGCATCAGCGCCTGACGCAGCGTCGGGTAGTGCTTGTGCCAAAAGCCGGCGAGGTCGCTCGTGACCTGCACCGCGCGCTGGTTGGGCGCGAGCAGGTGGAGCACGAGCGGCACGCGGCCGCCGGCAAGCGTCGGCGCGGCAGCGAGACCGAAGAAGTCCTGCAGCCGTGACGCCACGAAGGGCGCCTGCCCCGGCGGGTAGTTCACCGTGAGCGCGCGGCCACCGGCGAGCGTGATGCGGTCGGGGGCGAGGCGGTCGAGCAGGCGAAGCCCCGTGCCGCCGAGCTGCGCGCGCAGGAGCTCGGCGCCTCGGGCAGCGCGCGCCTCGGCGAGGCTGGTGCATGCGCCGCAGAGCAGCGTGAGCAGCTCGTCGTCAGTCGGGGCCGGCAGGCCGGCGCCCTCGCTCGACGAGGCGGCGAACCTGAGGCGGGCGCGGAGCCGCGCGAGGTCGTCGTCGTCGAAGAGCGCGCCCTGGCCCTGCTTGCGGATCGCGTCAGCGAGCAGGCGCGCGGCGCCGTCGGCGTCGTCGGCACTCGGTGGCGAGCGTCGCTCCTCGAGCAGCAGCTCACCGACGCGAAGCCGCGTGACTGCTTCGACGCGGCCGGCCGCGGTGAGCTCGAGCGAGCGCGTCTCGTCGAGCGCGTCGGGGCAGACCTCGAGCAACCACTCCAGCTCGACGGCGCTGGCAACTCGCACGCGCGTGCGGCCGGCTGACGCTGCGGCGCGCCGCTCCTCCACGTCGATCGCGAGGATGAGCTCTGCTCCCTCGAGGATCGGGCAGTCGGCCACGCCGCCGGTAGCGAGCAGCACCTCGGGGAGTCCGCGCGTACGGCGGCGGGCGAGCCGATCGGAGAAGCCAGCGAGGAGTGCGAGCCCGAGCGCCTGATCGCGATCGACGGGGCGGGGTGCCCTGGCGTCGACCAACCGCTCGAGCTGCCGGCGCGTCCGCTCGATCGGCTCGGGGCGTCGCGCTGTCGGGGCGAGCAGGAGATCGGCCGGCGCCTCGCGCTCACCGACGAAGGCGACCGCCGCGCACGCTTCGCGCGCCACGCCGCGCGCCTCCGCTTCGACGAGTACGCGGCCGAGGCGCGGGTGGACCGGGAAGCGCTGCATCCTGCGGCCGCGTGCGGTCAGCGCGCCCGCACCGTCGAGCGCGCCGAGCCGATCGAGGAGCGCGCGCGCAGCAGCGAGCGCGGCGGCGGGCGGCGCGTCGAGCCACGCGAGCTCTTCGGGGCGCGTGCCGATCGCGGCGAGTGTGAGGAGGAGCTCGGCGAGCTCGAGCCGCTGGATTTCGGGGAGTGCGTGCTGCGGGCGCGTGTCGTGATCGTGTCGCGAGTAGAGCCTGACGCAGCGTCCCGGCCGCGTGCGCCCGGCTCGCCCGGCTCGCTGCGTGGCCGACGACTGGCTGATCTTCGCCAGCCGCAGCGTCGGCAGTCCGGTCCAGGGCGAGTGCACCGGCACGCGCGCGAGGCCCGAGTCGATCACCGCCGTGATCCCCGGGATCGTCACCGAGCTCTCGGCGACGTTGGTGGCGAGGACGATCTTCCGGCCGGGTGCGCGCCCGACCGCGCGATCCTGCTCGGCGATCGTCAGCCCGCCATGGAGCGGCAGCACCACCGCAGCGACCGCGCGCTCGGCGAGCGCGGCCTGCGCGCGTGCGATCTCGGCCGCGCCCGGAAGGAACACCAGCAGGTCTCCGTCCGCCTCCGCCGCGAGCAGCGTGCGCACCGCGCCCGCGACCTGCCGTTCGAGCGGTCGGTCGTCGGGCCGGTCGACGTGCTCGATCGTCACGTCGAACCGTCGCCCCGCGGCGCGCAGCACCGGTGCGCCGCCAAGAAAGCGTGCGATCGGCGCGGCGTCGAGCGTTGCCGACATCGCCACCAGCAGGAGCTCGGGGCGCGGGCCGCGCCGCAGTCGCTCGACCAGCGCGAGCGCCGCGTCGCCGGTGAGGTGCCGCTCGTGGATTTCGTCGAGGACGATCGCGTCGACGCCAGTGAGCAGCGGATCGGACGCGAGTCGCCGGAGCAGCACGCCCTCGGTCACGTACAGCAGGCGCGTCTTTGGCCCAACCGCCTCCTCGTGCCGCACGCGGTACCCGACGCTCTCGCCGACCGGCTCGCCCCGCTCCTCGGCAACGCGTCGCGCCGCCAGCCGTGCAGCGAGGCGCCTCGGCTCGAGCACCACGATCTCGCCCGCAACGAGCCGCTCGAGCGCCGGCGGCACGCGCGTGGTCTTGCCCGCGCCCGGCGGTGCCTCGAGCACCACGCGCCCGTGCGCGCGCAGTGCAACCAGGAGCTCCGGCAGGAGCTCGTCGATCGGCAGCGGCAGCGGCAGCGGCAACGGCAGCGGCAACGGCAGCGGCAGCGGCAGCGGCAACGGCAACGTCGGCGCAGGCGGCGCGGGCACCACGCGCTAGTAGTGCGTCAGCTTCTTGTACTTGATCCGATGCGGCTGGTCGGCGTCGGCGCCGAGCTGCTTCTTTCGCCACGCCTCGTAGTCCTGGTAGTTCCCCTCGAACCAGTGCGCCGTCGAGTCCCCCTCGAACGCGAGGATGTGCGTCGCGACCCGGTCGAGGAACCAGCGATCGTGGCTGATCACCACCGCACAGCCGGCGAACGCGAGCAGTGCGTCTTCGAGTGCGCGCAGCGTGTCGACGTCGAGATCGTTGGTCGGCTCGTCGAGCAGCAGCAGGTTGCCGCCGGACTTGAGGACCTTGGCGAGGTGCACCCGGTTCCGCTCGCCGCCGGAGAGGTCCTTCACCCGCTTCTGCTGATCGGGCCCCTTGAAGTTGAAGCCGCTCACATAGCCGCGCGAGTTCACCTTGCGCTTGCCGAGCTCGAGAATTTCGGCGCCGCCCGAGATCTCCTGCCAGACGCTGTTCTCGCCGTTGAGCGTGTCGCGCGACTGATCGACATACGAGAGCACCACCGTCTCGCCGACCTTGAGCGTCCCGGCGTCCGGCGTTTCCTGCCCGACGAGCATGCGAAAGAGCGTGGTCTTGCCGGCGCCGTTGGGGCCGATCACGCCGACGATGCCGCCGGGCGGCAGGCGAAAGTTCAGGTTCTCGAACAGCAGCTTGTCGCCAAACGACTTCGCGAGCCCCTTCGCCTCGACGACGTTGGCCCCGAGCCGAGGGCCCGGCGGGATGTACATCTCGATCGCCTCGTCGCGCTTGTCGGCGTCCTCGGCGAGCAGCGCCTCATAGGCCGAGATGCGCGCCTTGCTCTTGGCGTGCCGCGCCTTCGGCGAGAGCCGCACCCACTCGAGCTCGCGCGCGAGGGTCCGCTGGCGCGCGCTCTCTGCCTTCTCCTCCGATGCGAGGCGCTTGCGCTTCTGGTCGAGCCACGACGAGTAGTTCCCCTCCCACGGGATGCCCGCGCCGCGATCAAGCTCGAGGATCC
This sequence comes from Myxococcales bacterium, assembly GCA_009692535.1. Classification (GTDB taxonomy): domain Bacteria; phylum Myxococcota_A; class Polyangia; order Haliangiales; family SHYZ01; genus SHYZ01. Next base: position 12,506 of record SHYZ01000087.1, read on the forward strand.
ACTTCGCGACGTTGTCGAGGAAGTAGCGATCGTGCGTGATCGCCACGACGGTGCCGGGGAACTCGTCGAGGTGCCGCTCGAGCCACGCCACCGACTCAGCATCGAGGTGGTTGGTTGGCTCATCGAGCAGCAGCATGTCCGGCTTCTCGAGCAGGATCCGGCAGAGCGCGACACGGCGCCGCTCACCGCCCGAGATCTTCGACACGTCGGCGTCGCCCGGCGGGCAGCGGAGCGCGTCCATCGCGATCTCGAGCGTGCGGTCCATCTCCCACGCGTTGGCCGCGTCGATCGAGTCCTGCACCCGCGCCTGCTCGGCGAGGAGCTTGTCCATCGCCTCGGGCGTCATCTCCTCGCCGAACTTCTCGTTGATCGCGTTGAACCGATCGAGCAGCGCACGCACCGGCGCGAGCGCGATTTCCACGTTCCCCTTCACGTCGAGCGTGGCGTCGAGCTGCGGCTCCTGCGGCAGGTAGCCGATGCGCGTCCCCTCGGCGGGGTACGCCTCGCCGGCGAACTGGTCGTCCTGGCCGGCCATGATGCGGAGCATCGTGGACTTGCCGGAGCCGTTCGCGCCGAGGACGCCGATCTTTGCCCCCGGATAGAAGGAGAGCCAGATCCCCTTGAGGATTTCCTTCCCCATCGGGGTGGTCTTACGGAGTTCCTTCATCGTAAAGATGAACTGGTTTGACATGGCGCGCGGAGTGTACTCGCCGCGGCAACCATGACAAGCCGGGCGGTAACCGTTCACGCATTGGGGACGAGCGACGGCGGCTTGCCGACGCCGAGCCAAGCCTGAACGGCGTCGCGTAGAAAGGCGATGACGCTGCGGCACTGGCAGCGGAGCGAGGTCACGATGGACATCATCCGCTCGACGAACCGGCTCCCCGCGGAGCTGTGTGTGCCGAAGCTGGTCTTGCGCCATAGGACGAGGTGGCGGAGCGCGCGCTCCGCCGCGTTGTGGGTGGGCTCGACGCCTTCGACGCGCACGAAGGCCGAGAGCGCCGCTTCACGAGCGAGGATGTGGCGGCACGTGCCACGGGTGGCCTTGGTGCCGACGACCTTGCCGAGCCCGAGCTGTTGGCGCACGGCGCCCTCGAGCCGCTCGACCCGCGCGACGAACGCGGCTCTGGTGAGCGTGCCGGCGTCAATGCGACGCCACCAGCGCAACAGCTTTGCCGCGAGGGCGAGGAGCTGGCTGCCCACGGCTCCATCCAGGCCGGCGCGCTCGCTGCGCGGCTCGTCGAGCGCATGCGCCTCGTCGAAGCTGCCGGCCGTCGCGGCGCTGACGGTTACGCCGGGCGCTCGCCCCGTGTGGACGGAGTTACTTCGACCACGACGGCGTGGCGCCGGTGACGCTCGCCTCGTGCGCCGCACCCTCGCGGGCGAAGGCCGCGGCGCGCTCCGCCGCGTGCGCGACCAACTGCTCCTCGAGCTCATGCGTCGACTCGTCGAGGATCTTGAGCTCACGCTCGAGCGAGTCGATCCGCGAGACCAGCAGGCGCACCTGCGACGCGAGTCTGGCCACGATCCAGAGCAACAGGATCACATTGCCCACCAACCCGGCCACCGTGTAGACGACGAACTTGACGTCCAGCATCGCGACTCCCCTTTGCCCCGTCCCGTCGGCATCATCCCCTGAGATTCTGGCGGTGGACAAGTTAGGCGCGGTCGTCTGTCGCGGTCGTCGGGCGCGCCCGCGGGGCGTGCCCTCAGCGTTTGCCCGCGCGGGCCAGCACGGCGCGGGCGGCGCGCAGGTGCTCGTCGTTCGCTGGCGCGCGCGTGCGCAGCGCGAGCAGTCGCGTCGCGAGTGTGACCGCCTCGTCGGGGTGGCCGACCGCGAGCGCGGCCTCAGCCGACCAGTGGAGGCAGGTCCCGACGGCGGGGCCCCACGCGGCGTACAGCATGTGCGGGCGGAGCACCTCGTCACACGCGGTGAGCACGCCGGCCGGGTCGCCCATCTCGCGCCGGGCGCGCGCGAGCCCGAGGTGCTCGACGATGCGGAACCTGCCGCCGACCGAGAAGTCGATCGCGGAGCGCCAGTGCCTCTGTGCGTCGGTGGCGAGCCCGCTGCGTTCTGCGATCCGCGCCTGCGCCCCCGCGACCGCCTCGGGGTAGTTGCCCTTCGTGAGCGCCTCGAGCTGCGCGTCGGCCCCGTTCCCCGTCGCGACCAACGCCTGCAGCAGGTTCAATGCGGGCAGGTGGTCCAGCCCGAGCACAGGGTGTGATTCGAGCATTTTCTTTGCGCGCGCGCGGTCGGCCTCGCTCCCGTTGGTGGTCAGCAGGATGATGAAGTCCATCATCTGCGGGCGTGCGCCGACCGGAGGACTCGCCGCCTCGATGCCGCGCTCGAGCTCCTCGAGCCCGCGTGCGGCCGCGCTCGCGTCGCCGCGCGCGAGGTGAAGCGCGGTGCGCAGTTCGACCGAGGGGGCCGCCTCGAGCGCCGCTTCGATGTGGCCGTCGAGCGCGAGCGCGCCGGTGCGCAGCTCCCTGGCGACGGGCTGGGATGCGACCTCGCTCCCTTCGAGTTCGCGCAGGGCCGCATCATAGCGACGCTCCGCCAGGTGCATGGTCGCGGTCCAGAGCTTCCCATCGGCGACATTCTCGATGAGAAGGCGGCCGATGGCCCAGCGCATGCCGTCGGCGTCAGCGCGCGAGCAGTAGAACGTAAGCGCGTGCACGAGGCCGAGCTGGAAGCGCGGCTCACGCTCCACGAGGCGTCGATAAATGACCATCGACTCTGCGCCGTGGCCAGCGTGAAATAGCGCCTCGAATAGGCCGTAGAGGATGTCCCGGCTCTCGGGATGTTCGGCGGCAGCACGGCGAAAGTGGCCCGTCGCCTCATGGTACTCGCCGCTCAGGAACAGCGGCAGCCCGTCCATGAAGGCACGCTGCACGTCGGTCATCTGCGCGCGATCGATCTTGGCGAGCTGCGCCTTCACGTCGGGCTCTGGAATCCCGATCCACCAGAGCACCATCGCGAGGTGGTAGCGCGCGTCGTGGAGG
>SHYZ01000088.1 GCA_009692535.1 Myxococcales bacterium
GCCACCCGCCGCACCGACACCGTCACCCGCCCCGGCCCCCGCACCCGCCGCTGCCGCAGTCCGGTACATCGCCTCGGCGATCTTGTGCGCCGCCTTCTGCAGCGCGTCGAGAGCGTCCTTGTAAACCGCCGCGTCGGTCGCGTCCTTGTGCTGCTCGAGCACCGCCTTCGCGACCTTGAGCTGCTCCTCGACCGCGACCCGCTCCGGCTCGGGTAGCTTGTCGCGGTTGTCGTCGACCAGCTTCTGCGTGTTGTACGCAAGGCTGTCGAGCTGGTTGCGCGCCTCGATCGCCTCGCGCTTCGCACGGTCGTCGGTCTCATTCTGCTCGGCGTCGTCGACCATCCGCTTGATCTCCGCCTCGCCGAGTCCCGACGACGCGGTGATCGTGATCTGCTGCTCCTTGTTGGTCGCCTTGTCGCGCGCGGTCACGTTCACGATGCCGTTCGCGTCGATGTCGAAGGTCACCTCGACCTGCGGCACGCCACGCGGCGCCGACGGGATGCCGTCGAGATGGAACCGTCCCAGCGTGCGGTTGTCGCGCGACAGCGGGCGCTCGCCCTGCAGCACATGAACCTCGACCGACGTCTGGTTGTCCGACGCCGTCGAGAACGTCTCCGACTTGCGCGTCGGGATCGTCGTGTTGCGCGGGATAAGCACCGTGCCCACGCCGCCGAGCGTCTCGATGCCGAGCGACAACGGCGTGACATCGAGCAGCAGGATGTCCTTCACCTCGCCCGAGAGCACCCCCGCCTGCACCGCCGCGCCGAGCGCGACCACCTCGTCGGGATTCACCCCCTTGTGCGGCTCGCGCCCGAAGAACTCGCGCACGCGCTTGGCGACCAGCGGGATGCGCGTCGAGCCGCCCACCAGCACGACCTCGTCGATTTCAGACGGCTTCTTGCCGGCGTCAGCGAGCGCCTTCTTGCACGGCTCGATGGTCCGGTCGATCAGGTCCTCCATCAACTGCTCGAGCTTGGCGCGCGAGAGCTTGACCAACATGTGCTTGGGCCCGGTCGCGTCCGCCGTGAGGAACGGCAAGTTGATCTCGGTCTCCACCACCGTCGACAACTCGATCTTGGCCTTCTCCGACGCCTCCTTGAGACGCTGCAGCACCATCTTGTCCTTCGACACGTCGAGCCCCGAGTCCTTGCGGAACTCGGCGAGCAGCCAGTCCATTACGCGGGCGTCGATGTCATCGCCGCCGAGGTGCGTGTCGCCGTTGGTGGAGATCACCTCGACGACCTTCTCGCCAACCTCGAGCACCGACACGTCGAACGTGCCGCCGCCAAAGTCGTAGACCGCGATGATGTGGTCCTTCCCCTTGTCGAGCCCGTACGCGAGTGCGGCCGCCGTCGGCTCGTTCACGATGCGCTTCACCTCGAGTCCGGCGATGCGCCCGGCGTCCTTGGTCGCCTGCCGCTGCGCGTCGTTGAAGTGCGCCGGCACCGTGATGACCGCCTCGGTCACCTTCTCACCGAGGTACTCCTCGGCGGCGCGCTTGAGCTTCATCAGGATGCGCGCCGAAACCTCCGGCGGCGAGTAGCGCTTGCCCCGCGCCTCGACGTTGGCGTCGCCGTTGGGCGCACGCACGATCTTGTACGGCACGCGCCGCGACTCGCTCTCCACCTCGTCGTGACGCCGCCCCATGAACCGCTTGATCGAGTAGACGGTGTTCTCGGGGTTCGTGATCGCCTGTCGCCGTGCGATCTGCCCGACGAGAACGTCCCCCTTGTCGTCGAACGCGACGACCGACGGCGTGATCCGCCCGCCCTCTTCGTTCGCGATGACCTTGGGCTCTTTGCCCTCCATCACGCAGACCACGCTGTTGGTCGTTCCGAGATCGATTCCGATGATCTTGCCCATCGCGGTGACTCCTCTTTCGCTGCTGTTATCGGATGCGCTTCAGCTTCAGCTTCAGCCAAGCCGAATGCGGGGCGAAGCTAGTCATCGGCTCGCGGGCCGTCAAGCAGCGCAGTCCCCTCGCGGCCGGCCGCACGGTCGGCGGTTGACTCGACCGCCGGGCACCGCGATGCTCCTACCTCGGAGATTCTCCCATGCCGCGCCTTCGCAGCCTCGCCGCCGCAGCCGTCCTCGCCGCCTCGATCACCACCCTGACGACGCTCGCCGCCGCGCCCCCGCCGGTGCATGCGCATGGGCGCCCGGCTCCGCGCGCCAACCGGCCGCCCGAGTTTGAACAACCGCCCTACCACCAGGTCGCGCCCGGCCGCGCCATCGCCTTCGGCCTGCACGTCATCGATCAGGATGGCGATGCGGTGACGGTGGAGCTCGTCGCCAAGCCCGCCGGGGCCGCTTACGACCCGGTCACGCTCACCGTCAACTGGAAGCCGACCGCAGCCGACGCACCGGCCGGCCACTTTCGCGTGCGCGTGACCGAGACCCTGCGCGCAGGCGGCGCGCCGCGAAAATACCTGCACGACTTTGCCATCGCGGTCGTGCCCGGCTCGCGCGAGCTCAACGAGCCGCCGCCGCTCGGCGCTGCGGTCGAGCTGCTGATCACGATCCACGACCGCGAGCGACTCGCGCGCGTGAACCGCGACTTCCCGTTCCTCAAGCTGCTCGAGGCCGTCGGTCGCCTCGAACACACCAAGCTCCCCGAGGCTGAGCGTGCCGCCGTCCGCCCGCCCGACGCCAAGCAGCTCTACAACGACGCGCTCACCGCGCTCGCGCTGCGCCACGGCAACGACCGGCTCGATCCGGCGTCACCGCGCTTCGACAAGCGCGCGTACGGCGATCCCGCGGCGTGGCGCATCACCGCGGTGCGACCGCGGCTCGACAAAGCGGTGCGCGAGCTCCGCATCGTCTTCGAGAACCTGCGCGCCCCCGAGCCGGTCTACCTCATGTTCCGCTTCCGGCTGGTGCGCGACCAGCCCGAGCTGCCGCCCGAGGCGGTCGCGCTCAACAACCGCGAGCTCGTTCGCCTCACGCACGAGGCGTTCTTCCGCGGGCCCGACCTCGACGCGCGCTTCCTCCGCGACAAGCAGGCGCATGGCGCAGCCGTGAGCGCGTACGTCGGCAAGGTCCTCGCCTACACCAGCACGGCGCACCCGCTCGTCGGCGCGGAGTTCGTCGCGCTGCCGCACGAGGCGCGACTCGGCGGCGGCTCACGACGCGGCGCAGGCGGCGGCTACGAGTCGGGCGACGGCTGGGCCTGGGCGGTGCTGAAGGCCAAGTGGCTGCCCGTGGCAGGAGACAAGGACGGCGCGCAGAAGCGCCTCGCGATGGTGAGCGTGCCGATCCCCGGCTTCACCACCGAGGTGCGCGCGAGCGCCGACGGTGCCCGCTGGCAGACCGTCTGCGCGAAGCAGTTCGATCCCGACGACCCCGCGCACACGCCCGGTCAGGAGGTGCTCTGCCGCAAGAAGCTCGGCTTCACCGATCTGCCTGCCGTCGGGGAAGCGGGCAAGATCGTCCCGGGCGCGATCGACGCGGCCAACCTTTATGTCGACCACAAGCGCGGCGACATGGTCGCCACGGTGCCGCTCACCGATCCGCGCCGCGATCTGTTCGAGGAGAACGGCATGAGCTGTCACCAGTGCCACGTGCGCGACTTTGCCAACGGCGACCTGCGCAATGCCGCCGCGCGCGATCCCCGCGTGAGCGGCGCGTGGCTCGCCGGTGCGCCGCTCCCGACGACGTTCTTCAACATCGTGCCCGAGGAGACCTGGCGCCCGTTCATGATCGAGTTCCAGCGCCTGCAGGAGTGTCAGTTCCGCCAGGCGTTCAAGGATGACCTCGGCGTCGAGACCTCGCTCGTCTGCCCGCACGTCGCCGAATGACCGCCGCGAGCGCCGACGCTCACCCCGCGCGCAGCCGCTCACTCCCGATCGCGGCAGCGGCGCGCGCGCCCCGCTGGTTCCTCCCCGCGCGCATCGCCACCTCGGTCGCGTTCGCCTCGGCGATCCCGCTCATCCTCGGCATCGACATCGGGCGGCGCCTGTTCTGGACCGTCGCGATCGCGCTGCTGCCGCTCTTCTTCACTGCGGCGGGGTTCCACCTCTGGCGCCGCATCTGTCCGCTGGCGCTCGTCGGCCGGCTCGGCGAGGCGCTCGGGCGCGCGCCCGCACGACGCGTCGGGCCCTGGCTCGCCGCGCACTACCTGCAAGTCCAGCTCGGCATCCTCGTCGTCGCGCTCGCGCTGCGACTCGTCGCCACCAACGGCACGCCGATCGCGCTCGCCGGTTTCCTCGTGCTGATCACGCTCGCCGCGGCGACGACGAGCCTGCTCTACACCGGCAAGACTTGGTGCAACTACCTCTGCCCCGTCGGCGTCGTCGAGAAGCTGTACACCGAGCCGACCGGCCTCGCGTCGACCGGCGCCAACTCGCAGTGCTCGACCTGCACCGCTTGCAAGAAGCACTGCCCCGACATCGATCTCGAGGCGGGCTACTGGAAGGAGGCGAGCTCCGACGCGCGCCGCACCGTCTACTTCGCGTGGCCGGGAATCGTCGTCGGGTTCTACAGCTACTTCCGGCTCTGCTCGGGCGGATGGTCGTACTATTTCAGCGGCGACTGGACGCGTGAAACCGATCAGGCCGCGGGCCTATTTGATGCGGGGTTCGCGTTCGCGCCGATCGTGCCGCGCCTCATCGCAGCGCCGGTAACGCTGATCGCGTTCGGTGCCGCGAGCTTCCTCCTGTTCGCGCTCGGCGAGCGACTCGCGCGCCGGCTTGCGTCGCGCGGCGCGGTGCCCGATGCCGCCACGGACGCGCGCATTCGCCACCGCGCGCTGGTGCTCGCCGGCGGCTTGGGCTTCCTGCTCTTTTATCTGTTCGCCGGCCAGCCGACGCTCGCGGGCCTGCCGTTCTGGGTCCGCCGTGCGTTCGAGGCGCTGGTCGTCGCCGTCGGCACGCTGGTCTTCTGGCGTCGCTTTCGGCGCAGCGAGGCCGACTTCGTCGAAGAGAAGTTCGCGCGTGGCATCCTCAAGCGCTGGGAGTGGGGCGATGCGCCGACGACGGACGACCTCTCCGACGTCGTGCTGCTGCACACGGAGCGCTCACGTCATCGCGAGCAGCGCGTCGCCGCTTTCAAAGACACGCTGCGCGAGCTCGTCGCTGACGGCGTGGTCTCAGCGAGCGACCTCCGCGTCCTCGACCGGCTGCGCGCACAACTCGGCATCACCGACAAGGAACACTTCAAGGCACTCTCCGAGCTCGGCGACGAGGACAAGCGTCTCTTCGATCCCGAATACCGCGGCTCGATCGAGCGCCGCCTGCAGCGCGAGCAGTACCGGCGCGACCTCGTGCGCGTCGTCCTCGGTGCAGCGGGGCGCGGCGAGCCGCCTACGTCAGCCGAGCTCGATGCCGTGCGTGCGGAGCACAAGGTCGCCATCGAGGAGCACGCTGCGGAGCTCAAGACGCTCCTTGCCGACGGGGGCGCGCTCGCCGCGCGGTTCGCCGATGAGGCGGTTGCGATCGCCCGTCTCGGCGAGGCGGTGCGCGCGACCCGAAGCGGCGACCGGGCCGAGAGCTCACGCGCGGTCGACTTCTTCGGCCACGTCGCGATGCTCGAGGCACGCCGGCGACTCGCGTCGGCGCTCGCGTGCGTGCCGATCCCCGTCGATCAACGAGCGTGGGATGCTGGCGCGCTGTTCGACAATGCCTCGCCTGCCGCCGAGCGCGAGCGGACTCGCCTCGCTGAGCGCGAACCGCTCGCGAGTGAGCAGCTCATGCGCGCGCTTGCTACGTGGCGCGCCGACGCGACCGCCGCACCGTCGGAGTCCGACGCGCTCCTCACCTGCGCCGGACCGGGCACGCCCTACCTCCGCGCCTCGGCCCTCTACCTACTCGCCAGGCGAGACGACGAGCCCGCGCGGGCGGCGACCATCGGCGGCGCAAACGATCCCGCGCCGCTCGTGCGCGAGACGGTCTACCGCGCACTCGGCGCACGCATGCGCCTGACGCGCGAGTTGGTAAGGCAGGCGCTCGACGACGACGACGAGCGTGTGCGGCGCACTATGCGACAGCTGCTCGGTCAGTTCGGCGACGACGACGCTCCGGCGCAAACGCTCGGCGGCCGAGGCACGACCAATCCAGCGCAGTACGCGACACTCGACATCCGCCTCGGCATGGACGCCATGACGCTGCTCGAGGAGTTGATGCTGCTCCACGGCGTGCCGCTCTTCGCCACGCTCGAGCCCGACGATCTCGAAGCGCTCGCACGGCTCGCCCGCGAGCGGAGTTGGGCGCTCGGCGAGGAGCTTTGCCGTGAAGGCGAGTCGGGCGATGACGTGTTCGTGCTCGTCGAGGGGCGCGTACGCGCCTGGGTGCGTGACTCAGGCGGCGCACAGCGCACGCTCGGCGAGTCGACGCCCGGCTCCTGCATCGGCGAGATGGGCGCCATCGACGCTTCGCCGCGGTCGGCCACCGTCACCGCCGAGCAGCCGACGCGCGCGCTGGTCCTCGGCGGCGCCGACTTTCGCCAGCTCTGCCGCGATCGCCCGGCGATCGCCGAGAACGTAATGACGGTGCTGACCCGGCGGCTGCGTGGGCTCATCGCCCAGGCACAGCAACCGGCGCAAGCTGAACCAATAAAGTAGCTGATGCCGCCGACGGTGCGGCTGCTACGCCACCCCAGCCGCAGGCGGCGGGGTCGCACCGGCCAGCGTCGACACGAACTGTGGCGCCACCCCCGGCACCGGCTCGCCCCGAAGCTCGAACGTGCCCACGAGCGCCTCGGGCATCTCGGTCAGCGTCAGCGACAGCAGCTCGTCCATCCGCTTCACCGCGACGATCTCGAGCTCACGCCGCGCCTGCTCCGGCACGTCGACCAGGTCCTTCACGTTCCGCTCGGGAATGATCACCCGCTTGACGCCGGCGCGGTGCGCCGCGAGCAGCTTCTCCTTGATCCCGCCGACCGGCAGCACCGAGCCGCGCAGCGTGATCTCGCCGGTCATCGCCACGTCGGCGCGCACCCGCTTGCCGGTGAGCAGCGACGAGAGCGCGACAAACATCGTCACGCCTGCCGACGGACCGTCCTTGGGGATCCCGCCCGCCGGAACGTGCACGTGGATGTCGAGCTTCTCGAGGAAGTTGTCTTCAAGTCCGAGCCACTTCGACCGCGTGCGGACGAACGACATCGCCGCCTGCGCTGACTCCTTCATCACATCGCCGAGCTGGCCGGTCATCACCAGCGAGCCCTTGCCCGGCATCTTCGTCGCCTCGATGAAGAGGATTTCGCCACCGACCGGCGTCCACGCGAGGCCCGTCGCCACGCCCGACTCGCTGGTGCGCTCGGCGGTCTCGGACTGATACTTCTGCGGCCCGAGGAAGTCGGCGACCGCGGTCGGGCCGACCACGACCTTGTCGGTCACGCCCACCTCAGCCACCTTCACGGCGACGCCGCGGCAGATCGCGCCGAGCTCGCGCTCGAGATTTCTTACGCCGGCCTCGCGCGTGTAGGAGTCGACCACCTCCTCAACAGCCTCGTCGGTGATCTGGAGCTGCTCGCCGGAGATGCCGTGCTCGCCGAGCATCTTCGGGATCAGGAACTGCTTCGAGATGTTCCGCTTGTCCTCGCGCGTGTAGCCGGGCAGCTCGATGATCTCGAGCCGGTCGCGAAGCGCCGCCGGAATCGTGTCGAGCTGGTTCGCCGTCGCGATGAACATCGTGCTCGAGAGATCGAACGGCACCTCGAGGTAGTGATCCGAGAACGAGTTGTTCTGCTCGGGATCGAGCACCTCGAGCAGCGCCGAGGAGGGATCGCCGCGGAAGTCGTGGCCGAGCTTGTCGAGCTCATCGAGCACGAAGACCGGGTTGTTGGTGCCCGCCTTCTTCAGCCCCTGGAGGATGCGGCCGGGCAGCGAGCCGACGTACGTGCGCCGGTGCCCGCGAATCTCCGCCTCGTCGCGCACGCCGCCGAGCGAGATGCGCACGAACTTGCGACCGATCGCGCGCGCGACCGAACGGCCGAGCGAGGTCTTGCCGACGCCGGGCGGCCCGACGAGGCAGAGGATCGGACCCTTCTTGTCGTTCTTCAGCTTGCGCACCGCCATGTACTCGACGATCCGCTTCTTCACCTTGTCGAGGTCGTAGTGGTCCTCGTTCAGCACATCGCGGACCAGCTGGATGTCGATCTTGTCCTCGGTCGAGACCGACCACGGCAGCTCGACGAGCCACTCGAGGTAGGTGCGCGTGACGGTGTACTCGGCCGACGACGGCTGCATGATCTTGAGCCGGTCGAACTGCTTGAGCGCCACCTTCTCGGTGTCGGCCGGCATCTTCGCCTGCGCGATCTTCTCCTTGAAGTCGTCGAGGTCGCCGCCCCCGTCGTCGAGCTCGCCGAGCTCTTCCTTGATCGCCTTGAGCTGCTGGCGCAGGACGTACTCGCGCTGGTTGCGCCCCATCTCCTCCTGAACCTGCGTGTTGATCTTCTCGCGGACCTTCAAGACCTCGAGCTGGCGCGAGAGGAACTGCAGCACCTTGCGGATGCGCTCCTTGAGATCGATCGTCTCGAGGACATCCTGCTTTTCCTCGACCTGAAGCTCTAGGTGCGACGTGATGAGATCCGCGAGCGGCCCCGGCTCGGAGACGTTGTCGACCAGCGAGCCAGCCTCCTTGGGAAGCTCCGGCATCAGCTTGATCACACGCTTGGCGATGTCCTTGAGGTTCATCACCAACGCGTCGAGTTCGGTGTCACTGCCGGTCGCGTCGGAGAGCGTCTTCGCGTTCGCGATGATGAACGGATCGTGCTGCGAGAAGCCGCTCACCTGGATGCGCGCGACCCCCTGGAGGATCACGCTGAAGTTGTCCTTGGCGAGCTTGATCACCTTGAGGATGCGCGCGGCGCAGCCGACCGAGTAGAGATCAGCGTCGGTGGGATCCTCGGTGCGTGCGTCCTTCTGCGTGAGGATGCCGATCACCGGGCGCTCGCGAGCGATCGCCTCCTCGATCAGGCGCACCGACTTTCGGCGGCCGACGTCGATCGGAATGATCGAACCGGGAAAGAGCACCGAATTGCGCAGCGGAAGAATCGAGAGCGTGTCCGGCACTTCAACGTGCGGGCTTTCGCTGGCGGGGGTCCTCGACTTGGTCATCGGTCTCTCCGGGTGGGGACTTCGGCAAGCTATGAAGCTTTGATCGCTGCGTCAAGGTTGTGGCGCAGGTTGTGGCGCACTCGACGCGCGTGCTCGAGTCCCGCTACCATAGCGACATGCGCACTCGGATTCGCTTCCTCGGCGCGGCCCAGGCGGTCACCGGCTCGATGCACCTCGTCGAGACGCCGTCGGGTTCGGTGCTGGTCGACTGTGGACAGTTCCAAGGGCGGCGCGCCGACGCGGAGGACCGCAATCGTCGACCGCCGCGCGAGGCGATCGCTGCCGACGCGATGGTGCTCACGCACGCGCACATCGATCACTCCGGCAACATCCCGTCGCTGGTGAAGCGCGGCTTCTCGGGGCCGATCTACGCCACACCCGCCACGCGCGATCTTGCGGCGCACCTGCTCGCCGACTCGGCGCGCATCCAGGAAGGGGACGCGGCGTTCCTCAACCGCAAGCAGATCGACAATCCCGCGTGGCGCCCGATCGAGCCGCTCTACGACGAGGACGACGCCACCCGCGCGCTCGAGCGTTTCGTCGGGCTGCCGTACCGCGAGCGCCGTGAGCTCTTGCCGGGCGTGTTCGCGACGCTGTTCGACGCCGGGCACATCCTCGGCTCGTCGGGCGTGCTGCTCGAGGTCGGCTCGGGGCCGAGCGCGCGCCGCATCGCGCTGTCGGGCGACATCGGTCGCAGCGGCATGCCGATCCTGCGCGATCCCGATCCGCCGCTACCGCCCGCGGACTACGTGCTGATGGAGAGCACCTACGGCAACCGCGCCCATGACGACATCCGCTCGATGCACGACGCCCTCGCGCGGGTCGTCACCACGACCGCGGCGCGCGGCGGCAAGATCGTCGTGCCGGCGTTCGCGGTCGGCCGCACGCAGGAGCTGATCTTCTCGCTGGCCGTGCTGCGTCGCGAAGGGCGCATCCCCGACGTGCCGGTGTTCGTCGACTCGCCGCTCGCGGTGAATGTCACGAAGGTGTTCAAGCAGCACGCCGACTGCTTCGACGACGAGACGCGCGCGTTCCTCAAGGAGCACGGCACCGTCTTCGACTTCCCGGGGCTGCGCTACGTCGAGTCGCGCGAGGAGTCGATGCGGCTGAACTCGCTGCGCGGACCGGCGGTGATCGTGAGCTCGTCCGGCATGTGCGAGGGCGGACGCGTGCTCCACCACCTGCGGAACACCATCGAGAACCCGGCCAACACGGTGCTCGTCGTCGGCTACATGGCGCAGCACACGCTCGGGCGACGGATCATCGAGCGACGACCGCGCGTGAAGATTCACGGCGTCGAGCGCGACCTCCGCGCCGAGGTCGTGGTGATGAACTCGTTCTCCGCGCACGCCGACAAGCACGACTTACTCGCGTACGCGCGCACCAGCGGGCGTGATGCGAAGGCGATCTTCCTCGTGCACGGCGAGCCGGATCAGCAGGAGCCGCTGAGCCGTGAGATTGCGCGCAGCGGGCAGCGCTGCGTAGCGCCGGCACCGGGGGCCGTGGAGGAATTGCAGTAACGGCACGGTCCTGTGCGCATGTTCCCGGTTGCAGGCCGGGGAAATTGGTCGTACCAGTTGGTCAGACCACTTTCCACGAGGTCTCATAGCCAGATGCCCCCCGCCCTGCCCCCCCCCGCACCGACCGCCACACTCTCGCGCGACGCCGTGCTCGACCGGCTGCTCACCGACATCCTCGGCGGAGCGGTTCCGCCCGGCGTGCGGTTGCCGGCTGAGCGGGACCTCGCACAGCGGCTCGGTGCGAGCCGACCGACCCTGCGCGAAGCGCTGCGTCGGCTCGGTGAGTGGCGGCTCGTCGAGGCGAAGCGCGGCTCGGGCGTCGTCGTGCGCCCGGCGTCCGACTGGTCGCTCGCGGTGCTGCCCGAGTGGCTGCGACGCGGCTCGGCCGCGCGCGGTGGTCCGATTGAGCTGCGGCACCTCGTGACCGACCTCCTCGCCGTGCGCCGCGAGCTCTTCCTCGCCGTGCTGCGCGTGATCGCCCCGCATGTCGCCGCGCCCGGCCGGCTCGACGGCGCTCGCGCACTCGCGCAACGTGCATGGGCGAGCCGCGGTGACGCGGGCGCGTTCGTCGGCTACGACTTCGGCATCATCCGCGCGGTGGTCGAGGCGGCGAACTTCCTGCCGGCGCTGTGGCTGATGAACGACCTGGCCAACGTCTACCTCGAGCTCGCGTCGCGGCTCGCTTCGGGCGTCGGACCACCCGACGACTACCTCGCGAGCTACGACCGCACGCTCGCGCTGCTCGAGGCGGGGCACCCCAAGGAGGCGTGCGCGCTGCTCGACGCGTACCTCGTGCGCCACGACGACCGCCTGCTCGCGACGCTCGGCGCTGCGACGCTCGGCGCTGCGACGCTCGGCGCTGCGACGACACCGACGCCGACGCCGACCCCCTCACGCACGCCGTCGCCCACTCCCACCGGCCGAGCCGCCACCCGATGACCACCGTGCTCGCCGACTTTCGCCTGCCGCGCCGCGCTCGCCGCATCCTCGCCCCACTCGCGCGCGTCGTGCTCCCTTCCGAGCTCGGCCCGCTCGGCCTCGTCGAGCCGGTGCTCGACCACGTCGAGCTCACGCTCCGCTCGTTGCCCGCATACCTGCGCAGCGGTCTGCTCGCCGGCCTCTACACCTTCGACCTCTCCGCGATGACGCGCCCGTCGTCGTTCGGCCGCCCGTTCTCGCTCCTGCCGCAGGAAAAACAGCGCGACTGGTTCGCCGCCTACTGGACCAGCCCCGTCGGCGCGCTGCACCAGTGGGCCAAGGGCATCAAGGGCATCCTCGCGATCGCGTACTGGGAGCAGCCGACGGTGCGCGCCGCGATGGAGTACCACCCCGACCGCTTCATCGCCGAGGTCGCAGCGCGCCGCCTCGCCGACTACGCCGACGACATTGTCGCCCACGACGCGCTCGTGCTCGCCCCCGATCCACTCGTCCCCGCCGCTCGTCTCGCACGCGCACGCGCCAAGAGCGGCCATGCGTCCTAGCGGTATCTTCGGCCGCGAGGATTTCGCGAAGGACTCAGCCCACGCATGCGACGTGCTGGTGATCGGCTCGGGCGCGGGCGGCGGGGTGATGGCCGCCGAGCTCGCCGAAGCCGGACTCGACGTGATCGTCCTCGAGGAGGGCGGCTACCACGACACCAGCGAGTTCACCACCGACGCGAGCGCGATGATCCGCAAGCTCTACCGCGACGGCGGCGCGTCGATGGCGATGGGCGATCCGCCGGTGATCTTCTCCGAGGGCCGCACCGTCGGTGGCTCGACCGTGATCAACGGCGGCATGTCGTGGCGCACGCCCGAGAAGATCCTCGACCGTTGGCGCAAGGAAGACGGCGTCGAGCAGATCTCGCCGGCCGATCTCGAGCCGCACTTCGCGCGCGTCGAGCGCTTCATCTCGGCACGCGGCCAGGATCCCGAGTCGCTCGGTCGCGACAACGAGCTCCTGCGCGAGGGCGCCGAGGCCAAGGGGTGGAAGGTCGTCCCGAACCTCCGCAACCAGGTCCACTGCGCCGGCACCAACAACTGCGCGTTCGGCTGCCCCACCGCCGCCAAGCGCTCGGTGCTCGTCACCTACGTGCCGCGCGCGCTCGCGTTCGGCGCCCGCGTGCTCTCCGACGTGCGCGTGTCACGGCTCACGCGGCGCGGCAAGCGGATCACCGGCGCGATCGGCCACGTGGTGCGGGAGAACGGCACGCGCGGCGCAAAGGTCGCAGTCACCGCGCGCCTCACCGTCGTCGCCGCCGGCGCGATCCAGACGCCGGCGCTGCTCGTCTCCTCGGGCATCCGCTCACCGTCGGGGCGGATCGGCCAGAACCTCTCGCTCCATCCCAACGTGAAGCTGCAGGCGATCTTCGACGAGAACGTCGAGGGCTGGAAGGGCGTGCACCAGGCCTACCAGGTGCGCGAGTTCCAGAACGAAGGGCTCGTGTTCGCCGCCGTGAACCTGCCGCCGTCGCTGCTCGCGATGACCGCGCCGGCCTGGGGCGAAGACCTCGCGCGCCTGATGCGCGACTACCACCGCATCGTCAACGCGGGCCTGCTCTACGAGGACACCGTCACCGGCCGCGTGCGCGTCGCCCCCGGCGGCCGACCGTTCTCCTTCTACCAAATCACCGATCACGACACCGAGCAGCTGGTGCGCGGCATGATGCTGCTCGCCGAGCTGCTCTTCGCCGCCGGTGCCAAGCGCATCGTCTCGCCGTTCGACGGCGCGCCCGACCTCCACTCCGTCGACGACGCCCGCGCGCTCGCCAAGCAGAAGGTGCCGCGCCGCGCACTCGAGCTCTTCACCGTCCACATGATGGGCACCTGCGCGATGGGCAACGACCCGACGCGCCACGTCTGCGACTCGTTCGGCAAGCTGCACGACGCCGACGGCCTCTACGTCACCGACGCCAGCCTCTTCCCCTCACCGATCGGCGTGAACCCAATGGAGACGATCATGGCGCTTGCGACCCGCAACGCAGCACGCATCCTCGACTCGAACGCAGCCCGCCGGGCGCAGGCGTGAGTACCGCCGCGCCGTCGCCGTCGCCCGAGTACCTGCGCATCGGCGCGCTGCCCGCGCGTGAACTCGAGGCGATCATGCGCCGCGGCGAACCGCCCGATCCCGCCGCGCTCGCCGGCTGGGAGTGGCGCGGCCTCAACACCATGGCGTGGGCACCGCTCGCCGGCATCAAGAAGTTCGTCAAAGGCTTCTACCGCTCCAGCGCCGGGCGCGTGCTCGGCTACAACATCCCGATCGCGCAGGACGCCATCACCCTCCCCTGGCGCGCCCGCCCGAGCGAAGCTCACCCGAAGCGCTTCGGCCACTTCCTCGTCACCGAGCCCGACGCTGCCTCGAGCGACAACGCCTTCCTGAATTCACTCCTGCTCGACTACGGCCGCGGCCCGAACCCATTTTTCGACCCGAGCGCCGGCCTGCGCGACTACCTCGTGCGCATCGAGCGCGGCAGCGACGAGCTGCTGCTGGGCACCGCGTATTTCGCCGCCGGCCCGCTGCGCCTTCGCGTCCCGCGGGCCTACTTCGTCCTCGAGCGCCGCCGCCCGACCGACTTCACGCGCTAGCAACCGCTCCCCACGGGGGTCGGTTGCCCACGTAGACCCGCCCGACTAGGATGCGCCCGCGCGCAGGCGCACCATGGACCCAACCCCCGTAGGAAAGCTCGCCGTCGCGCTGCTGCTCGTGCTCGTGAACGGCTGGTTCGTGCTGGCCGAGTTCGCCTTCGTGCGCGTGCGCCAGACGCGCCTCGCCGAGCTCGCCGAAGGGGGCAGCCGCGCCGCCCGCCGCGCGCACGGCATCGCCCAGCGGCTCGACGAGTACCTCTCGGCGGTGCAGCTCGGCATCACGCTCGCGTCGCTGGCGCTCGGCTGGATCGGCGAGTCGGCGTTCGCGTCGCTGTTCGGCCCGCTGTTCGAGCGGCTCCCCTTCTCAGCCGCGATCACCCACGGCCTGTCGATCACGTTCGCGTTCATCGCGATCACCTTCCTTCACGTCGTGCTCGGCGAGCAGGTGCCAAAGATCATGGCCATCCACCGCGCCGAGGCGTTTTCGCTCGCATGCGCGGCGCCACTCCACGCCTTCTATGTGCTCACCTGGCCGATCATCAAGGTGCTCAAGAACTCGTCGAACGGCCTGATGCGCCTCGTCGGCTTCAGGCCCAACGCCCAGGCCGAAGCGCACTCCGAGGAAGAGCTCCGCCTCGTCGTCGCCGCGTCGCACCGCCACGGCATTCTCGACGATGCGACCCGCGACCTGCTCGACAACGTCTTCGAGTACTCCGACCGCGTCGCGCGCGAGGTGATGACGCCGCGCCGCGACGTCGTGCTGCTCGACGTGACCAAGCCGGTCGACGAGTCGGTCCGCGCTGCCCTCGACAGCGAGTACACCCGCTTCCCGCTCTACGATCCCGAAACCGATCGGGTGCTCGGGTTCCTCCACGTGCGCGACCTGACCACGATCGCGCTCGGCAAGCGCAAGGTCGAGTCGCTGCGCGAAATCGCTCGGCAGCCGGTGGTTGTGCCCGAGAACGTGCCGATCGACCGCGTGCGCCGCCAGCTCCAGTCGAAGCGCACGCATTTCGGCGTCGTGGTCGACGAGTTCGGCGACTTCACCGGCGTGATCACGCTCGAGAACGTCCTCGAAGAGCTGGTCGGCGAAATCCAGGACGAGCTCGACCGCGAGCCGCCCAAGATCGTGAAGCGCCCCGACGGCAGCGTCGAGGTCGACGGCTCGCTGCTGCTCTCCCTCGCCGAGAAAAAGCTCGGCCTCGCGCTGACCGTGAGCGAGGAGATCGACGGCATCGACACCCTCGGCGGCTACGTCTTCACCCTGCTCGGCCGCGCGCCGGTCGTCGG
>SHYZ01000089.1 GCA_009692535.1 Myxococcales bacterium
CCCGGTCAGCGCCGCTTGGCCCGGTCAGCGCCGCTTGGCCCGGTCAGCGCTCGCCTGGCCCGCTAGGCGAGCTTGACCTGCTTGATGCCGCTCGCGAAGCGCACGACGAGCGAGCGCGGGAGGGTGTTCTCGATCTTCCCGCGCCCCCACTCCGCGTGCTGGATGATCTCGCCGCTGCGATAGCGCTCGTTCGGCACGAAGGTCCGGACCGACGCGGCGCTCTGCAGTTCGTCCACGAGCTTGCGCTTGTCGTCGGCGCGACGCTCCGTGTCGGTGGGACCGGCCTGCGTCGCCGTGCGCGTCGCGAGTCCCGGCGTGGTGCCACGCGCAGGAGCCTGTCGGTGCTTGTGCCGTGAGCCGCAGCGCCGGCAGACCACTTGGACAGGCACGCCCTCCATGACCGCGATGATGGTGTGCGACTTCATGTCGGCGCACGGGCCGCACCAACAGTCGAGGTCGTCTCCGACGCGCACCGACCCGGCCGCACGCTTCGCGGCAGCGGGGTCCACGCCGATCACCCGCGGCAGACGCGAGCTCGACGCCGAGATGGCGCGCGTGCCGAGGAAATCATCGCCGCTCGGGCGACTCGCCGCGCTGCCAGCGGGCGGCGCCGGCAGGCGTGCTGCCGTCTTGGTCAGGTCGCGCAGCTTGCGTCCGAGGCTGCGGTCGACCGCCAGCCGATCCGTCTCGGAGAGCCGACGGTCGATCTCGCGGAACCGCAGCATCAACGCGTCAACCTGCTTGCGCGCCTCGACCTGCTGCCAAAACGTGGCGTGTTCTTCGAAGGCGTTGTCTACCGCGTCGAGCACGAGCGACGAGTCACGAGTAATTTCGTCGAGCCCGGCCCTCGTTGTTTCATCCACGGTCGCTGTATAGCAGAGGCTCCGAGAAGCGTCACGACCTCGACGGACGTATGACGAGCGCGTGCGGCGCCGACCGGCTTGGTCGGGAAGCGTCGCAGCGCAGCGATCTAGGGATCGAGGCTGCGCCAGAGGTACCAGCAGGCGATCGTCGCGTAGGGCCGCCACGCTGCGCCGAGTGTCTCGACCACCACGGGCTGCGGGCGCTCAGCGAGTCCCCACGCACGCTGCACGGCGTTCTGGATGCCGAGGTCGCCGGTCGGCAGTATGTCGAGGCGGCCGAGGCGGAACATCAGAAACATCTGCGCGGTCCAGCGCCCCACGCCCTTCACCCTCGTGAGCGCCTCGACGACCGCTTCGTCGTCGAGCGTGTCGAGCCGCGCGAACGCGAGCTTGCGTGTGACCGCCTGCTCGGCGAGGTCGCGCAGGTAACCAAGCTTCTGCTGCGAGAGTCCGGCAGCGCGGAGCGGTGCATCGGCGGTCGCAAGCAGCCGTCGCGCGGTCGGCGGCTTGCCCCCGTACACGTCGTGCACGCGTCGCAAGATCGTCGCGGCCGCCTTGCCCGAGAGTTGCTGGTACACGATCGCGCGCACCACCGCATCGAAGTGCGTGCCCTCGCGGGTCGTCGCAAATCGGCAAGCGCCGACCTGATCGATCACGCGCGCCAAAACGGCATCGGCCTTGCGCAGATGAAGCAGCGCGCGGCGGTGGCTCGGCACGAGCAGCAAGGTAGCGTGTTGCCGCCCGGCGCGCGCACAACGAACCTCGCGGCCTCTTCCGCACCGCTTCGCTGCAGGCCGCCCGGGAGAAAGTCCGCGGGCGCGTGGTAGCCTCCGCGCCATGAGTCTCGACGGAAAGGTCGCGTTCATCACCGGCGCGTCGCGTGGTGTCGGCAAGTGCCTCGCGCTCGCGCTCGCGCGCAAGGGGTGCGACATCGTCGTCGCCGCAAAGACCGAGGAGGCCGACGCTCGCCTGCCCGGCACGATCCACGAGACCGCCGCCGAGGTGGAGAAACTCGGCCGCAGGGCCTTCGCCGTGAAGGTCGACGTGCGCGACGACGCGAGCGTGGAGCGCGGGACCAAGGCCGCGCTCGATCACTTCGGCCGCGTCGACTTCCTCGTGAACAACGCCGGCGCGCTGCACTGGCGGGCGATGACCGAGACGCCGATGAAGCGCTTCGACCTCGTGATGGGCGTGAACGCACGCGGCGCGTTCGCCTGCACCGTCGCGCTGCTGCCCGCGATGGTGCAGCAGGGCTACGGCCACATCCTCATGATGTCACCGCCGGTGGACGTCGTCGGCGCGCCGGGCAAGGTCGCCTACGCGATCAGCAAGTTCGGCATGACGCTGATCGCACACGGCCTCGCCGGTGAGGTGGCCGACAAGAACGTCGCCGCGAACGCGCTCTGGCCGGCGACGATGATCGAGAGCTACGCCACGATCAACTTCGGGCTCGGCGGGCCTGCGGTCTGGCGCAAGGCCGACATTCTCGCCGACGCGACGATTCGCATCTTCGAGAAGGAGCCGCGCAGCTTCACCGGCCACGCGCTCATCGACGAGGATTTCCTCCGCGCCGAGGGCGTCACCGACTTCACCGGCTATCGCTGCGATCCCGAGCACGAGCCCCCCAAGGTCGGCTTCGACTTCAAGATCGCGGTAGGCCGGGTGTGACGCTCGCGGCGCCGGACCGCTGCGGAGCGTAGCCGTGGCGACCGACCCCGTCCCGCTCCTCGCGCGCCTCATCGCCGAGGACACGCGCAACCCGGGCGGCGACGAGCTGCGCTGCGCAAAGTTTCTCGCGAGCGAGCTCGCACGCCACGCGCCCGACACCGTGGAGGTCATCGAGGTCGAGCGCGGTCACGGCCGCGGCTGCGGCGCGTACGTCTTCGCCCGCTGGGGCGAGCCGCGCCTGCTGCTCAACACGCACCTCGACACGGTGCCCGCCAGCGACGGCTGGCTCGACGATCCGCTGGTCGCGCGCGTGGCGAACGGCATCGTGATCGGCCTCGGCGCGGCCGACACCAAGGGGGCGATCGCGGCCGCGCTCGCCGCGCTCGACGAGGTCCGCCCGCAGCAACTCGCGATTCTCTACAGCGGCGACGAGGAACATGGCGGCGAGGTGATGCGCGCGTTCCTCGCGAGCGGGCGCGCACGCGGCCTCGAGCGCGCGATCGTCTGCGAGCCGACCGGGCTCAGGCTCGGCACGCGCCACCGGGGCATCCTCGCGCTCGAGGCCACCGTGCGCGGCGAGGGTGGTCACTCGTCGCGCGCCGATCGGCTCGTGGCGCCGGTCGCCGAGCTCGCCCGGCTGGCCGTCACACTCGACGACTGGGGTCGCGCCCGTCGAACCCTCGGCCCCGCCGGCTTCGAGGGGATGTGCCTGAACGTCGCGCGCATCGACGGCGGCGTCGCGTTCAACGTCGTGCCCGAGTCGGCCACGCTCTCGGTCTCGCTTCGGCCACCGCCTGGCGCCGACGCCGACGCGCTGCGCGAAGAACTCCTCGCCCTCGCGCGCACCGCCGGCCTCGAAGCGAGGGTCGCCGTCGAGAACGTGCCGTTCGCCACGCGCGAGCCGGCGGCGTTTGCCGAGCTGCTCGGCGACGCAGCGGGGCCGCCGCTCGACCTGCAGTACTGGACCGAAGCCGCGTTCCTCTCGTCGGTCGGCATCGACGCCGTGGTCTTCGGCCCGGGCGAGATCGCGCAGGCCCACGCGCCCGAAGAGTGGGTGTCGATCCGAGAGCTGCTCGCGGCGCGGGCGGCCTTTGCCGAGGTGTTTCGTGGAGCCCGCTGAGGCCGTCGTCAGATTCCTCGAGGGGCTCGGCCAGAGCCGCGAGACCGACTTCTACCTGCGGCTCTTCCGCGCCGAGGCCAAGGAGCGATTCGCGACCATCGCCGTCGACTCCTGGGTCGCACGCCACTCACTCGACGCGGTCGCGCTCGACCTGCACCACCTCGCGGCGCTCTCGCTCACCCCCGTGGTGGTCCTCGGCCTGGTCGAACCCGCGCTCGCCGACGAGCACGCCGCGCGCCTCAGGCGTCGCCTCTCGCGCGACAACGTGCCCGCCGAGGTGCTGGCGTCGGCAGAGCATGGCGAGGCGCTGGCCGCGCGCGTCGCCGAGGCCGCGCGCGGCGGCAGTATCCCGATCGTGCCGTTCGACGCCGCCGACGGCGTCACGGTCGACGCCCGGGTCGAGCGACTCGCCCGCCTCCTCGCCGGGCTGGCCACGCGCAAACTCATCTTCCTCATCCGCCGCGGCGGGCTGCTCCAGCGCGGCGCACCGGTCGGCGTACTCAACCTCACCACCTCACCCAGCGCGCTGCTCGCATCGCCCGAAGTCTCGCGCAAGCAGCGGATGCTCGTCGAGCAGGCGCGCCGTCTGGTGCTCGACCTCGTGCCGCACCGCCTGTTGGTCTCGCTCACCTCGCCGATCGATCTGCTGCGCGAGCTCTTCACCGTCCAAGGCGCCGGCACGCTGCTCCGGCGCGGCGCGCACATCGACCGCCGCTCAGCGTGGAGCGAGGTCGACCTCGTGCGCCTGCGCGCACTCGTCACTGCGGCGTTCGGCCGTCCACCGCTCGAGGCGATGTTCGCCCGGCCGGTCTCGCGCATCTTTGTCGAGGAGGAGTACCGTGGCGCAGCGGTGCTGCTCGACACGCCGCTCGGCGCGTACCTCACCAAGTTCGTCGTCGATCCCGAGGCGCAGGGCGAGGGCCTCGGGCGCGATCTATGGGACACGTTCGTCGCTGAGCACCCTGCCGTCTTCTGGCGCGCACGTCCGTGGAACCCGATCGCGCCTTGGTACGCACGCGAGGCCGATGGCCTCTGCCGCTTCCCCGAGTGGCACGTCTTCTGGAAGGGCCTCGCGAACGAGCGGATCCCCGCGGCGATCGAGTACGCCCTCGCCGCTCCGATCGACATCCCGCACGAAGCGACGTAACCCCGCCGCGTAACAGCGCCGCTACTCGCCGCGACGCCGCTGCAGCTCCATCACGAGCCGCTGTAGCGTGAGGCGCAGATCCGGCGCCATCGCCCGCTCCGGCGGAAGCTGAACCCCGACGTAGATCCGCTTCGCCCCGACGAAGCGATCGCGGTGGCGGATGATCACCTCGGTGTCGGTGCGGCGCGACCCGCCCGGGACCTGGAGCGCGAGCGAGACACGCGAGCCGTCGACGAAAACGTCGAGGACGCGCGCATCGCTGTCGAGACCGAGGCCGCTCATCGAGATATCCCGCAGCACCGTGCGAACCGTGATGTCGCCCTGCGAGAGGTCTGCGGTTACGCCCAGCGCGAGCGGCACGGCTACGCGGAAGTGCTCGCGCAGGTTGAAGAGCTGACGAAACTGCGGGTCGAGCTCGTCACGGGTCGGCGCCCAGTGCGTGAATTCGAGGCCGAGCTTCGCCACGCCATCGGCGATCGCGTGCGCGCGCACCGAGGTCGGGAGCAGGATCGGCGCACCGAGCCGAGGCGAGACGAGGCGAAGCTCGAGCTTCTTCGCCTCCTTGACGGTGATCAAGGACGGCTCGCTGACCGAAACGCCAGCACCACCGGCGCTGATGTCGGTCAGCACCGCTGCGATCTCGTGCTTGTCGTCCACGACGAGCACGGCGTCGATGAGCCGCTCCAGCGACTGCGTGACGCGGTATTGATGCCTCCGCTCTATCGCCGTTCTCCGTGCATGGGCCGAAGAAATCGTACCACGCGACCAGCTACCAAGCGGGTGGTGCCCCGTCGCTCGGCCCCGGGCGCTCCTTGCCGAGGAAGTGCTTCTCGACGTAGCGCACCGTGTCGGCCAGCGTCTCGTGCGGATCGCGC
Organism: Myxococcales bacterium; assembly: GCA_009692535.1. Taxonomy (GTDB): domain Bacteria; phylum Myxococcota_A; class Polyangia; order Haliangiales; family SHYZ01; genus SHYZ01. The sequence goes on from SHYZ01000089.1 coordinate 5,674, forward strand.
GCGACGAAGCCGAGCTCGCGCTCCGCCTTGCCGCTGTCCACGTACCAGAAGTGCTCGGCCATCTCCACCGAGACGCGGTCCACCGCCGGCACGACGCCGCGCCACAGGGCGACCTCCTCGATGAGGGTCGCGCCCCAGCGCGCCCACTTGGCCGGCACCCGCAGCCTTGGCGGCGTGACGCGTGCGGCGCGCGCGACCTTGCCGAAGAAGGTTTCACAGGTCCAGTTCGGCCCGCCCACGAGGTAACGCTCGCCCGGACGACCGCGCTCCATCGCCGCGACGAAGGCCGCCGCCGCGTCGCGCGCATCGACGAAGTTCACGCCGCCGTCGGGCACGAGCGGGATCTTCTGCTGCATGAGCTTCTTCACGTCCTCGGTCGAGCTGCCGCGCGCGTCCCCGGGACCGAGGAGCAGGCTCGGCAGCACCAGCACGATCTCGAGCCCGAGCCGCGCCCCGAGCTCGAGCGCGAGCCGCTCCTGGTAGATCTTCGAGAGGTAGTAGGGCCAGCCCTTCACCACCTCGAGCGCGTGTGGCGCACGCTCGTCGGCGACGAACGCGGCGTCACGCGAGACAGCGATCGTCCCCGACGACGACGCGATGACGACCCGCTTCACGCCCGCCGCCGCAGCCGCCTCGAGCACCGCGCGGGTGCCGTCGACGTGGACGCGCATCATGCGGGTCGTGTCGGCCGAGCTGCGTGAGACCAGCCCGGCGAGGTGGTACACGCCGGTCGCGCCGCGCATCGCGTGCGCGAGGGACGCGGCAGCCTCGACGTCGCCCGTGACCTGCTCCACGCCCAGCCGCGCGAGGCCGCGCGACTCACGCCGCACCAGCACGCGCGCGTCGGGCGCGAGCAGACGCACAACGTGCCGCCCGAGAAACCCGGTGCCGCCGGTGATGAGCGGCCGCGTCACGCCGGTCGCTCCTCAGTGCCGCGCGTCGCCGGCTTGCGCTCGAGCGGCGGCAGCTTGCCGAGCTTGCGCACCGCCACCTCGATCAGGCGCGCCGCCTCGCGGTACTGCTCCGACTTCGGCAGGCTCGCGGTCGCCTCGCGCAGCACGCCGTGCCGCAGCACCGGACCGATGTGCGCGCAGAGGTCGCGCTTGCCGGGCAGACTCGCGCCCTTGGGCAGCGCGTCGAAGGTTCCCTCAAGGTAGATCGGCAGCACGTCGACCTGATTCACGAGCGCGAGGTAGCCGACCGACGCCTTGAAGTCGGACATCACGCCGGTCTCACTCCGCGTCCCCTCGGGGAAGATCAGCAGCACCCGCCCCTCGCGCAGCACCTGCGCGGCGAGACGCAGCGACTCGCGCAGCGAGCCGTGCCGATCCATCGGCACGAGGTTGGTGAAGTTCTCGAAGTAGGCACGCTTGAGCCGATCGCCGAAGAAGTAGTCCTTGGCCGCCAGCGACGCGAGATGCCCGCCCCAGTCGCCGAGCGCGTGCTTGATGAGCCCCATGTCGAGGTGCGACGCGTGGTTCGCCGCCACGATGAACGACCCGGTCTTCGGCAGGTACGCGCTCCCCGTCACCTTGGTGCGAAAGAGCCGCTCGTACGCCATGCGCTGCCCGAACTCGAGTGCGCGCGTACCGATCGCGACGAGCGGCGCGGGAACGTGCAGCGCGGCAGCTTCACCCGCGGCCGGTTCGGCCGATGCGCGCGTGGGCCGACGCGCGGGCGCCTGCATGGCGCGAGCCCCTCTGCGCGCGCCGATGAGCCGCACCAGGTCGGCGACAGTCTGGAGCTCCACGAGGCGATCATCATCACCTTCCCCTGGCGCCACGCCCGCCGCTTCGAGCGCGACGCCGAGCTCGGTGAGCATCAGCGAGTCGAACCCGAGCTCAGCCATCGTCGTCTCGGCGCGGACCCGCTCGCGCGGTTTCTGGCAGACCGACGCGACCAGCGTGAACAGCCACTCGTCGCCACTCGCCGCCGCACCGCCGAGCGCCGCCGCCGCCTCGCTCGCCCGCGCCACCGCGCGCGCGAGGCGCTGCAATTCCTCGACGACGAGCCGACGCTTCACCTTGCGCGTCGAGGTGCGCGGCAGGTCGTGCTCCCACAGATGCAGCACCTTGATCCGCTTGTACTGCGGCAACCGCGCTGAGACCTGGCGTACATGCTCCTGGCACCGCTCGCGCACTTCGCTGCGCGAGAGCGGCTCACCGTCGTCGCCCTTGAGGTCAGCCGCGGGCACGAGCAAGCAGGCCACCTGCTCGCCCGGACCGTCCGCCTCGGGCAGCCCGACGACGGAGAGCTCCTTCACGCAGCTCGCGTCGCCGTACAGCTCCTCGAGCTCGTCGGGATAGACGTTCTCGCCGTTGGAGCCGAGGATCAGCTCCTTCCTGCGCCCGACGATGAAGAGCCGCCCTTCCTCGTCGAGGCGACCGAGGTCGCCGGTCTTGAGCCAGCCCTCCTCGAGCACCTCGGCAGTCGCCGCATCGTTCTCGAAGTAACCCATCATCACGTTCGGGCCACGCGCGTGCACTTCGCCGACGCCGCTCGCATCGGGGTCGGCGATGCGGAGCTCGACGCCGGGGAGCGCCTCACCGACGGAGCCGGGCAGGTTCTTCGCGCCGGGTCGCTGCGATGTCAGCACCGGCGCCGACTCGGTGAGGCCGTAGCCCTCGTAGAGCGAGAAGCCGAGACCCTGAAACGACTTCATCACCTCGGGCGGCAGCGCCGATCCGCCTGAGACGAGCAGGCGCATGCCGCGCCCGAGTTTTTGGTGTACCGGCCAGAAGATGATCTTGCCGAGGTTGATGCCGCTCTTCTCGCGCAGCAGGCGCGAACCCTCGACGACGGCGTCGAAGGCCTCCTCGACCCACGGCCCGCGATCGCCGAACCGCTTGCGCACCTTGCGATGCAGCAGCTGCCAGAGCGCCGGCACGCCGATCATCGAGGTGACGTGCCCCTCCTCGAACGCAGCCTCGAGCGCCTCGGGCGTCACCTCACCGAGATAAGTCACCTGCGCGCCACGGGAGAGCGGCATCAGCAGCCCCGCGGTGAACTCGAACGTGTGGTGCAGCGGCAGCACCGAGAGCAGTCGGTCATGCGGACCGAGCTCGAACACCGTCGTGAGCTTGGCGACGAGCGAGGTGAAGTTCCGGTGCGACAGCATCACGCCCTTCGGGTTGCCGGTCGTGCCCGAGGTGAAGATCAGCGACGCGAGCGAGTCCCCCTTGGGCTCGGCGGCGATCGCGCCCGCCGTACTGCGCGCATCGGCGAGGAAGAGCTCGTCCTGCGTGCGCACCACCGTCGCGAGCCCCTCCTCGGTGAGCCGCGCCGCAAGGCCGTGGTGCTTTCGCGCGAGCCGCTCCGAGAGCACCGCAACCTTCGCGCGCGAGGTCCGCAGCACGTTCACGATCTCGAGGAGCGTCGCCTTCTCATCCATCGGTACGAGCACGCCGCCCGCGCGCAGCGTCGCGAAGCAGGTCATCACCCACTCGGGCCGGTTCTCCGAGAGCAGCAGCACACGCTCGCCGGTCGCGACGCCGGCATCACGCAGATGCGCCGCGCCACGGGTCGCACGCGCGTCGAGCTGCCGGTAGGTCACGCGCTGCGGCGGCTCGTCCGAGCCAGGCGGCGGCAGCAGCCGCAGCGCAGTGCGCGACGCGTGTCGCTTGCACGTCGCGTCGAACAGCTCGAGCAGGTCCTTGTACTGATACGGCGCCTTCGCGCGTGGCTCGAACTCCTCCTCGAGATCCGGGAACACCCACTTCTCGAGCCCGGGCAGGTGGAGATCGAGCCAGTACGACCGCCACTCGATGTTCTCGGGGTCCCAGCGGAGGCTCCGCCGATCCTCCGGCGTCATCGACGCGAAGAGCTTGCGCACCTGGTCGGAGCGGAAGACGTAGTGGTTGTCGTGCACGAACGGCATGAAGAGCTCGAACGCCTCGCGGGTCTTGCCGGTGACGTCAACGACCTGCTCGAGCTTGCCGCGCGCGCGAGCGGCAAGCGCCTGCACCGACGGGGCGCCCCACGACGGTGTCGCCGCATCGAGCGCGCGCACGACGCGGTCGGCGACCGACTTGAAGGCCGGCGCCGAGCGCAGCTCGAACGAGCGGCGTGACACCGGCACCGGCTCGAGCCGAGAGCGGATGTAGTTCGTCAGGCGGTTGCCGGTCTTGCGATCGCGCCAGTGCCTGCGGGCAAAGAGCCCGACCAGCTCGACCGCGCGCGGCACCGGCAGCGGTGCGACATCGCCAGTCGCGGCCTGATAGACCGGCTCGTGCGTGCCAGCGATGACCGCGGCGGTCGCGCCGATGATCACCGACGCGAGCTGATCGCACGGCACGATGTCGAGGTTGGCGTCGGGGTGCGCCGGGAAGGAGCGGTGCCCCTTGAGCGCGAAGAAGACCAGCGGCGCGCTCGTCGTGAAGCCCTCGTTCCAGCCGGGGAACGGATAGCGCACCGCGCTCTCGACGATCGACGGCCGCACGATCGAGAACGGCACCTCCGACTGCGCCGCGAGCACCTGGTCGCCGAGCGACTTTGTGTAGGTGTAGATGTTCGGCCAGCCCCAGTGCTTCGCGCGCTCCATCCCGAGCTCGGTGAGCCGCTCGGAGACCCACAGCTTTCGCTCGCGCGCGACCGCGATCTTGAGCGTGTGTTCGTCGTCAGCGTCGCGCCCGTCGGCGGTGAGCCGCTCGGCGCCACGCTCGCGGAACAGCGAGACGTGCTGGCGATCGTCGGCGAGCGTCTTGACCTGCGCGATCAACCGCTCGCAGTCGGCGATCTCGGCGTCGACGTGGAAGTCTGCATCGCGCAGCGCGGCGCGGCGCGGGTGGTAGCCGTGGAGCGTCTCGTCCTCCCAGACGTCGCCGCTGCGGTTGCCGGCCACGAAGCAGGTGGAGATGTGGATGACGCCGCCGCCGGTACGCCGTGCCACGTCGAGCACGTTGCGCACGCCGAAGGTGTTGATGCGGATCGCGATCTCGAGCGACGGCGTGAACGACACCAGGCCCGCGCAGTTCACGATCGCGTCGAGCTTGCCGAAGCGCGCGAAGTCCTCCTCGGTGAAATTCAGCAGCGGCCGCGCGGCGTCGCCAGCGAGCGGGACCACCTTGTCGCGCAGGAACTCGTCGGTCTTGTCGCCCCACTGCTCGCGGATCGGATCGAACACCGGCGAGCGGACCACCTTGCGAAAGAAGCGGTCCTCCGACGTGGACCCCGCGCCGGGGCGCACCAGCACGAAGACCTTGCCGACGCCGGGGAACTGTCGCAGCAGCAGCGAGAGCGCGACCTTGCCGACGAAGCCGGTGGCTCCGACGAACAGCAACCGCTTCCCCTCGAGCGTCTCGGCGACGTTCAGCATCGGCGCGCGCTCACATCACGTCCGTCATGAGGATCGGCGGGTGGTGCAGCATCGTGATCTCCGCCGAGCGCCCGGCGAACGCACGCCCCATCGCGATCGCCTCGGCGAGCGTGTCGGCGCGCTCCCACCCGAGCAGCTTGGGCACGGTCACGTTGTCCGACCCGACGACGATCACCTTGCCGAGCCACTCGCGCCCCGCCTGGCCCCAGTACCACATGTAGAACGGGTGAGCGCCGTGGTAGGCGTTGCCGCGCCGGTAGAGCTCGACGTAGCTCGGGTCGTAGGCGAACTCGTCCTGGTACTTCCGCTCGAGCGTGTACGCGTCGCTGGTCTCGGGCAGCAGCCGGTTGAAGAACTCGATGTACGACGGGTGGTGCTTCGGATCGAACGCGTCGGTGCACGGGTGCGTCACGATCATGACGCCGCCCTTTCGAACCAGCGGCCGCTTCCGATACATGTGGAAGTAGTAGCCGAGCGCCATCACCTGCACGAGCAGCGGGTTGAGCGCCGTCGAGTTCACGTTGTACGGGCTGATGTACGGGATCCCGCTGATCAGGATGTCGCACTGCCCGTGCACCTCGACCGCATACTGCTCAAAGCAGCGCTTGAGGATCTTCTCGTGCACCGGCTCGCACGCGCCGGCATGCACCGCGATGAGGCCGTACGCCGCCGGCACCCGCATGAAGACCTCACGCCGCAACGCGCGCGGCGTGCGATCGAGCGCCCACTTCATCGCCTGAAACTTCAGCCGATCCCCCTCGGTGAAGTTGTCCTCGTTCTTCATGAGGAAGTCGGCGGGACCCGAGAACATCCGGTTGTTGAGCGCGGTCTCGATGTGAAAGACCTTCACGTGCTTCTCGGCGACGCGGCCGATCCGCTCGACCGACGACGAGAGCGCGCTGTTGCTGGGGTCCATGAAGCTGTCCGACGCGACGATGGTCTTGGGCGTGTGGTGCGCCTTGAGCGACTCGTAGCCGCAGAGCCCGACGCCGACCGACTTGTGGCCGCCGTCCATCGGCACGAGGTTCAGGTTCACGTAGATCACGAGGTCGCTCTCGGCAGCGCGCCGGTTCATCTCGACGACCTCGCTGTGGCGGGTCTTGCCGAGCGTCACCATGCCGTCGGGATCGCACGCGTCGTGGTTGTAGAGGCGGTCGGGCCAGAAGGCATGGAAGACCTTCTCGCCCACCATGCGACGAATCTCCGCCTCGCTCATGCGGCGGTGAAGCGAGGTCGCGATAATGAGGTGCACGTCGTCGACGCCGTGGTCGGCGAGCATCTCGCAGACGATCTCGAGCACCGTCTCGCGGATGTCGGGGCGCTGCATCGGCGGCAGCGGCAGCGAGATGTCGTCGATCGCGATGGTGAGCTTCATCCCTGGCGTGAGCAGCGCGTGGAGCGGCTCCATCTCCTCGGGGTGGTTGAGCGCGTAGCGGATCGCAGCGCGCGCGTTGGGCAGCGGCGCGAGCGGCCGCTTCGGGTAGATCACGCGCGTGCCGACCGGCAGATCCTCGAGCAGGAAATTCTCGCCGTGGAAGAGGATGCGCGGTGCCGAGTCGTTGTCGATCATGACGACTTGCTCGTCGCTGTCACGGCGGGTGCTCGGGCGGGCGAGGCGCATGCGGTCTCCTAGCTGAGATCGATGACCGGCCAGTCGTACGAGCGCGCGGTCGCACGCAGACGAAGGTCGGGGTTCACGGCGGTTGGGTGGCCGACGACGGCGAGCATCGGGTAGTCGGAGTAGCTGTCGGTGTAGGCGTACGACCGGCCGAGGTCGATGCCGTGCGCGAGCGCGAAGTCGCGCATGATCTGCGCCTTGGTCGCGCCGGCGACGAACGGCTTCTCGAGCCGCCCGGTCGCGTAGCCTTTGGAGAACTCGAGCCGGTTGGCGATCACGTCGTCGATGCCGAGGTAGCGCGCCAGCGGGCGCACGGCGAAGTCGAGTCCGCCGGAGAGCAGCACCTGTCGACAGCCGGCGCGACGCGACGCTGCGATGAGGCTCCTGGTGCCCGGGTAAATCGTCGGCTCGATCATGTCGGTGAAGAGCTCCTCGGCGAGGACGTGCAGGCGGTCCTCGGACATGCCGCGGTAGTAGCGATAGAAGAGCTCGTTGAACGCCTTGCGCGAGACCTTGTCGGCGACCCAGAAGAGCGGCAGCGAGGCGACCGTGCGGATCGTCTGCGCGATCGTGCCGGTGACCGTCGGCTGGTTAAGCGCGTAGTACGCGAAGGCGTGAACGATGTTCGCCTTGATGAGCGTGCCGTCCACGTCATAGAAGGCCGCGGAACTTGTGGACTTCTTTGTGGCCATCGTGAGGTGCTGAAAATTACCGGTGTGCACGAGGAGTGTCAATCGGCGGGTGGGCGGGCGAAAAATAGCGGTCAGGGAGGATTTCCTGGGAGGCCGGAAGCGCGTGGAGTGTGCGCGCGGAGGTAGGCTCGGGGCGTGCTCACGCCGCTCGACCTGCCGGGTGTCGCGTTCGCGGCGCGCATCGACGATGCAGCGAGCGGACTGCGTGCATTCTTGGTACTCGACGACGAGACGCTCGGGCCGGCGGCTGTCATGTACGTCTCCTCGCAGCGCAGGACGCGGCGATGCGGCGCGCCGTCGATCTCGACGCCCGGCAGATTGACGTCGAAGCGCGCCAACTCGTCACCGACGGCCTCCGCCTCGGCGGCGGCGAACAACGTGTGCAGCTCGCGCTCGAACTGCTCCAGATTCTCGACGGGTGCCTTCGCGCGACGGCGGACGTCGAGGAACTCTCGCATCCGGTCGAATGCGTGCGGGGTGTGCTGCTTGGCATCGGGATCGAGATCTGCGAAGCTGGCATGGGGGTATCCCTCTCGGTTGTCGGGTGTCTCGCAACTCACGACTTACCGCGAGCGGCTCTGCCCCTTCAACTTCCTCCTCATGCCGCACGGAACACTCTGTCACCGGAGGCAGGGACCTCCGCCGATTTCCGGAGCGATTTCATGTCAATGTCAGATCCACGCCCATGCCGCATATGGTATGAATAAGCGGGCGGCTGCTTCGCTTCCAACGAAGGGTACGGCGTCCTTGGTCACCTGATGGGAGGGATTGGTGATGTCGAGAACATTCATTGCGGGATGGATCATAATATTAACTGTTGGCTGCAGTGGTGGTGGGGACGGTGGTGATGATGGGCCGTCCTGTGGCGACGGGTACTGTGAACCGGGTGACTGCGCGGCCGATTGTGCCCGCTGCGGAGACGGCCGGTGTAATGCCAATGAGAACACCGCTAGCTGCTCGATGGATTGTCCATGTGTTTCCGGTCCGGATGATGCCTGCACCGGCGATAACATCTGCGTCAATGGGACATGCGTAAATGCATTTGGACGGACCTATCAGATCGTCGTCTCCCATGGCAGCATGACGACCCAGGATCCGGCGTGTTCCTGCGCCTGGGACGGACTGGGCGGGGCCCCGGATCCGTTCGTGATGCTGTCCTTTGATGCGTCCGGCGCGAACTCGTACTTCCGGACGAATACGATCCAGGACACCTTCGCGCCGGATTGGAGTGATGTCACCTCCACCGTGATCTTCGCCGGCACGCCCTTCCGCTTTGACGTGTGGGACGACGACGTGACCACCGACGATTGGATGTTTGCCTGCTTGGCCGACCCGCTCACTGCGGCCTACTTGAGGTACGGCACCATGTCTTGTGTCGATGACTACGGTTCGACGGCCACGATCTACATCTACGCGCAGTAGCGGTCCGGACGGCGCGTTCTAAAAGACGAGCTGCGCCTGCGTGCGGAGCATTTGGATCGCTTTTACAACTCAACCCCCACGGTCACGCGGTCGTCCCCGATGGTGTCTTCGCTCTCGACCCGACCGCGACGCTGCAGTTCGTCGAACTACCGCCGCCGACCATGGCGGAGCTCCAGGCGGTTGGCCTTGGCATCGTCAAAGGCATCCTCCGCGCCCTGGATCGCGCACTCGCTCGAGCCCGCGACGACGAGGACCAAGCCTTGCTGCAGACGCTGAGCGAGGCTGCGCCGTTCCCCCTCGACGGTGGCGCGGCGTCGCTGACGCCGGCGTGGCGCGGGGAGGGGGAACGTCGCAGCCTCGCTACGATGGTGCGCAGCGAGTTGCCAGCGCGGGCGTCCCTCGAAATCTCCTCGCGCTCTGCGAGCGATAAGCGCAACGGCGACCGCGGACGAGGGCGACGCGCGCCACGCGATCGTGGACCCCGCGCACGACTTTCGCGTTGCGCCGCCAAGTGGCTATGCGCAATGCTCCCTGACGTGGAGGCCCTGGTCGTCAACCCCTCGCTGACGATCGCGACGCGCCACCAGCTCAGCGAACCGGAGATCTTTGTCGTCGGTGCTGATCTCCTCAGTAAGATCCTAACCTCGAG
>SHYZ01000090.1 GCA_009692535.1 Myxococcales bacterium
CGGTGCTGGTGTCGCTGCAGTCGCTGCGCAGGTAGAGCGCGGTGTCGAAGGTGGTGCCGGCGAGATCGGTCGAGAGCCGAGCCAGCGCACGTTCGTAGAGCGTGAAGACGAAGAGCTGCTCGCCGGCCGCGCTGCCGCCGCAGGTGCTGCTGGTGGTGGTCATGAGGGAGATGTTGGAGCCGGTCGCGACGACGCCGATCTCCAGCACGGCGACCGGTGCGCTGCAGACCAGCTCGAGCGTGCAGGTGGCGGAGCAGCCGTCGAACGGCGCAGCGTTGCCGTCGTCGCACTGCTCGGGGGCGGAGAGCACGCCGTCGCCGCAGAGCGCAGTCGCCGTCGCGTCAGGCGAGCCGGCGTCGAGCGTGGTCGGTTCAGCGTCGGGGGCGGCCGGGTCGGCGTCGGGGGCGGCCGGGTCGGCGTCGGGGGCGGCCGGGTCGGCGTCGACCGCGGGACCACCGTCGGGACCGATCAGGTCGGCGTCCGCCGAGCTGCCGGCATCGCCGTCGACCGGCGGGACAGCGGAACCGCCGCAGCCTGCCACGGCGAACAGCGTGGCCAACAGCGTGGCGAACAGCGTGGCGAGCAGCGTCGTAGGGGGCAGGCGAGTCGTCATGAAACCTCCAAGGTCGGCAGGGTAGCACGCAGGCTTCGATGGCCTTCGATGGCCAGGGTGCGGTTGCTCACAAGGCGAAGGGAACTTTACCCGGCGGCGGGACTGCGCCCGAGCTGGACCAGCCCGGGCGGCGCCTTGGCCTTGCCCGCGAGTTGCCCGCACGCCGCGTCGATGTCGTCACCACGCGGACGGCGCAGGTAGGTCGGCAGCCCGTGGCGCTTTACCGCAGCCTGAAAGCGGTCGATCGCCTCGGGGCTCGGGCGGCGGTAGTGCGACCCCTCGTGCGGATTCCATGGAATCACGTTCACCTTGCAGCGCAGCCCGCTGAGCAGTCGCGCCAGCCGCGCTGCGTCCTCCACCGAGTCGTTCACGCCGGCGAGCAACACGTACTCGAACGTCACGCGCCGGCGGCGCTCGAGCGGATAGGCACGCACGGCAGCGAGCAGCCGCTCGAGGTTCCACTTGCGGTTCACCGGCATGATCACGTCGCGTACCGCGTCGGTCGTGGCGTTGAGCGAGATGGCGATGTTGGGGTTCAGCTCCTCGTTGCCGAGCTTCTCGAGCGCGGTGACGAGCCCCGCGGTCGATACGGTGATGCGTCGCTCGGCGAGGTTGGCGCCGCGGTGGTCGGTGAGGAGCTCGATCGAGCGGATCACCTGCGCGTAGTTGTGCAGCGGCTCGCCCATCCCCATGTAGACGAGGTTGGTGATGCGCCGGCCCGGCTCCACCTCGGCGAGGAGCTCCTGCGCGCGGTAGACCTGATCGACGATCTCCCACGTTGCGAGATTTCTGACGAAACCGAGCTTCGCCGTCGCGCAGAAGTCGCAGTCGAGCGCGCAGCCGACCTGCGACGAGATGCACTGCGCCATCTTGTCGGTGCTGGGGATGAGCACGCTCTCGATCGCGTGGCCGTCGTGCGTGAGGAGGCGGAGCTTGCGCGTGCCGTCCTTCGAGGTCTGCACGAGGTCGACCGTGAGCGCGGAGAGCCGCACGCGGGTCGCGAGCGCTTCGCGGAGCGGGCGCGGCACGTTCTGCAGCTCATCGAGTGAGCGCGCGCGGTGCATGTGCGCCCAGCGGAAGATCTGCTCGGCGCGGAACGGCTTGCCGCCGAGCTCGACGACGAGCGCCTGGAGCTCCGCGAACGTCAGGTCTCGCAGTTCGCGCATACCGGGCACGAGCATGACAGAGCCGGTAGCGCGGCGCCCGGGGGGCTAGCGGGCGGTCGACGCCAGGTCGGCGCCGGTGAAGAAGAAGCTGATCTCCTGGCGCGCGGTCTCCTGCGCGTCGGAGCCGTGCACGGCGTTCCGCTCGATGTCGGTGCCGTACTTCTGGCGGATCGTCCCGTCAGCCGCCTTCCTGCTGTCGGTCGCGCCCATGAGCTCGCGGTTCCTGAGCACCGCGTTCTCGCCCTCGAGCACCTGCGCGACGACGGGGCCCTCGGTCATGAACGTCACCAGCGCGCCGAAGAACGGGCGCTCGCGGTGTACCGAGTAGAAGGCCTCGGCCTGCTCGCGCGTGAGCTTTAGCATCCGCTGGGCGACGACCTTGAGGCCGCCGGCCTCGAGCATCGCGACGATGCCGCCGACGTGGTTGGCGCCGACGGCGTCGGGCTTGACGATGGAGAAGGTGCGTTCGATGGCCATGGGTGTCCTCGTTACGATTGCGGTTGCGTGAAGAGAAGCTAGAGCAGACTCGCGAGCGTGGTGCCCATCTCGGCCGGCGTGCGCGCGACCTTGATCCCGGCCGCCTCGAGCGCGGCGACCTTTTCGGCTGCCGTCCCCTTGCCGCCGCTGATGATCGCGCCGGCGTGGCCCATCCGCTTGCCCGGGGGCGCGGTCGCACCGCCGATGAACGCGGCGACCGGCTTCCTTACGTGGTCGCGCACGAACGCGGCCGCCTCCTCTTCGGAGGAGCCGCCGATCTCGCCGATCATCATGATCGCGGTGGTGCCGGGATCCTCGGCGAAGTGCGTGAGCACGTCGATGAAGTCGAGCCCCTTGACCGGATCGCCGCCGATGCCCACCGCGGTCGACTGTCCGAGCCCGAGCTTGGTCAGCTGATCGACCGCCTCGTAGGTGAGCGTGCCCGAGCGCGACACGACGCCGACGCTGCCCGGCTTGTGAATGTAGCCGGGCATGATCCCGATCTTGCACTCGCCGGGAGTGATCACGCCGGGGCAGTTCGGCCCGACGAGGACCTTCTTCGGGTGGTACGCGGCGAGGAACGTCTTGACCCGGATCATGTCGTTGGTGGGGACGCCCTCGGTGATGCAGATGATGAGGTCGATCCCCGCCGCCGCCGCCTCCATGATCGCGTCAGCTGCGCCGGGTGGCGGCACGTAGATCACCGTCGCGTTGCAGCCGGTCTGCGCCACCGCTTCACGGCAGGTGTCGAACACCGGGACACCGTCGAGTCCGTCGACCTTCGTCTGGGGGCCGCCCCGTCCTGGCGTGACGCCGCCGACGAGGTTGGTGCCGTACTCGCGCATCTGCCGCGCGTGGTAGCCGCCGGCCGAGCCGGTGATGCCCTGCACGATGAGACGCGTGTTCTTGTTGCAGAGAATGCTCATCGCGACAGCTCCACGATCTTGCGTGCGCCGTCGGCCATGTCCGACGCCGGCACCACGTTGAGGCCGCTCTCGGCGAGGATCTTGCGGCCGAGTTCGACGTTGGTTCCCTCGAGGCGCACGACGAGCGGCACCTCGAGGCCGACCTCACGCACCGCGACGAGCACGCCGTTGGCGATCGTGTCGCACTTCATGATGCCGCCGAAGATGTTGACGAAGATGCCGCGCACCTGCGGATCCGAGGTGATGATCTTGAACGCCGCGGTCACCTTCTCGGTGGTCGCGCCGCCGCCGACGTCGAGGAAGTTCGCCGGCTCGCCGCCGTAGTGCTTGATGATGTCCATCGTCGCCATCGCGAGGCCGGCGCCGTTCACCATGCAGCCGATCTTGCCGTCGAGCGCGATGTACGAGAGGTCGTATTTTCGCGCCTCGACCTCGGCGGGATCCTCCTCGGTCGGATCGCGCAGCTCCTCGAGGTCCTTGTGGCGAAAGAGCGCGTTGTCGTCGAGCGTGATCTTGGCGTCGAGCGCGACCAGCGTGCCGGCCTTGGTGATGACCAGCGGGTTCACCTCGAGCAGCGAGCAGTCGAGCTCGACGTAGGCGCGGACCAGCGCGGCCATGAACGGGACGAAGCCCTTGGCCGCATCGCCGTCGAGGTCGAGCTGCTTGGCGAGATCGCGCGCCTGATACGGCAACCAGCCCGTCGCCGGGTGGATCGGCTGGCGCAGGATCTTCTCGGGGTGCGAGGCCGCCACCTCTTCGATGTCCATGCCGCCCTCGGCCGAGGCCATCACGACGATGCGCCCGGTGGCGCGGTCGAGCGTCAGCGCGACGTAAATCTCACGCGCGATGTCGAGCCCCTGCTCGATGAGCAGCCGCCCGACTTTTTTCCCCTCGGGTCCCGTCTGCAGCGTGATGAGCTGCATGCCGAAGATCTTGCGTGCCGCCGCGCGCGCGATCGTCGCGTCCTTCGCGACCTTCACGCCGCCGCCCTTGCCGCGACCGCCGGCGTGGATCTGCGCCTTGACCACGACCACGCTGCCGCCGCTCTTTGTCAGCACCTCATCGATCGCAGCGTCGGCCTCGGCGATCGAGAACGCCGGCACGCCGATCGGGACCGGCACGCCGTAGCGGACGAGGAGCTGCTTCCCCTGGTGCTCGTGAAGTTTCATGGTCGCTACTCCAATCTCAGCGCGGTGACGAGCTCTTGCACCGACCGCGCAGAGTTTGCGAGCAGGGCACGCTCGCCCTCGTCGAGCGAGAGCTCCACGACGCGCTCGAGGCCGTTCTTGCCGAGCACCGCCGGCACGCCGATGAAGAGGTCCTTGTAGCCGTACTCGCCGTTGAGCAGCACCGCGCACGGCAGCACGCGCTTCTTGTCCTTGAGGATCGACTCGGCCATCGCCACGACTGCCGCCGCCGGCGCGTAGAACGCCGAGCCGGTCTTGAGCAGCGCAACGATCTCGGCGCCGCCCTTGGCGGTGCGGTCGACGATCGCGCGGATCCGTTCCGCCGAGAGCAGCTCGGTGAGCGGGATGCCGCCGATCGACGTGTGGCGCGGCAGCGGCACCATCGTGTCGCCGTGTCCGCCAAGCACCATGCCGTGTACGTCCTCGACCGAGACGCCGAGCTCCATCGCGATGAACGCCTTGTAGCGCGCGGTGTCGAGCACGCCCGCCATGCCGAGCACGCGCTCACGCGGGAACCGGGAGGCGTGCGCCGCGACGTGGCACATTGCGTCGAGCGGATTCGAGACGATGATCAGCACCGCGCCGGGGGAAAACTCGGCGACCTTGGTGGCCACGCCGGCGACGATGTTCTTGTTCACCGCGAGGAGATCGTCGCGTGACATGCCCGGCTTGCGCGGGATGCCCGAGGTGATCACGACGATGTCGGAGCCAGCGGTCTCTTCATAGCCGTTCGTGCCGACCACCTCGAGGTCGTAGCCCTCGACGGGGCCAGCCTGCCGGAGGTCGAGCGCCTTGCCCTGCGGCATCCCCTCGACGATGTCGACGAGGACGACGTCGGCCAGCTCCTTGGAGGCGATCCAGTGCGCGCAGGTCGCGCCGACATTGCCGGCGCCTACGATGGTGACCTTGTTTCTTCTCGGCATGCTGCTCCTGACTACGGGTGGCTTCGGTGTCTACGGCTGCTCGGACTACGACCACTGCGCTACGACCACTGCGCTACGACCACTGCGCTACTACGGCTGCGCTACATGCTCGCGATGATCGCGTCGGCAAACTCGGAGCACTTGACCTCGGTAGCGCCCTGCATCTGCCGCGCGAAGTCGTAGGTGACGCGCTTCTTCTCGATCGCCCGCGTGGTGCCGTCGAGCACCAGCTTGGCCGCCGCATCCCAGCCGAGGTGCTCGAACATCATCGCGCCCGAGAGCACCAGCGAGCCGGGGTTGATCTTGTCGAGCCCCGCGTACTTTGGCGCGGTGCCGTGCGTCGCCTCGAACACCGCGGCGCGATCGCCGATGTTTGCGCCCGGCGCCATGCCGAGCCCGCCCACCTGCGCTGCGCACGCATCCGAGAGGTAGTCGCCGTTCAGGTTCGGCGTCGCCAGCACGCTGTACTCGTCGGGGCGCAGCAGCACCTGCTGGAACATCGAGTCGGCGATCCGGTCCTTCATGATGATCTTCCCGGCGACCGGCTCGTTCTCGGTGCAGGTGGTAGCGCCGAACTCGGCACGCGCGACGTCGTAGCCCCAGTCGCGGAACGCGCCCTCGGTGAACTTCATGATGTTGCCCTTGTGGACCAGCGTCACCGACGACTTGTTCTTTGCCTCGGCCCACCGGATCGCGCGCCGGACCAGCCGCTTGGAGCCCTGTTCGCTCATCGGCTTCACGCCGACGCCGATCTGGTGCACGTCTTTGAGTCGCTTGCGCTCGGGCAGCAGCGCGTTGACGAACTCGAGCAGCCGCTGCGCCTCGGGCGAGCCGGCCTTCCACTCGATGCCGGCGTAGACGTCCTCGGTGTTCTCGCGGAAAATCACGACGTCGAGTTTTTGGGGCTCCTTCACCGGCGACGGCACGCCGGGGAACCAGCGCACCGGACGGACACACGCGTAGAGGTCGAGCTCCTGCCGCAGCGCGACGTTCACCGAGCGGAACCCGCCGCCGACCGGCGTCGTGAGTGGCCCCTTGATCGCGACGACGAACTCGGTGATCGCCTTCAGCGTGTCGTCGGGCAGCCAGGTGTTGTCGCCGTAGACGGTGTTCGCTTTCTCACCGGCCATCACCTCGAACCAGGTGATCTTCCGCTCGCCGCCGAACGCCTTGGCGACGGCAGCGTCGAAGACACGCACCGACGCGCGCCAGATGTCGGGACCGGTGCCGTCGCCCTCGATGAAGGGGATCACCGGGTTTGTGGGGACCGTCAGCGTGCCGTCGCTCGCGACGGTGATCGCGCGGCCATCCTTCGGGGGGGTGAGCTTTGCGTAGGGGGCCATGCTGTTCTCCGGGCAAGGGTGGAAACCGGGCGGGTATAGGACGGGGCCGCGAACGGAGCAAGCGAGAAGCGGGTGGCGTGCGTCCGCGCGCGGGACGCAAGGACGCATTCCCGGCGCT
This sequence comes from Myxococcales bacterium, assembly GCA_009692535.1. Lineage (GTDB taxonomy): Bacteria > Myxococcota_A > Polyangia > Haliangiales > SHYZ01 > SHYZ01. The sequence goes on from SHYZ01000090.1 coordinate 6,754, forward strand.
TGGCGAGTTGTGCTATGGAAGCCGCTCACCACGGAGACGGCACGATGGCGAGCGACCCAATCAGACTCCTTACCGCAGCACTCGCGCTCGCGGGCAGCGTCGGTATCTCGGCGCCTGCGGCGGCGGGGAAGTACCAGCAGGTCTGTGCGCAGGCGACGCGTGTGGACGGCGTCGAGGCGATCGCCGCGCTCCTCTTTACCGCGACCGTCGCGTGCGACAAGGAGACCGACGACCTCGCTCGGCGGCAGTGCGTCGGGATTCGTGATGCGCGCACCAAGGCGGTGGCTGGCGAGACCTTTGTCCTCTACAGCGACGCAGCGTCGGTGCAGGTGGGCGACTACAACGAGAAGAAGCAGGGCGCGCCGATCGCGCTGCATGGATGCATCGCCTGTGCGAAGCCGCTCGATGTCGCGGGGCAGCCGCGCTACGTCACGACCCGCGGCGCCGTCACCGTCGAAGGGGGCGCGCTGGTCGGCCCCAAGGTGCATGAGGTGCTGCGTCCGTTCGTGAACAAGACGCTCTTCCGCAAGTGGAAGGAGATCGTGCTGCCGCGGCTCCGCACCGAGCTCATCGTCAGGATGCCCGAGCGTCCGACAGCGTGGCAGGAAGACGAGGCGCAAGGCTTTGCGTTCGAGCTGATCGGCTTCCGCGTCTACGATCCGTGCGACGGACAGATGATCGCGGCGAACCCGGCGTCCGACGCTGAAAAGGCCGATCGTAAGAACTGCAAGGGCGGCCTGGTCGGCTCCGAGGAGCCGAAGGTCGCGATCCCGGTGGAGCCGGTCGTCGAGGCGCCGCGGGTGCCCGAGAAGCTGTCGCCGTCAGCGGTGAAGCGCTCGATGCAGCAGATCGCCCCTGCGGTGAATGCGTGCTTTGCGATCTACGGCGTGCCGGGCAAGGCCGATGTCTCGTTCGAGATCGGCAGCGACGGCAAGGTGCGGCGCGTGGCGCTGAGCTCTGAAGATTTCGAAGACACGCCGACGGGGACCTGCATCCTCGATGCTGTGAAGTCGGCCGAGTTCCCCGAGTTTCTCGCGCCGTCGATGACTGTGAACTACCCCTTCATCCTGAGGTAATCCGATGCCCCGTATCAAGAAGTCGCTAAAGAATCGGTCGAAGGCCCACCAGAAGCAGGTGGCCGCCAAGCGCAAGGTGCGTTCGCTTCGCAAGGCGAAGAAGGCGCGCAAGCGGGTCAAAAAGATCCGCACGACGAAGCGCAAGTAGCGGCGGGTCCTGTCACGCCGCGAGCTCTCGTCGACTGCGCGACGTGGCGTGCGTGCCGCTGACGCTCTCCGTGGGTTGGTCTCGCTGGATTGGCACCGGAACCTGCTGAGGATGCGGATATGTCTGCGGCCTTGGAGATTCTCGAGCGCTTCGCCCAGGAGCAAGCCAGCACGAATGATGTGATGCGCGTGCTGGCCTCCCACCCCGCGTACTTCGTGCCGGCTGCCTTCGCGCCCGAGCTGGGGCGTGAGTTGTTCGACAGCCTTGTGGCGATGAGCGAGAGCGGCGGTCCCCCGGCTGGCGAACTGTACGCGTTCACCGACGAGTCGTGCCTACGGTTGCTAGCGGACCGGCAAGTGGGTCTCTACCTCGGGCCGGTAAGCGGCATGGAGCTGTTTTGTGCGGCCGAGAAGCTGCCGTTGGCGAAGCTCAAGGTGAACCCAGGCGGACCGGTCGCGCACTTCTGGTTCATTGACGGGGAGGCACTTCCGCTGGCGGCGCTGTGGGCGCGTGCGATGAGGCTCGAGTCGGTCCTGGCGGAGCTGCGGAGCACGCCGACTGCTTTGAACGAGGGGCTGCTCTCGGCCCTGCGCGAGTTCTCGGCCTATACGGTCCTCATGCATCCGACTGAGGACTGGGTCGCCACGGAGAATGGCGTGGGTGGATTCAAGCATTCGGCCATGGTGTTCACCGCGCCGGACTGCTCCGAGCGAGCCCAAGCAAGCAGGCCGGGGTTGCGTGAGGTGATTCTCGGCGGGCGCCAGCTGTTTGAGTTTCTGTCCAAGGCAAATATGGATGGGCTTGTCTTCAATCCGATGGGACCGGGACCGCGGGTCTCGTTTCCGGCCAGCCTCGCGCTGAGCGTAATGAAGTCGCCGTGAGCTTGTAGGCCTGTCGTCTGATGGTTCAGTCGCGCACAGAGTCGATCGACAGCGCCAGAGACCGCCGCCTCGTTGCCGTACTTACGACTCGAGGTTCTTTTCGCGCCAACCGGAGACCTGCAAGAGGTCAGCATTAACAGCGGTTGGTCCCGTGCGTACATGGACGTCTCGTCGCGATTCGATGCGGCACTTGCACTCCTGCGTGGCCGCTCGAGCTAGCGACCGCGCTGGTTTTTTTGGGGGGGGTAGGTCGTTCGGCCCCATCGGTTCTGGCGATGTTCAGGATTGCGGGTTCAGGCGGGGCTACTTGTCCCCAGGTTTGCCGGCTACCGAGATGGCCAGTTGGTGCAAGAAAAGGCGGGTGTACGTTGTAAGAGCCTGTAAACAGATGAATGCTTCAAGTCGTTGGGCTGGCACGGGACGTGGTTGAATGACCGTTCACCTACCGGAGCTGACCATGTCCACCTACGCTATCAGCAAGTTCGCCGCCCTCGCACTCGTCCTTGGCGCCTGCACCACGGGCGAAATCGGGGACGGTCCTGCCGGCCCCGGCGTTCCGATCGAGGGGCACGCCTTCCTTACGGTCGTGGGCGACCGTGACCTGTTCCTCGAAGCCGGCACCACCGACACGCTGACCGTGCGCTACCACGACGACGGCGGCGAGCCGCTGGCCGGCCAGGTCGCATTCGCCATTCAGGGCGACGCGCAGGGCGGCGTGCTCTCGCGCGCCATGGCGGTGACCGACAGCGACGGCTTCGCGCAGATCGTGCTCAACGCGGGCGCCACTGAGGAAGCGGCGTTCCGCATCGTCGCGCGCGCCGAGGTGGCCGATGCGGTCGATTGGCGCGTGGCGGTGACCGCGGTCGAGCCGACCATCCCGCTCGACGCGAGCGGCACGTACGACATGAAGTCGCAGTTCGACCTGGTCTCGGGCATCCCGGGCCCGGCCGGCGACGTGATCAACACGATCCTCGACATGACCGACGACCCGAACGACCCGGCGACTTGGCTGATCGATCGCGCGCTCGACGCCATCGACTCCGGCACGGTCCGCGACCTGGCCGGCTCGGCGCGCCCCGCGCTCGATTCGTTCCTCAACGACTACATCCACGACAGCGCGCCCGACCTCGTCCTTACGCTGCTCGAGATCGGCGACCAGCTCGGCCAGGTGGCGCGCAAGTTCGGCGTCAACTCACAGCTCCAGGTCACCGCGGTACGGATGCCCGACACGGGCCTGACCGGGAAGCACACGATGACCGGCGTCAGCTACACGATTGACGGCGTCAGCTACGACTTCACGATGGCCGAGCTCGAGCTCGGCGAGTCGATGGCCGACGGCATCAGCGTCGGGCTGGTCGGCACCACCAAGATGGAAATCGGCGACCACACGCTGCCGTTCGCCTACGGCCGCGTGCTCGTCTTCGCGCTCAACAACGTCATCATCCCGATGATCGACCCGTTCGCGAGCGACCTCGGCGACGTGCTCGCCAATCGCGTCAACTGCTACCAGATCGGCTGGGAGGTCTACGAGTTCGTCGCCTACAACGTCGGCGACTTCTTCGGCATCCTCTCGCCCGGCCTGTTCGAGTCGGCCTGCGAGGCGGGGCTCGACGCGGCGGGCAATGCAATCGAGGCGCAGCTCGCCGGCATTGGCGGCGAAGGCGCGGCGTTCGTGATTCACGGGGACGCGCGCATTGCGGACACCAACCTCGACCACAAGGTCGACGTGCTCCGCACCGGGCTTTGGGAGGGCGTATTCCGCCTCGGTGGCGCTGAGTCGCTGCTTGCACGGCCGGACCAGAAGTTCACCGGCACGCGCCGCGGTCTCAACTAGACCGCGTTCATCGCGACCTGAGCAGCCGCCAGCTCGGCGCTGCTGTTTCGGCGTGGGCGGGTTGCCCGTGCGGCAGTCGCCCGTCGTCCGTGCCCCAGAGTTCCCGCCGCGCGGCCAGTCACAACTTGGGCTCGAACGTGAGACTGCGGCCGTCCGCGTCGCCGGGGAGCGCGAGCTTCGGGCCAGGCGCCCGGACTTACGTCATCACTGCCGGCGCGGCGGGAACTCTGGTGCCCGTCTGCTGGCGGGGCTCGAACCTGCAGCGGTTAGCCGGCTACAGCACTCGCCAGCCAGCGGAGAAGCTGCGACGCCGTGACGCAAGGAGTCGAAAACGCTAACAGAAGCGGTATGACCGCCGCGGCACGGAATGTGTAGGAGCGCGTCCCACCTAACGGAGCCTCCAATGTCTACCAACCTTTCCCGCAAGTTTGCCGCCGTCCTCTTCCCCGTCGCCCTCGTCGCCCTCGGCGCCTGCGCGCCAACCGGCGACGGCTCGGGACCCGACCCGTACGGCACCCCGGTCGCGGGTCACGCCTTCCTCAAGGTCGTCGGCGATCGCGACGTGTTCATGGACGCGGGCACCGCCACGGCGCTGACCATCCGCTACGAGGACGACTACGGCGAGCCGCTCGCCGGCGAGGTCTCCTTCGCGATCCTGGGCAATTCGCAGGGCGGCGTGCTCTCACGCGCCACCGCGGTGACCGATGCCACCGGCATCGCGCGCATCGTGTTGAATGCGGGCGCCACCGACGAGGCGGCCTTCCGCATTGTGGCCAGCGCGGCAGTCGCCGACGCGGTCGATTGGCGCGTCGCGGTGACCGCGGTTCAGCCGGTGATTCCGCTCGCCACAGTTGGCACGTTTGACGTGAGCTCGCGCTATGAGCTGACCGGCGGCCTTCCCGCTGCGGCGACCGACGCGCTGCGCACGATCGTCGAGATGACCGACGACGTGAACGACCCGGCCGCTTGGCTGCTCGACCGCGCGCTCGAGGGCATCGACTCGGGCTTCGCGCTCGACGTGATCAGCAGCCTGCGCCCCGCGCTCGACGCGCAGCTGAACCACGTGATCCTCACCAACGCGCCCGACTTCGTGGCGACGCTGGTCGAGCTCGGTGACGAGCTCGGCCAGGTGGCGCGCAAGTTCGGCGTCGCCTCGCAGTTCGACATCAGCGCGGTCACGATGCCCGACGCTGCGCTGGTCGGCCGCCACGCGATCACCGGCGTCACCTACACCATCGACGAGGAGTCGTACGACTTCACCGCGGCCGAGGTTGAGCTGGGCGCGTCGGTGGCGCAGGGCATTGCCGTGCAGCTGATCGCCGGCACGCGGGTTGAGTTCGGCGAGCACACGCTGCCGTTCGACTACGGCCAGATGCTCGCGTTCGCGGTGGACCGCGTGATCATCCCGCGGCTTGATCCGTCGTCCTCCGACCTTGGCGACCTGCTCGCGAGCCGGGTGAACTGCCATCGGGTCGGCGACGAGGTGTACGAGGCGGTGGTCGAGAGCGTCGGCGACCTCTTCGGCCTGATTTCGTCGGGCCTGATCGAGTCGGCTTGCGTGTCGGGCATCGACGCGGCCGCGAACGCCATCCTCGAGCAGCTCACCGATGTCGGTGGCGCGGGCTCGGCGCTGGTGATCCAGGGCGATGTGCGCGTCGCCGACACCAACCTCGACCACAAGGTCGACGCGCTCCGCACCGGGCTTTGGGCCGGCGTGCTCCATCTCGCGGGTGGCGATGCGCCGCTCGTGAAGCCGCACCAGACGTTCACCGGCACGCGCCGCGGCGTGAATTAGTAGTCGCTCCAACGGTAGAAATAACGAGGCCCGGGTCGCTTGCGGCTCGGGCCTCGTTGCGTCAGGAGCGCAAGGAACAACGCTGCGGCGACGGCTCGCGGTGACTCAGCGTGTGCGGCTCGCGGTGACTCAGCGCGTGCGGCGTTGGCACTGACTCAGCGCGTGCGGCGTTGGCGCTGACTCAGCGCGTGCGGCGTTGGCGCTGCCGTCGCCGCCACATCGGCACCGCGATGAGCAGCAGCGTCGCGAGGGAGCAGGCGTAGCCGAACAGATCGCCGATCGCGGCGTAGACGGTGTGCCCGCCTTCGAGCAGCGCGGCTGGTGCGAGCAGCTTGTCGGCGCCGCGTGGATCGCGCGCGGGATCGACGGCATACGTCTTTGCGGTGACGCGGCCGGTGGCGTCAATGAGCGCGGAGACGCCGGTGTTCACCGCGCGCACGAGGCCGGTGCGGAGCTCGACCGCGCGAAACACCGAGAGCGCAAGGTGCTGCCACGGCTCGCTCGTGTCGCCGAACCATGCGTCGTTGGTGAGGTTGACCAGCAGGTGCGGGTGGAGCGGCGCGAGCTTGCGGCCGAACGCGGGGAGGATGTCCTCGTAGCAGATGAGCGGACCGAGGCGGACGTGCGTGCCGTCGTCGAGGGTGAGTGGAAACGTGACGATGCGGTCGCCACGCGCGAAGTGCCCGGCAGCGCGCGGCAGGACCTTGCGCAGCCAGGGGAGCGCGTCGAGGAACGGGATGTACTCGCCGAACATGAGGAGGAACATCTTGTCGTAGGTCTCGGCGACGTTGCCGGCGCGGTCGATGAGCAGCGCGGTGTTGAAGGGATAGGCGTCGGGGTCCTTCGGCTCGCGGGTGACTGCGCCGAGGATGAGCGGCGTGTCGAAGCCGTCCTTGATCACGCCGGGATCGCGGCGGAGCCCGCGCGGCAACGCGAACGGGAAGCTCGACTCGGTCCAGACGATGAGGTCGGCGCCGGCGGCTTCGAGCTCACGCGAGCGAGCCTGCAGCGCGGCGACCTGCTCGTCGGCGAGGTCGTGCCGCTTGAGGCCCTTGAGGTCGAACGCGATGTTGGGCTGCACCACGCCGACGTCGATCTTGGGCGCGGCGGCGATCGCGCGGTCTACCTGCTCGACGCGGAGGTGGCCGTACACCAGCGCGGCGAGCACCAGCGCTGCGGCGACGAGCGAGCTGCGCAGGCGGCGCCGTCCATCGAGAGCGAGATCGGCGAGCGCGCCCGACGCCAGCGCGAGCAGCGCGGACACACCGAGCGGGCCGGCGAGCTCGGCGAGTTGGATCGCACGCGGTTGCCACGCCTGCGTGATCGCGAGGTACCAGGGAAAGAGGAACGGCACGGTCAGCTCGAACGTGACCAGCGCGAGCGGCGCGACGAGTGCCATCGGTAGTCCGTGCTCAGCGCGGAGTCGCCGCACGGCCCACGCGAAGAGCAGGTAGACGACGCCTTGGTATGCGGCGAGCAGGAGGAAGAGCAGCGTGGCGACCGGCAGCGGCAGGAAGGCGAAGCGCTGGAGCAGACCGATGATCCAGTAGAAGCCGCCCGCGTTGGCGACTGCGCCGGCGAGCCAGCCGAGCAGCACGGCGTGGCGCAGCGACGGCGCGCGCTCGATGGCGTAGCAGAGCGGCGCGAGCAGGAGCCAGCCGAGCGGCCACAGGTCGAAGTCGGGGCCGGCGAGCGGCATGCACACGCCGGCGAGTGCGGCGAGGGCGACGAGCAGGGCGCGGCGGCCCAGCGGGGCGGGCGGAAGCGGGGGCGCGGGCGAGGCGGGGGCGAGCGTGTCCACGGGCGCGGACGGCTTGCGCGGGGAGCGGGTCACGCGGGCCGGGCCGGCAGCACCACGGGGAGCGCGGCGGAGAGGAGCGTGAAGCGGGCCGGCAGCGCGCCGGGGGTCTCGCCGTCAACGTCGAGCAGCACCTGCTCGTTCACGTCGACCGGGTGCGCGGTGACGCTGATCGCGCGGCGCACGCGCACCTTGGGCAGCGTGACGTGCGTGCCGGCGTAGATACGCGGGCCGCTGGTCAGGATCTCGAACCGCGAGAGGTCGCCGATCACCACCACGTCGAAGCGGCCGTCGTCGAGCGCGGCGTCGGGCGCGACGCGCATGCCGCCGCCGAAGTACTGCCCGTTGGCGACGGCGACGCTGTTGATTGTCGCCTCGAGGTGATCATCCTCGTTGCCGTCGAAGACCAGCCGCACCCGCTGGTTCGTGTAGCGCACGGCGGCGCGGAGCGTGCCGAGCGCGAACGACAGCCGGCCGCCGAGGCGCTTGGACGACGAGTTGACGATCTGGTCGACCAGTCCGGGGATTCCGAACGACGCGACGTTGACGAACACGCGCCGCGTCTGTCCGTCGCCGGGCGCCGGTTGCTCGAGCAGGCCGACATCGATCGGACGGCGCTCGCCGCGCATGAGCAGCGCGGCTGCTGCGGCGAGGTCCTTCGGGATGCCGGCAGAGCGGCGGAAATCACCGCCGGTGCCAACCGGCAACACACCGAGCGCGGCGGAGCCGGCAGCGGGACGACCGTCGTCGAAGAAGCCATTGGCGACCTCGTGGATCGTGCCGTCGCCGCCGACGGCGATGACCAGCGAGGCCCCGCCGCGAATCGCGTCACGCGCGAGCTGCGTGGCATGGCCGGGCGCGCGCGTCATCAGCGTCTCGCATGCGCCGACTTCACGACGCAGCACGCGCAGCACATCGGCCGAGTCGCGCCCGAGCGCGCCGTTCGCGGACCGCGGGTTGATGATCGCGACGACGGGACCGGTGGATGCTGCCGACAAGGCGGCAGTCTAGCAGGGGGGAGGGCGGCGATCCCATCCAGTCGTGGGGCGTCG
>SHYZ01000091.1 GCA_009692535.1 Myxococcales bacterium
ATGGAACCAGGCCGCAGACCCCTCGATCACCAACCGAGCGCCCTCACGATGAGCCTCGAGGTGAGGACCGTGCTGGTGGTAGACGACGAGCGGGGCATCGCGGAGTCGCTGGCCAAGATCTTCGAGCGCGAGGGGATGACGGTGCTCGTGGCGCACAGCGGCGCCGAGGCGCTCGAGCAGGTGCGGCGGCATCGGGTCGGTGCGCTGCTGACCGATCTGATGATGCCGGGGATGAGCGGGCTCGAGCTCTTGCGCGCGGTGCGGGCGATTGCGCCGGAGACCGAGGTGGTGCTCATGACCGCGTACGGCACGGTCGAGACCGCAGTCGAGGCGATGAAGGAGGGCGCGTACGACTTCGTGACCAAGCCGGTCAAGCGCGCGCACGTCGTGCGCATCGTGAAGAACGCGCTCGAGAAGCAGTCGCTGGTGATTGAGAACCGGTCGCTGCGCGCGCAGCTCGAGGAGCGCCGGCGGCGGGCGATCGTGGGGACGTCGCTCGCGTGGCGGCGCATGATGGAGGTGATCGGGCAGGCGGCGCCGAGCGACGCGACGGTGCTGCTGCTCGGCGAGAGCGGGACCGGCAAGGAGCTACTGGCGCGTGCCCTGCACGAGAGCTCGGGGCGGGCGTCGCGTCCGTTCGTGGCGGTGAACTGCGCGGCGATTCCTGAGACGATCCTCGAGGCAGAGCTGTTCGGCTACGAGAAGGGCGCGTTCACCGGCGCGAGTGCGCGGCGCGAGGGGCGCTTTGAGGCGGCGCACGGGGGGACGCTGTTCCTCGACGAGATCGGCGAGATTCCTCGTGCGGTGCAGGTGAAGCTGCTGCGCGCGCTGCAGGAGGGGGAGATCGAGCGGCTCGGCGCGGCGGGGCGCACGACGCCGGTTGACCTGCGCGTGGTCGCGGCGACCAACAAGGATCTGCCCGCGCTGGTGCGGTCCGGGCACTTTCGCGAGGACCTCTACTACCGGCTGCACGTCATCGCGGTGACGGTGCCGGCGCTGCGGGATCGTCCCGACGACATTCCGTTGCTGGTCGAGCACTTCCTGCAGGTCTATCGCGCGAAGAACGCCAAGCCGATCGACGGCTGCACGCGCCAGGCGCTCGACCTGCTGCTCGGTTACGGCTGGCCGGGCAACGTGCGTGAGCTCGAGAATGCGATCGAGCGCGCGGTGGTGCTGACGCGCGGCACCACGATCGGCGTCGAGGACCTCCCGCGCGAGCTGCGCGAGACCTCGCCGCTCTCCGGGGGTGGCTCGCGGGTGCTCTCGTTCCCCGTCGGCACGCCGCTCGAGCAGGTGGAGCGGGTCGCGATCCACGAGACGCTGCGCCTCACGCGCGGCGACAAGCGACTCGCGGCGCAGCTGCTCGGGATCGCGACGCGAACGATCTATCGCCGGCTCGAGGCTGAAGGAGCAGAGGGCGCAGAGGGGGCGGAGCTGGCGAAGTCGGAGCCAGCGCCTGCACCGCCCGAGTCGGAGAAGGGCGAGTAGCTAGCATGCAGTTCTTCCTGAAGAAGCACTTCTGGCTGCTGCGCGTCGGAGTGGTCGCCGTCTGCGCGCTGCTCGCGGCCAATGCGACGAACCATCTGATCGAGGCAAAGTTCCTGCTCGGGGGCGATGCCAAGTCGGGGGCGGCCAAGCCGTCTGCGACAGCGCGCTTCGCGGAGCCGGCCGCCGACACGGCGCTGCCGACCAAGGACGCGGCGGTCGTGGTCGCGCGCAACATCTTCTGCTCGTCGTGCCTTCCGGTGGTGGCCGAGGCGGCGGGACCCGATGGCGCGGGGGTCGCGAGCGGTTCAGGACCGCCGTCCACCACGCTGCCGCTGGCGCTGCTCGCGACCAGCGTCGTTGCGAACGCGGCCCACCTCTCGGCGGCGACGGTCGCGAACAGCCAGACGTTTCACGCCGGCTCCTACTGGCTTGGCGACGCGATTCCCGGCGCGGGCGCGATCGTCTCGATCACGCCGCGCTGGATCGACTTTCAGAACGACACGGCCAAGCGCGTGGAGCGGCTCGACCTGCTCGGCGCGGTCGCGCCGCGCGTGGCGGCCAAGACCGACGAGCCGGCCAAGACCGACGACGCGGCCGGGACCGGCGCGGATCTCATCGCTGAGGCTGACTCGGCGATCAAGAAGATCGACGACAACACGTTTGAGATTTCCCGCGCGTACATCGACAAGGTGCTGGCGGATCCGTCGATGCTGATGCGGCAGGCGCGCGTCGTGCCATCGGTGAAGGACAAGAAGGGCGACGGCGTGAAGCTCTACGCGGTGCGGCCGAACTCGCTGTTCGCGAAGATCGGCCTGCAGAACGGCGACACGCTGCACTCGATCAACGGCTTCGAGCTGACCAGCCTCGACAAGGGGCTCGAGGTCTACCAGAAGCTCAAGTCGGCCACGAGTCTCTCGGTACAGACCACTCGTCGCGGACAGCCCGTGACGATGCAGTACACGATCAAGTGAGGACCGGATGATGCGATCGCGCATGGCTCCCGTACGTCTCGTCGCGGCCTTCACGGCCATGGCGACCTTCGCGGGCACACTCGCGCTGCCCAGCTCGGCGGCGGCGCAGAAGAACGACGAGTCCGCAGGCGATGACTCGGCGAAGCAACGCAGGCGCGAGGAGAAGCGCCCGACGATGGTGCGGCCAAGTGGGCTCGACTTGCCGATGCCGCGCGTGCCGGTGCGTCCGGGGATCCTCAGCGGGGTTGGCAACAAGGACGCCGACCGGATCGACGAGGAGCGGCGTGATGCGGTCGCGACGAAAGAGAAAGAAGCGGCGCGCCTCGCGGCCGACGCCAAGGGGGACAAGGGCGCGGAGCAGTCGGGCGACGGCAAGGCGGCCACCGCCGGCGCGACGCCCGCTCCCGAGGACGACGAGCTCTATCGCTGCAAGAAGCACCCGAAGAACGCGAAGATCAAGGTCACGCTCAAGCCCGAGACCGAGTTCAAGGAGCTCGTGCAGTGGGCGATGGGCTTCACCTGCCGGAGCTTCGTCTACAGCGCCGGGGCGCGCGCCGGCAAGGTCACGGTCATCGCGCCCACCGAGATGAGCCCGCAGGACGCGTGGAACCTGTTCCTCACGTCGCTGCAGACGATGAACCTCACGGTGGTGCGGCGGCCCGGGCACCCGGTGCTCGAGATCATCGAGTCGTCGCAAGCGCGCGAGAAGCCGCTGCCGGTCTACCGCCGCAGCGGCGACGTGCCGTCGGGCGACGAGATCGTGCGCGTGCTGATTCGGCCGGAGCATCTCTCGATCGAGGATGCCTCGGCGATCCTGAGCGCGTTCAAGTCGAAGGACGGCGCGATCACGCCGCAGGTGGCGGCCGGCGTGCTGGTCGTGACCGACTACGGCTCGACGCTCGATCGCATGCTCGATGTGCTGCGCGAGGTCGACCAGCCGCTCGTCGGTGACCAGCTCTACATCATCCGCGTGCGGCACTCTGACGCGACCGAGCTGGGGACGAAGCTGACCGAGATTTTCGGGGTCGGGCAGGGGCGGCCGGTAGCGGTGACCGCGCGACCGGCCAAGGGAAAGAAGGACTCGGCGACCGCGTCGGCGACCGTCGAGTCGTCGGCGTCTAGCGGTGAGCCTGCGGCGGGGAATGCGGTGCCGACCAAGATCATCCCCGACGCGCGGACCAACTCGCTGGTGGTGATCTCGTCGCAGCGCGCCTACGAGCGGGTGCTCGCGCTGGTGCGGCGGCTCGATGTGCCGGGGCAGGAGGGCGCCGAGGCGACGCACGTCTACTACCTCAACAACGCCGACTCCGAGCAGCTCTCGACGACGCTGAACGCGCTCATTTCCGGGCAACAGCGGTCGAGCCGTGCTGGCGGTGCCGGCGGTGGCGGCGGCGGCGACAAGAGCGGCCAGTCGGCGGGCGCGGTGAGCGCGGCGGCCAAGGTCACGTTCGACAAGTCGACCAACTCGCTGGTGGTGATCGCCTCGACGCAGGATTTCTTCTCGCTGCGTGATGTGATCCGCAAGCTCGACGTGCCGCGCCGTCAGGTCTTCGTCGAGGCGACGATCCTCGAGGTCTCGGTCGACAAGGCGCGCAAGATGGGCATCTCGTACCACGGCGGTTTGCCGGTGCTCGACGACGAGGCGCTGCTCTTTGGCGGTGTGCAGCACGGCGACCTCGGCACGGTGGTGCTGAACCCGGCATCGCTGCTCGGCGTGATCGGCGGCGTGCGTGGCGCGGAGATCCCCGGCTCGGCGGAGTTCCTCGGCATCAGCGTCCCGTCGTTCGGCCTGATGTTTCAGATCATCCAGAACGACAACGACGTGAACGTGCTCTCGTCGCCGCACATCCTCACCACCGACAACGTGCCGGCGGAGATGACGGTCGGCGAGAACATTCCCTTCCAGAGCGGCGTCACGTCGCTCCCGGGCGGCGCGGGCGGACAGGCGGGCGGCTTCGGCTTTCCGCTGCAGTCGATCCAGCGGCAGGACGTCGCGCTCAAGCTGAAGCTCACGCCGCACGTCAACGACTCGGATCAGGTGCGGCTCGAGATCGAGCAGGAGATCAGCGACATCGCGAGCGAGGACTTTGGCGGGCTCGGGCCGAGCTGGACCAAGCGCACGGTCAAGACCGAGATTGTCGTCAAGGATCAGCAGCCGGTGGTGATCGGCGGCCTGATGAAGGATCGCACGCTGATCTCGGAGTCAAAGGTGCCGCTGCTCGGCGACATCCCGGTGCTCGGCTACTTCTTCAAGTACCAGACCAAGACCAAGCAGAAGACCAACCTGCTGCTGCTGCTCACGCCCTACGTCATCAAGGATCAGAGCGACCTTCGGCGCATCTACGAGCGGAAGACGCGCGAGCGGCGGGAGTTTCTCGAGACGTTCACCGGGTTCGCCGAGCGCGACTACACGCCGGACCTGGATCACCGGCGCACGCGTGGGCTCATCGAGGACATCAACGCGTCGGTGCGGATGTCCGAGGACGACGCGAAGATGATGTTCGAGGCCGACGAGGCCGAGCGGCTGCGCGATCCGGGCGGGCTGGTGGAATTCACGCCGACGCCGGTGCCGGCACCAGACGAAAGCGGCAAGTGAACCTGCTGGCATTCAACCAGGTCCCGCGCCACGAGCGGCTCGGCGCGATCCTCTGCAAGCAGGCCGGCCTGGCGACGGCGCGCCTCGACGAGGCACTCGCACGGCAGCGCGAGGAGGGTGGGCGCATCGGGCAGGTGCTGCTCGCGCTCAAGGCGATCGACGAGGATCAGCTCGCCGTCGCGCTCGCCGCGCAGCTCGGCCTGCTCCATGCGCGCGAGCTGCCCAAGGCCGAGGAGGTCGATCCGGCGCTGGTCGAGCGGATTCCGGTCGCGTTTGCCAAGCAGCAGCTGGTGATGCCGTTTAGGCGTGAGGGCGCGGCGGGCGACTGCGTGCTGGTGGCCGTCGCTGATCCGCTCGCGGTCCACGCGCTCGACGACGTGCGCAAGCTGACCGGCCTCGAGCCGGTGCCGGTCGTGTCCGCGCCGACGCGCATCCTCGAGCTCATCAACAAGGTCTACGCGCGGCTCAAGGTCGGCGTCGAGCTGGGCCGGCGCGGCGCTGCGGCAGCCGGGGAAGGTGACGAGGAGTACGACGCCGAGGAGCTGGTCGACATCCTCGACCTCACCGACGAGGCGCCGATCATCCGCTGGGTCAACTCGCTCATGTTCCAAGCGGTCAAGGAGCGGGCGAGCGACATCCACATCGAGCCGGGCGAGAAGGACGTCGTCGTGCGCTACCGCATCGACGGCGCGCTGCGCGAGACCAAGCGTGCGCCGCGACAGTTTCTCGCGTCGATCCTCTCGCGCGTCAAGATCATGGCCGGGCTCAACATCGCCGAGAAGCGCCTGCCGCAGGATGGGCGCATCCGGCGCAAGATCGCCGGCAAGGAGATCGACATGCGTGTCGCCACCGCGCCGACGGCGACCGGCGAGCGCGTGACGATTCGTCTGCTCGATCGGACCTCGGTGCAGCTCGGGCTCGCCGACATCGGCTTCGCCGCCGACCACCTCGTCGCGCTCGAGGCGATCATCAACCGGCCGCACGGCATCCTGCTCGTCACCGGCCCGACCGGCTCGGGCAAGACGACCACGCTCTACGCCTGCCTCTCGACGATCAACGCGCCCGACCTCAACATCCTGACCATCGAGGACCCGGTCGAGTACCAGCTCGAGGGCATTTCGCAGACGCAGGTGAACCCCAAGATCGAGCTCACCTTCGCGTCGGGGCTGCGCTCGTTTTTGCGCCACGACCCCGACGTGATCATGGTCGGCGAGATCCGCGACGTGGAGACGGCGGAGATCGCGATCCAGGCCTCGCTTACCGGCCACCTCGTCTTCTCGACGGTCCACACCAACGACGCAGCGGGCGGTGTCACGCGTCTCGTCGACATGGGCGTCGAGCCGTTCCTCGTCGCGTCGTCGGTGGTCGGACTGCTCGCGCAGCGGCTCGTGCGTCGCGTCTGTTCCGAGTGCCGCGAGCTGGTCACGCCGACGGTGGAGGCGATTTCCGGCCTCGGCCTCGATCCCGTACGCTTCTTCGCCGGGCAGATTCCGATCATCGGGGTCAAGGGGCAGCTGCCGATGCCGCTCGGCAAGGTCTATCGCGCGCACGGCTGCGACGTCTGTCTCTCGACCGGCTACAAGGGGCGCTCGGGCATCTACGAGCTGCTCATGCTCGACGACGAAGTGCGCTCGCTCTGCCTGAAGAAGGCCGACGCGACCTCGCTCAAGCGCGCCGGTGTGCGCGCCGGCATGCGCACGCTCCGCCTCGACGGCGCCAACAAGGTGCTCGCCGGCATGACGACGATCGAGGAGGTCATGCTGGTCACTGCCGAGGACCACGCGCCGACGGAGCACGCGCCGGCGGAGCACGCAAGGTAGCCGATGGCGGGCTTTAGCTGGAGCGGCCTCGACGCGCGCGGCCACACGGCCAAAGGGACGCGCGAGTCTGACTCGCCCAAGTCGCTGCGCGCCGCGCTTCGGCGTGAGGGCGTCGTGGTCACCGACGTGACCGAGTCGCGCTCGGTGACCAAGGCGCTCGGCGCCGGCAGGGGCCTTGGGCGCGAGGTCAAGCTCGGCGCGTTCTTCGACCGCGTGAAGAAGGGGGAGATCGCCGGCTTCACACGCCAGCTCGCGACGCTGCTCCGCGCGGGCCTCCCGCTCACCGAGGCGCTCGGCGCGCTGCTCGACCAACTCGGCAATCCGCGCCTCACCGCGATCATCAGCGACGTTCGCACCCGCGTGAACGAGGGCTCCGCCTTCGCCGACGCGCTCGCCAAGCACCCGCGCGCCTTCGAGGAGGTCTTCGTCTCGATGGTGCGCGCCGGGGAGGCCGCGGGAAATCTCGACGAGGTGCTCGCGCGGCTCGCCGACTTCCTCGAGGCGCAGGTGCAGCTCCGCGCCAAGGTCTCCGGCGCGCTGGTCTACCCGATCCTGATGGTGATCGTCTCGGCGCTGATCATGGGCCTGCTGATGGTCGCGGTCGTGCCACGCATCACGGCGATCTACGAGGACGCGGGGCAGGACCTACCGTGGAACACGAGGCTGCTCATTTTCGCGAGCAGCCTGATCGGCGGCTGGTGGTGGCTCCTGCTGCCGCTCACCGTGGCGGCGGTGTGGAGCATGGTCGCGTGGACCGGCTCGAAGAAGGGGCGCCCGGTCTGGGATCGCTTCAAGCTCAGGCTCCCGGTCGTCGGTCCGCTCGCCCGGCAGATCGCCGTCGCTCGCTTCACGCGCACGCTCGGCACAATGCTCAAGTCGGGCGTGCCGCTGCTCCGCTCGCTCGACATCTCGAAGGAGATTCTCGGCAACGAGCTGCTCCGCAAGGTCGTTGCCGAAGCGCGCGACAAGATCCAGCAGGGCGAGTCGATCGCAGCGACGCTCAAGCGCTCGGGCGAGTTCCCGTCGCTGGTCACGCACATGATCGGCGTCGGCGAGCGCGCCGGTCAGCTCGAGCAGATGCTGGGCAACGTCGCCGGCGCATACGAGCTCGAGGTCGAGATGAAGCTCGCCCGCCTCACGACGCTGCTCGAGCCGCTCATCATCGTCGTGATGGGCGGTGCGGTGACGTTCGTCGTGTTCTCGATCCTGATGCCGATCCTCCAGATGACCGAGTTCGCCCAGTAGCCTGATTGCAAGGAGATCCCATGCACGCGACCCCAGCACCTGCTCCTCGCACCACGACCCGCACCATCGTCCGCGCTCAGTCCGGCGTGACGCTCATCGAGATCATGATCGTGCTCGCGATCATCGCGCTCATCATGGGTTTCCTCGTCGGGCCGCGCGTCATCGCGTACCTCAAGGAGGCGCGCGTGAAGACCGCTTGGATGATGTCCAAGCAGTTCGAAGAGGCGTACGGCAAGTGGATCTCGGACCACGACGACACCTGCCCCGCCGCGCTCGAGGATCTCGCGAAGTACACGAACAAGAAGGACATCAAGGATCCGTGGGGCCAGGACTTCATCATGAAGTGCGGTGAGGGCGCGCCCGAGGACTCCGAGTTCGGCGTGCTGTCGCGTGGACCCGACAAGAAGGAAGGGTCCGAAGACGACGTGAAGAGCTGGGAGAAGCCCAAGCGGTAACACCGTGGCTGCCGACGCACATCGCCGCGAGCGGGGCATGACGCTCATCGAGGTCCTCGTGGCCCTCGCGATCATCGCGCTCATCATGGCGGGCGGGATCGGTGCGTTTCGGCGCGTGAGCAAGAGCGATCTGCGCGAGGAGGCGTCGCGAGTGTCAGCCGCGCTGCGCTTCGCGTTTGATCGCGCGGCCGGCACCGCGGCGCACCACCGCGTGGTGTTCGATCTCGACGGCGAGGCGTTCGTGGTCGAGCGGTGCGAGGGGCGCGTGACGCTGCGGCGCGGTCTCGAGGCGCACCGCGACGAGATGCTCGATCAGGTCCGCGCGGCGCTGGCGGCGAGTCCCGGCGCGCAGGTGATGACGGTGGCCGATGCGCCGCCGCCGGGACGGGTCGGCGCCGCCGAGTGCGCGCCGGTGAAGGGGGCGCAGGGGAAGCGCCACACGTTTCGCAGCCGTGGCGGACTCGGCATTGCGCGGGCCTTCGTGGCGCACCACGACGGTCCGGTCGACGAGGGGATGGTCACGGTGAATTTCTTCCCGACCGGCCGCGGCGAGCGCGCAGTCGTCGAGGTGACCGACGCCGAGGAGAATGTGTACTCGATCTCGCTCGAGGGGCTCACCGGCCGGGTTCGGTTGCGCGAGGGGGCGTTTGCGCGGCCCGAAGAGTTCGTGCGGCGAGCGGGGGGTAGCAAATGACGCGCGCGACGCGGCAGGGCGGCTTCACGCTGATCGAGGTGGTGATCGCGCTCGCGGTGCTGTTCGGTGCGCTGGTGATCCTGCTGCGCATCACGACCAGCGATGTCTGGGCGACGAACCGAGCGCGGCTGCTCACGATCTCGACCAACCTCGCGCGCGCCAAGATGAACGACCTCGAGGTCGAGCTGCTCAAGGACGGCTTTCAGGAGATGGCCGAGACGCTCGACGGTGACTTCGAGGACGAAGGGCATCCGCGGATCCGCTGGCACGCGCTGGTCGAGAAGATCGAGATCCCGGCGACGGGCGATCTTGAGGGCGCGTCGTCGGAGGCGGTCGGCGACAAGGCGGCGATCGGCTCGGGGCTCGGCGCGATCATCGGGCGCGACGACGCGACCGCCAGCGCCGGGGCGTCGCTCATCCAGTCGCAGTTCGGGCTGATCACCGGCGTGCTCGAGAACGCGGTGCGAAAGGTGACGCTGACGGTGACCTGGAAGGTCGGCAAGGCCGACGAGGCGATGACGGTGGTCTGCTACTTCACCGATCCGAAGGCGATCGACTTCGCGCTCGGGGGAGGGATCGGCCTGTGAGCGATCGACCTGTGAGCGATCGACCTGTGAGCGATCGACCTGTGAGCGATCGACCTGTGAGCGAGCGGCGTGGCGCAGTCGGCGAGCGAGGGTTCACGATCCTCGAGGTGCTGGTGTCGGTCGGCATCCTCACGATGATGATGGGCATCGTCTGGGGCGTGAACCGCGAGACCGCGCTCACCAAGAAGCGGCTCGAGGCGACGCAGCAGCGCTGGCGCGAGGTGCGCGCGGCGACGCAGCGGATCGTGGGCGACTTCGGGATGGCGTTCCTCTCGGGGAACGAGAACCCGAACCTGACCGAGCGGCAGACCTTCTTCGTCGGCGAGGCGGGCTCGACCATCGCGACGGCGCGCTTCACGACGCTCGGGCACCAGGTGCTCTGGGCCGACGCGCACGAGGGGGACCAGACGGTGATCGCGTATTCGGAGGAGAGCGACCCGGAGGACCGGTCGAAGAAGAACCTCATGCGCCGCGAGACGCACCGCACCGCGCAGAAGAACATGGCGGAGATTCCTGGCGACAGCGAGGTGCTGTTCTCGGGGATCAAGCGGTTCGAGCTCGAGTACTGGGATGCCAAGGACCAGGCGTGGGACGAGGACTGGGACACGACCTCGGCCGCCGGGAAGAAGGGGCGCTTGCCCGGCCGCGTGAAGATCACGCTGGTGTTCGACGACGAGCGCGGCAAGGAGAGCCGCGTGACGACGCAGGCGCAGGTTCACCTCCAGGAGATGCTGCAGTTCTTTACGAACTGAGCACCTGCCATTGGCCATTGGCATGACGAACAGCGTGCAAGCACAGCAACGGAGCGGGCGGAGCCCGAAGGAGCGCGGCATCGCGATCCTCGCGGCGACGTTTGCGCTCGCGTTCCTAACCCTGCTCACGACCGAGCTCTCGTACAACACCAACATCGACTACGCCTCGGCGGCGAACGCGCGGGATGCGATGCGCGCGCACTTCCTGGCGCGGTCGGGCGTGAACCTCTCTCGCCTCGTCATCAAGGTGCAGAAGGACATCTTCGACAAGTACCGGCGGTTTCTCGGCGACGTGCAACTCGCCGACTATGTGCCGATGCTGGTGCCGGCGTTCGGTGGTCGACCCGAGGAGGTGGGCGCGTTCGCCGACTCGATCGGCGGCATCGACAGCTCGCGAATCAAGGGGCTCGGGCTGCCGGAGGGGGACTTTGATCTCTGGGTCGGCACCGAGGACGGCAAGATCAACGTGAACTGCGCCGGCGGCTCGGCCAACACCCAGAAGCAGCTCGAGCTGATGCTCTCGGCGCTGGTGCAGCCGGTCGCCTACGACAAGCTCTTCGAGGAGCGCGACGCCGACGGGCAATTCACCGACCGCGCGACGTTCGTGCGCGCGATCATCGACTGGGTCGACCGCGACGAGGCGGCGTACGGGCTGCCGGGACAGTCGGAGGAGTACGGCTACGAGTCGCGCCCCGATCAGCTCGAGGCGCGGAACAATTACATCGACACGCCCGATGAGCTGCGCCTCGTGCGCGGCATGGACGACCGGAAGTGGGAGCTGTTCGGCCCGACGCTGTCGGCGTTTGGCGGCTGTCGCGTCAACGTCGCGGCCACCAAGGACGTCGGCATTCTCGCGGCGATCCTTTATCAGTCGGCGAAGGAGCCGAACGATCCGGTGCTCGCGGATCCGATGAAGCTCTGGTCGCTCGCGGCGTTCGTCGCGCAGGCACGCGCGTTCGGGATCATGTTCGAGGACACCAAGCAGTTCGCCGAATTCGTGAAGGACCCGACGGCGATGTTCGCTGATGTGGCCGACGGCACCGAGGGCGGGATGCTGCCGTTGCTGCCGAATGGACAGCCGCTGGTCGGGCTCGAGCTCGACCTCTCGAAGCTCAACCAGGTCGCGCGCGCAGGGAACCGCCGCACGTATCGCGTCGAGGTGACGGCGCGCATCGGTCGGGTGGAGAAGACGCTGCGCGCGGTGTGGGACAACGACACGCACAACCAGAACCACACCGAGCCGGCCTACGCGCGCGGCTCGTGGGTCTACTGGCGGGAGGAGTAGCGATGGCTCAGAAGGTGCTCGGCGTCGATCTCGGCGCGACGGCGGTGAAGGTGACGATCGTGAGCGCGGGGCTGCGGCGCGTGACGGTGCTTGAGCAGCTCGAGCTGTCGCTGCCGCCGCGGCCGGCAACGACGACGACGACGACGACGGCCGACAGTGCGGGCGCGGGCGCGGGCGCGAGCGCGGGTGCGGGCGCGAGCGCGGGTGCGGGCGCGGGCGCGGGCGCGGGCGCGG
Source organism: Myxococcales bacterium (assembly GCA_009692535.1). Lineage (GTDB taxonomy): Bacteria > Myxococcota_A > Polyangia > Haliangiales > SHYZ01 > SHYZ01. The sequence goes on from SHYZ01000091.1 coordinate 12,128, forward strand.
GCGCGGGCGCGGGCGCGAGTGAGTCAGACGCGGCGCGTGGGCTTCGTGTCGTGGCTGAGTTCATCGCGGCGCGTGGGCTCGTGAATGAGCCGCTGATCCTCGAGCTGCCCGGTGAGGCGGTGTCGTTCCGCGTGCTCGCGTTCCCGTTCGCGCACGCCAAGCGGAATGTCATCGAGCGCGCGATCGGCGGCGAGCTCGAGGGGCAGCTGCCGCACGATCTTGAGGATCTGGTCTTCAACTTCGAGCAGCTGCCGGCGCTGGCGACACCGTCGGGCATCGCCGGGGCACCGGGCTCGCGCGTGCTGGCCGCGGCCGCGACCCAGGACGAGGTCGGCGCTCTGCTTGCGCTCGCCGCCACCGCCGGGGTCGACGTGCGCGCGCTCTGCGCTGCTCCCGCCGCCTATGCCCGCGCGGTGCAGCAGGTCTTGCCGTCGCTCACCGGTCCGTCGGTCGTGGTCGACATCGGCCACACGCGCACAGATGTCGCGGTCGTCGCCGATGGACGCACGCTCTTTGCGCGCACGCTCTCGCGTGGCTCGTACAAGGTCAGCCAGGCGATCGGGCGGGCGTGGAACCTCGCGGAGTCGGCCGCCGAGCGCGCGCTCGTGCAGGATGGGTTCGTCGCGTCGGGTGCGCAGCCGGCACCGTCGGAGGCGTGGGCGCGAGTCTCGGCGGTGATCGAGGTGGAGATTCGCCCGGTGGTGCGTGAGCTTCGGCAGACGCTGGCGGCGTGTGCCGCCGAGATCGGCGTGACGCCTGAGCGGCTGCTGCTCGCCGGCGGCGGGGCGCGGCTGCTCGGGCTCGGCTCGTTTCTCGAGCAGGAACTCGGGCTGCCGGTGCAGGTACTCGATGCCGAGCAGGCGTCGCACTTGCTCTCGCTCGGGCTCGCGCTCGAGGGTGCGACCGGACGGCCGGCGTTTGATCTGCGTCGGGGAAAGTTCGCCTATCGCGCCGACTTCGGCTTCCTGCGGCAGCATGCCGGCTTCTTCGCCGGCGCGGGCCTCGCGGCGATGCTGTTCGCGAGCCTCGCGGCGTGGGCTGGGCTGCACAAGCTGCGTCGTGAGGAGGAGGTGCTCGCCGAGCGACTCGCCGCGGTGACCAGCGCGGCGTATGGCAAGCCGCTCACCGTCGCCGAGGTTGAGGCGAAGCTCGCGCCGCGCAAGGAGGAGTCGCCGCTGCCGCGCTCGACTGCGTTCGATCAGTTGATCGAGTTGTCGCGACGGCTGCCGGCGAACGACAAGGTGAAGCTCGACGTGACCGAGCTCGACGTGCGCAAGGACAAGCTCACGGTGCGCGCGACCTCGAACTCGCGCGCGGCGGTGGAGGAGATCGAGAAGGGGCTGCGCTCGATCGACTGCTTGAGCGAGGTCCAGACCGGCAAGATCACCGAGGACGCGGCCGACCAAGTGTCGTTCACGATCACGGCCACCTCGAAGTGCATGTGAGACGACGATGGCGATAACTGCGATGACGGCAATCGAAGAGCGGTGGGAACGGCTGGCCTCGCGTGAGCGGCGCCTCATCACGATGCTCGGCGCGACCTTTGCGGTCTGCCTCGGCGTGTGGGCTGCGTTTCGAATCAGCGACGGGCTCGGCGTGCTCGAGACGGCCAACGCGGCGTCGCGCGAGGCGATCGAGTCGGTGCTGCAACACCAAGCCGACCTCGCGGCGGGCAAGGCGAAGGCGCCGACGCAGGCGGTGATCGGCGACGAGACGGTGGCGCTGGCGAGTTATGTCGACGCGATCGCTGACGAGTTGGGCGTGAGCCTGCCCGAGACCAGCCCGCGCACCGGCCCGGTGAAGGGGAAGTTTCAGGAGAAGACGATCGACGTGACGGTGCGCAACGTGACGCTCGACCAGCTGGCGACGATGCTGCAGCAGGTCGAGACGCGGTCGCCGGGCGTGGTGACGCAGCGGCTCAAGGTGACGCCGTACGCGCGGCAGCAAGATCACATGGACGTCGAGCTGACGATCGCGACGTGGGAGCGCGTGAAGTCGGAGAAGTCGCAGAAGAAGAAGGACGCGGCGGAGGCCAAAAGCGACGAGGCGGCTGGGAAAGACGGAAAGGACGGCAAGGCGCCGGGTCGCGATGGGGGCGGCGGCACGGCGGAAGAGAAGACAAAGACGAAGGCGACGCCGGCCGGTGAGGTGACGCCATGACCGCGCTCTTCCGCTTCGGCGCGCGCTGGCTCGCGTATCCGCTGCTCGCGCTGGTGCTGTTCGTTTTCGCGGTGCATTTCACGTTTCCGTATGTGCGGCTCGAGGGGCGCATCGCGGCCGCGCTCGGCGACGGCTACGAGGTGTCGATCGGATCGGCCGGACCGGGGCTATTTCCCGGCGACGTGGTGCTCACGAACGTGAAGCTCACGCGCCTGCCCGAGCGTCCCGGCGACAAACCGGTCGAACTCGCGATCGATCGGCTCGCCATCGATGTCGGCGTGCTGGCGGCGGTGACCGGCGAGCTCGTGGTCGAGGTGGTCGCGGAGCTGGGCGGCGGCACGATCGCTGCAGCGATCGATCGGGGCCGCGCGGCGACGCGGGTCGAGATCGAGACGCACGGGCTACCGCTCGACAACTTGCCCGGCGTGCGTGCGGCGACCGGCGGCGTGCCGATCCAGGGCGGGCTCGACGCCAGCATCGAGCTGACGCTGCCCAAGGGACGATGGAAGGAAGCGGAGGGGACGATCGTGCTCGACTGCGCCGCGTGCACCATCGGCGACGGCGTGGCGAAGATCCGCCCGAGCGGGCCGGGGGCGCGCAGCTCGCTGTCGGATGGCGGCTTCACGCTGCCGAAGATCAAGCTCGGCAAGATCGGCGGGCGCGTCGAGATCAAAAAGGGGATTGGCCAGCTCGTCGACCTCGAGGCCAAGTCGCCCGACGGTGATTTGTATATCGAAGGGAGCGTGCGCTTCGACGATCCGGTCGGGCGCTCGCAGGTCACGGCGTACCTTCGCTACAAGGCCGCCGATGAGCTAAAGACGCGCGAGCCGAACATGGCCGACCTTGAGAAGTGGGGCACGAACATCCGTCGCCCCGACGGCTTCATGGGCGTGAGCGTGACCGGGCCGCTCACTGCGCTGAAGTTCCTCGGCTCGAAGACGAGCCCGGTGCCGTCGAAGGAGCGCGGCGACGCGGCGCGCGCTGAGCGGGCGGAGCAGAAGAAGGGGACGGCGGGG